>NZ_CP022390.1:331607-663215 GCF_003076515.1 Alcaligenes aquatilis | reverse complement strand
CGATTACCAATATCGAAGCCATGCAACCCTTTGATCTTCAATCCCACTGCCCGGTGCGACCTGTGCGCTACGCCTTGGAAATGGAACAAGGCTGGTTCAAGCAAGCAGATAAAAAGGCCGGTGAGAAAATCACCGGCCTGCCTGCTCTGAAACCGTAGTTAGACGCGCTCAAGAATCAAAGCCACGCCCTGTCCGACGCCAATACACATGGTGCACAGGGCGTAGCGACCGCCTGTGCGGTGCAATTGGTTGATGGCTGCAATTGCCAGACGCGCACCACTGGCACCCAAAGGATGACCCAGAGCAATTGCGCCCCCGTTCGGGTTCACACGCGGATCGTTATCAGCCAGACCCAACATACGAGTTACCGCCAAGCCTTGAGCGGCAAAGGCTTCGTTCAGCTCGATCACATCCATTTGATCCAGTGTCAGGCCGGCCAAGGCCAGGACTTTCTGGCTGGCCGGTGCTGGCCCAATACCCATGATACGAGGCTCGACACCCGCAAAGGCCATGGCCACCACACGAGCGCGTGGAGTCAGACCCTGAGCTTGAACCGTTGCCTTGTCGGCGACCAGCAGCGCGCAAGCGCCGTCGTTCACACCCGAGGCATTACCGGCCGTCACGGTGCCATCGGCACGCACGACAGGCTTCAGACGAGTCAGGGACTCCAGAGTCGTGGCACGCGGATGCTCGTCCTTGTCCACCACAATGGGATCGCCCTTGCGCTGGGCAATGATCACGGGGGTGATTTCTTCAGCCAGAATGCCCGCTTCTTGAGCCGCAGCAGCACGCAGTTGGCTGTTCAGGGCAAAGACGTCCTGGTCTGCACGGGACACATTGAACTGCTGGGCGACGTTTTCAGCCGTTTCAGGCATGGAATCCACACCGTACTGCTCTTTCATGGCCTTGTTGATGAAACGCCAGCCAATCGTGGTGTCATAAATGTTGGCGCTACGGGAGAACGCCGATTCAGCCTTGCCCATCACGAAGGGAGCGCGGCTCATGCTTTCTACACCACCAGCCAGGATGAAGGAGGCATCGCCAGCGCGAATCGCGCGAGCAGCCGAACCAATCGCGTCCAAGCCGGAGCCGCACAACCGGTTCAAAGTCACACCAGGTACGTCCACGGGCAGACCGGCTAGCAGCGCGGACATGCGTGCCACGTTACGGTTGTCCTCACCCGCCTGGTTGGCGCAACCGTACATTACATCGTCCAACTTGGACCAATCGACTTGCGGATTGCGCTTGATCAGCGCGGCGATAGGCACTGCACCCAAGTCATCCGCCCTCACAGCGGACAGCGAACCGCCATAACGTCCGAAAGGCGTACGAATTGCGTCACAAATAAAGGCGTCCTGACTCATGAAAATCACCCTGATAACTTGAATAAAATCACGCGAGAGCGCTATAGAGAGCGCTCGAAATCTACTGTTTTGATAGTAGCGCTTGAGAGCTGGCAGGATTTTTATCATTACGGAGGCCGTCCGCTGCGCGGTCAATTTCTCAGACCCCCAATAGCCAGCTCGAAAGAAAATACGGATAGACGAAATCCACCGTTTGCCGTCCAACTATCCGGCAGCTCTCTCGAACCTCAGCCTCACCCCCCTCTCATCGTCCCAGTGTAAACCCCATGACGCGTAGCCCCATGGCATACTTTCACCGTTGGCATTCTCTACAGGCTCATCATCATGCAAGGTAATCCCGAAGTCCTCGACTATCTGAATCAATTGCTGCGCGGCGAACTCGCCGCGCGTGACCAGTACTTTATTCATTCCCGCTTTTATGAGCATCTGGGTTTCACGCAGCTTTACGAGCGCATGAACCACGAAATGGAGGAAGAAACCCAGCACGCTGACGCCCTGATCCGTCGCATCCTGATGCTCGACGGTATTCCCGACATGCGCCCCAATGCGTTTGAGCCCGGCAAAGACGTAGTCGGCATGTTGCGCAAGGACCTGGAGCTGGAATATGAGGTTCGCGCTGCTTTGCAAAAGGGCATTGAACTGGCCGAATCCGCCAGCGACTTTGTCACCCGCGACATTATTCTGGCCCAGTTGCGCGATACGGAAGAAGACCATACCTACTGGTTGGAAAAACAATTAGGTCTGATCGAGAAAGTGGGTCTGGAAGATTACCAGCAATCCCAGATGTAACGCTTTCGACAACAAGGTATGGCGGCCTCTGCCCTATGCCTTGTTTTCATTGAAGCCATAAAAAAAACCGCCAGCATGCGCATGGCGGTTTTTTCTTGCCGGGCAGCACTCCAATGAGCGCTACCCACGACCTGAGCGATTAACCCAGGTTTTTGGCGGCAAAATCCCAGTTCACCAGGTTCCAGAAAATTTCCAGGTACTTGGGACGGGCATTGCGGTAGTCGATGTAGTAGGCGTGTTCCCACACATCACAGGTGATCAGGGCAACGTCATCGGAAGTCAGGGTCGTGCCAGCGTTGCTGGTGTTGACGATATCCAGGGAACCGTCGGCCTTTTTGACCAACCAGGTCCAGCCCGAACCAAAGTTGCCAACAGCAGACTTGGTGAAGGCTTCTTTGAAGGCATCAAAGCTGCCCCATTTGGCATTGATGGCATCGGCCAGTTTGCCGGTAGGAGCGCCGCCACCGTTAGGGGACAGGCTGTTCCAGTAGAAAGTGTGGTTCCAAACCTGAGCAGCGTTATTGAACACGCCACCGGAGGATTTCTTGACCACATCTTCCAGGGAAGCATTTTCAAATTCGGTGCCAGCAACCAGGTTGTTCAGGTTGGTGACGTAAGCCTGATGGTGCTTACCGTAGTGAAACTCCAAAGTCTCTTTGGAGATGTGTGGCTCAAGGGCGTTGAGTTCGTATGGAAGAGCTGGAAGAGTGAATGCCATTTCAATTCCTTCTAAAAAAAAACCGGGTTTGGTATCCAACAAGGACGACGCAGCCTAAAGCAGATCGTGCGTGCGCACCACATCCACCGTCACATGACCGCGACTCAACTCGACATCGAGTCGTTCACCAATCTTTAAGTCTAACGCATTTTTTACAACTTTCCCCTCGCTATCCCTGACTATGGCATATCCACGATTGATGATAAGGCGCGGGGACAGGGCTTGCAGTGTTTGCTGAGCCGCAGCCAGGCGTTGACGGCGCAAAACCAGCGCATGGTCCAGACCTTTTTCCAGCCGCTGGAAAAGCATATTCAGATTTTGCTGTCTTGACGTCAACTGCGGAATGTTGCGCTCCAAACGTGCCTGCAATGTGGCCAAGCGCAAAGCGGCAGCATCGGGCACGCTGCGGGCCACGCGTTGCAGTCTTTGGGTCAGATGATCCAGGCCTTGCTGCTGCTGGGCCAGGCGTTGATGTGGGGAAACCAGTTTGGCCACCGCTCGATCCAGACGCAAAGAGGCCCGGTCCACATGGCGCTGCACGCCGTGGCTCAAAGCCCCTATACGTGCAAAGACCTGCTCCAGCAATTGATCACGTCCCAGGCAAGCCAGTTCGGCTGCTGCCGTGGGTGTAGGTGCACGCAAGTCGGCCACGAAATCGGCAATGGTGAAATCCGTCTCATGTCCCACCCCACTAATAATAGGAATAGGACTGGAGGCGATCAGGCGCGCCAGCCCCTCATCGTTAAACGCCCAGAGATCTTCCAGGCTGCCGCCCCCGCGTACCAGCAAGAGCGTATCAACCTCGGCTCGCTCAATCGCGGTTTCCAGCGCTTGTCGCAATCGCGGTGGCGCTTCAGCACCCTGGACCGGGGCGGGGTAAACAATAATGCGCACATGCGGAGCGCGACGCTCCATCGCCGTCAGCACATCTCGCAAGGCCGCAGCAGCCAAGGAGGTGATGATGCCTATGCTACGCGGCAAGGTGGCAATGGGGCGTTTGCGTTCCGGCTCGAACAGTCCTTCGCTTTGCAACTGACTTTTCAGTCGCAAAAATGCTTCATGCAAATCCCCCAGGCCCGCGCGGCGCATGCCCTCAACCTGAACTTGAAAATCCCCACGCGCCTCGTACAAGGTCACCGAGCAGCGAAACTCGAAGCGCTCGCCTGCACGCGGCACAAAGCCCACGGTTTGGGCGCGCCCCCGGAACATCACGGCACGCACCGCCGCCTTGTCGTCCTTGATGGAAAAGTACCAATGCCCGGAAGCGGCCTGGGTAAAGTTGGATACTTCGCCGCTGACCCAAACTACCGGCATGTGCTCGTCCAGCAATTGGCTGACACGGCGGTTCAACTGCGCCACGGTCCATACTGCGGGTGCTCTAGATTCTTGATAATGCATCATATTCTTTGTTTTTGACTCGCCACTAGCTAGTTTTCCACCGCTCCGTATCCACAACTGTCATGCTTTTGTCAAATAGACGCCAAGACAATGGTTTCCGCCCAATACCTGATAGTTCACATCACATAAATTCATTAAGTAATTGAAATTACACGACATTTAAGAAAACACAAAAATGGTCGAAAATTAGCCAGAGAACCTCTAAACCACCACCCGAGCCACTATGGGATGTTTTATGCACAGAATTATCCACAGTTTTTGTGGATAGTTTTAGCACTACACTTATTACTTCAAATACATCAGGGGTTTGGCGTCATTTTGCGTGGAAAAGACGTTAAAGTGTACCGCGCCAGCGCCGGAACATTCCCGCAATGCAGACAGGGGCTCTACAATAAGTGCTGATTTATTTCCTGACCGGATAATCGACTCGTGCTTACTTTGATCCATGCCGCTGGCTGGCCTGTCTGGTTTCTGCTGGCCTGCTCCATTCTTGCCCTGGGTTTGATCCTGGAGCGCCTTCTGGCCCTGCGCAGTAAACGGATCTTACCGGCTGGACTGGCACGCCAGATCAGCGAACTGACAAGCCAGAACCGTGTTCAGGATGACTCGCTGCCTCGCCTGTACGACAACTCCCCCTTGGGTCGAGTGTTAGCCACTGTACTGAAGAACCGCCACCTGTCCCCCGCCTTGCGTGAGGCTGCTGTGGAAGCAGAAGGCAAAGACATCAGCTACCAATTGAACAAATATATTCCGGCACTGGGCACCATTGCCGTGATCGCCCCCTTGCTGGGCCTGTTCGGTACAGTCATTGGCATGATCGACATTTTTGCCGCCTACGACCCCGCTGGGGGTGACCCCAGCCTGATTGCCCGTGGCATTTCCGTTGCCCTTTACAACACCGCCCTGGGGATTCTGATTGCCGTCCCGGCCATGATCTTTCACCGTTACTTTCGCAGCCGTGCCGACTATCTGCTGCACTGCCTGGAAACAGAAGCCGGTGCCCTGGATCGTCTGCTGGCTCAGAGGGCTGCCTGATGCGCTTTCGCCGAGCCCAAGACCCAGACACGCTGGAACTGAACCTGGTGCCCTTGATTGATGTCTTGCTGGTCGTGCTGATTTTTCTGGCTGCCAGTAGCACCTTCGTGCGCTATCGCCAGCTGGATGTGTCCTTGCCCCAGGCTCAGGCCCAAGCTGCCCAAGCGGCTGAACTGTTATTGGCCATCAGCCAGGATGGGCGCTATGCCTTGAACGGCATGTGGCTGGACGCCAGTAGCGCCTCCCCCCTTAGTCAAGCCTTGTCGACTGAGAAAACCGACGAGAACAGTAGCCTGCTGATTCTGGCCGATGCCCAGGCCCCTCACTTTGCCGTCGTTCAGGCTATGGAGGCCGCCCGTCAGGTAGGCATCCACCGCGTTCACTTTGCGACCCAGGCCCCATGAGTGTGCGTGTCCGCCTGACTGATTGGCTTCACCAACAGTGGCAGAAAAAAGGCTGGTTCAGTCTCTTGATGCGCCCTCTTTCAACGCTGGCTGCGCTTTTCGTACAGCGCAAACAACGACGCTACGAGCAAGATCCCAGCGCGTCCTACCGCAGCCCGGTGCCGGTCATTGTGGTGGGAAATATTATTGTGGGTGGCGCAGGCAAGACCCCCATCGTCCTGGCGCTGACCGAGCAATTGCGCGCGTTGGGATGGACTCCCGGCATTATCAGCCGTGGGTATGGCGTAAAAATCGGCCCCAGCCCTCACGTAGGTCAAGGTCAGTTAGCTGCTGAACAGTTTGGCGACGAACCCGCACTCATTGCCGCCCAAACCCAGGCCCCCATTGCCGTCCACCCCCGCCGTGCGCTGGCTGCCCAGGCTTTGCTCACTAACTTTCCAGCAATCGACCTGATTATTTCAGATGACGGCCTTCAACACCTGGCCCTGCAACGCGATATGGAAGTCGTAGTTCAAGATGCGCGTGGCGTGGGCAACGGCTTGCTGCTGCCAGCCGGCCCATTGCGTGAAGGCCCCGAACGCCTGCGCAGCGTGGACTGGCTGATCAGTCAAGTGGTGGCCGATCAAACGGCTCCATCCACCCCTCAACCCGCCGAACCTGGCCGCACCCTGACCATGAACCTGCGCCCGCATCAGCTGGAGCACTTGAGCTCGGGCCGCCGCCTGAACTGGTCAGACTGGCAGCAGGAATACGGTCAACAAGAACTGCAAGCTCTGGCCGCCATTGGCCAGCCCGACCGTTTTTTTTCGATGCTGCGCACTTGTGGTCTGCATCTGAACCAGACTTTCCCCCTGCCCGACCATGCTGCCTTGCAAGCCCAGGACTTTCAGGCCCTGCATGATGGGTTGGTACTCATTACCCGTAAAGACGCCGTAAAATGCCAGCACCTTAACGACCCACGTCTGTGGGTTGTGGATGTCCAGCCCATGTTTTCACGTCCGGACTGGATTGCTGAACTGGATGGCCTGTTGCGCAAGCGGCGCTTAACCTCCCCCTCTTTACCCGGAGTTCAATAATGGAAACTCGCCTACTCGACGTACTGGTCTGCCCCCTGTGCAAGGGCCCTCTGCGCCACGACCGCGAACAAGAAGAACTGGTCTGCAAGGCCGACAAACTGGCCTTCCCTATTGTGGACGGCATCCCCACCATGCTGGTCAACGAAGCGCGCCAACTGAACGCGCAGGACCCCGCCAGCAACTGATATGACTTTTTCCGTCATCATCCCCGCACGCCTGGGTTCGACTCGTCTACCCAACAAGCCGCTGGCCGACATCGCTGGCCAACCCATGATCGTGCGCTGCGCCCAGCAAGCGGCGCTCAGTGGAGCGCGTCAGGTTTGGGTGGCGACGGACTCGACCCGCGTGCTCGAAGCCGTGCAGGCGCACGGTTTCAGGGCCTTGCTGACCGATGCCGAACATCCGACCGGCACCGACCGTCTGGCACAGGCCGCCCGTCTGCTGGAGCTGTCCGAGGACGAGATCGTGGTCAATGTGCAGGGCGACGAACCCCTGATTCAGCCCGAACACATCCATGCCGCCGCCGAACTGCTGGCTCGCAGCGAGCAGGCCGATATCGCCACGCTGGCCGCGCCCATCAAGAGCGTCGAGACCTTGTTCAATCCCAATGCTGTGAAAGTGGTCTGCGACCTGCAAGGCCGCGCCCTGTACTTTTCGCGTGCGCCCATGCCCTGGGCCCGCGACGCACTGGCCCAGGGAGAGCGGGTACTGGCCGACGGACTTCCCGCATTGCACCATATTGGCCTTTATGCGTACCGAAATCGCTTCCTGCAGCAGTACGCCCAGCTACCGCGTGGGCCGCTGGAACACTTTGAGTCTCTGGAGCAGTTGCGAGCCATGGAAAACGGCTTCCAGATTATGGTTCACCGCCTCCAGGAGATTCCTGCAGCGGGGGTAGACACCGAACAAGACCTGGAAAGAGTACGCGCTCACTTCGCAAATCGGTTATAAAAGATCTTTTTTCTGCTCCATCCGAATAAAAAATGCGCTCATTATGCTGCAACGCATCATACTGAAGCGAGAATCGGATCGACGCATTTCCTGGAGGAATTCATGCGACTTATACTGCTCGGGCCCCCTGGTGCCGGCAAAGGCACTCAGGCTGCTTTCATCACCGAGAAATTTGGTATTCCACAAATTTCCACGGGCGATATGTTGCGTGCCGCTGTCAAAGCCCAGTCCCCGTTGGGTGTAGAAGCCAAAAAAATCATGGACGCCGGTGGCCTGGTCTCCGATGACATCATCATCGGTCTGGTTCGCGACCGTCTGAAAGAAGCAGACTGTGAGCCCGGCTACCTGTTCGACGGTTTCCCGCGCACGATTCCCCAGGCCGACGCCTTGAAGGATGCTCAGGTCAAACTGGACTTCGTGATCGAAATCGACGTACCGGAAGAAAGCATTATCGAACGCATGAGCGGCCGCCGTATTCACGCGGCCAGCGGTCGCAGCTACCACGTCACGTTCAACCCACCCCAAACCCCCGGTGTGGACGATGTAACTGGCGAACCCTTGCTCCAGCGCGATGATGACCGCGAGGAAACCGTCCGCCACCGCTTGTCTGTCTATCGCGAGCAGACCCGCCCTCTGGTCGATTACTACTCGCAATGGTCAGCCACCGGCGACCCGCAAGCGCCAGCCTATCGCAAGATTTCCGGCGTGGGCAGCGTCGATGAAATCCGCCAGCGCATTGTGGACGCCCTGGCAAGCTAAGCAAATCAAGATTCAGCCGGCCCCAAAAGGGCCGGTTGTTTATTATTCAAGGGAGACAAGCTCATGCAAATCAATAACAAGACTTTTATTGTCACGGGCGGCGCATCGGGTCTGGGCGCAGGCACCGTACGTATGCTGGTTCAAAACGGCGCCCGCGTGGTGATTGCCGACATTCAGGACGAGGCCGGCCAGGCTTTGGCCAAAGAGCTGGGCCAACACTATCAGCGCTGCGATGTGACTTCCGAGCACGATGCCCAGGCCGTCGTGGATCTGGCGTGCCAGGACAGCGCCCGCCCTCTGTTCGGATTGATCAACTGTGCCGGTGTGGCCCCTGCCTCACGCACCGTGGGACGCAACGGCCCACACACGCTGGACCTGTTTCAAAAAACCGTCATGATCAACCTGGTCGGCACCTTCAATATGTGTCGTCTGGCCGCCGCTGCCATGAGCAACAACACGCCTGAAGCATCGGGCGAACGTGGTGTGCTGATCAATACGGCTTCGGTCGCCGCCTATGACGGCCAAATCGGCCAAGCGGCTTACGGCGCCTCCAAGGCGGGCGTGGTCGGCTTGACCCTGCCCCTGGCCCGCGACCTGGCCCAAACCGGCATTCGTGTCATGACGATTGCTCCCGGCATCTTCGGCACCCCCATGATGTTTGCCATGCCTCAGGAAGTTCAGGACTCGCTGGCAGCCAGCATTCCCTTCCCCTCGCGTCTGGGTCGCCCTGAAGATTTCTCCCAACTGGTGCAGAGCATTATCAATAACGAAATGCTCAATGGTGAAACCATCCGTCTGGATGGCGCCATTCGTATGGCACCAAAATAACTTTCTGTATCGGCTCCAATGGGTTTGTTTCGCTCGGCGGCCACGATTAGTGGCCTGACGCTGCTGTCTCGTATCACCGGACTGGCACGCGATATTTTGATTGCCCGCGCCTTTGGGGCGGGTCCGCTTACCGACGCTTTCTGGGTCGCATTTCGCATTCCCAACCTGCTGCGACGTCTGTTTGCTGAAGGGGCGTTTTCGCAAGCCTTTGTACCCATTCTGGGACAGGTGCGCAAAGAGCATGGACAAGACAAGGTGCAGCAATTGCTGGACCGTGTCGCCCTGCTGCTGACCTTTGCCGTCATGCTGGTCACGGTCATCGGCATCCTGGCCGCCCCTTGGGTGGTCAGCGCCATGGCCAGCGGCTTGACCGCCCCCGAACGACAAACCGAATTTGGCGCCGCCATCACCATGACGCGGATGATGTTCCCCTACATCATCTGCATGTCGCTGGTGGCGTTTGCGTCTGCCGTACTCAATACCTGGAGCCGCTTTGCGGTGCCGGCCTTCACCCCTATCCTGCTGAATCTGTCCATGATTGGCGCCAGCCTGTTTCTGGTGCAGTACATGGACACGCCGATTTATGCGCTGGCTGTTGGGGTGATGATAGGTGGTCTGGCCCAATTACTGGTGCAATGGGCCGCACTGGCTCGTCTGGGCCTGTTGCCACGATTCTCGCTACGACTGGGTCAAGCGCGCCGCGACCCCATCGTGCAACGCATTCTTAAACAAATGCTGCCCGCCATTTTGGGGGTGTCCGTGGCGCAGATTTCCCTGCTCATCAATACCAATATTGCCACCTGGCTGCAGTCAGGCAGCGTAACCTGGCTATCATTTGCCGATCGCCTGATGGAGTTTCCCACCGCCCTGCTCGGTGTAGCGCTGGGCACGGTCTTGCTGCCCAAGCTATCGGCTGCCCATGCCAGTAAAGATGACCAGAACTACAGCGGTTTGCTGGACTGGGGCCTGCGTCTGGTTCTGCTGCTGGGCCTGCCAGCCGCGCTGGGCATGGCCATGCTGTCCGACGGCCTGGTCGCCACTCTGTTTCATTACGGTGCGTTTGCCGCCGCTGACGTTGCCCAGACCAAGCTGGCCGTGGGTGCGTACTCAGTGGGTCTGGTCGGCCTGCTGGCCATCAAGATTCTGGCCCCCGGTTTTTATGCCCGCCAGGATATTCGCACACCGGTGCGCATTGCCATTGCTGTTCTGATCATTACCCAGCTCTTTAACCTGGTACTGGTGCCTACCTTTGCCCATGCTGGACTGGCCTTGTCGATTGGCCTGGGCGCCACCGTCAATGCGCTGACCTTGCTGGTCATGCTGCGCAAACGCGGGATTTACCAGCCCAATCATGACTGGTTACGTTTTTTCCTGAAGATTATTCCCGCCCTGGCTGCCCTTGCTGCCGTCCTTGTGCTGGCTGACCGCTATATCGACTGGATCAGCCTGGGAGCCACGCCCTTGCTGCGTGTGCTGTATCTGGGCGGCGTGTTGCTTGCCAGCGGCATTTCTTATTTCGGCATGTTGTTTATCGTAGGCATTCGGCCCTCTTACTTTACAAAGCGGGCTTAGTGTCTTAAAATAATTGTCTTTGCCGATTAAACTTTAAAACTTAGGCTTTACTAAAAATGGCTAATACCGCACAAGCACGCAAGCGCGCCCGCCAAGCAGTGGCTCGCAACAAACACAACGCCAGCATCCGTTCCATGCTGCGTACCGCTATCAAGCGCGTTCGTCAGGCCATTGACGCCGGCGACAAAACTGCTGCTAACGAAGTTTTCCGCAAAGCGACCAGCATCATTGATCGCGTTGCCGACAAGAACATCATTCACAAGAACAAGGCTGCCCGCCACAAGAGCCGCCTGTCTGCTGCTATCAAGGCCCTGGCCTGATTGCTGAAGATTTTTAATGGTTTAATCGGCTCTGGCCTAAAAACCAGTTAGAAAGGGGGTGCTTAGCACCCCTTTTTTATTAGCCACAAAACCATTGCCTGAACATGCAGGCCAATCATGCTAAGTTATGGATTTGCTTGTTCATCAGCGAGTCCCCATGACACGTCCCATCGTGCTGCAACTGGCATCTTTGGCCCAGCACCCTTCTTTTGACGACATTGATCGTTATTTCGAGCGCATTGTCCTCCCGGACCTGAACCAGCTCTGTGCCGAACAGATCGAACGCGTACAGGTACTCCTGACCAGCGCCGTCACCCCCACCCCCGCCTCCTTGATAGACCGCCTGCCCGCTTTAAAAGCGATTTGCAGTGTGGGAGTAGGCTACGACTGCATCGACGTGCACGCCGCCCAACAGCGTGGCATCCAGGTCAGCACCACCCCCGATGTTCTGAACGACTGCGTGGCGGATATGGCCTGGGCCTTGATGCTGGATGCCGCCCGCCGGGTGACGGAGTCCGACCGCTACGTACGTGCCGGCCTGTGGGACAGCCCCAATGGTTTTGGGCTGGGCACTCGGGTCAGCGGCAAGAAACTGGGGATTGTGGGCCTGGGTCGCATCGGCCAGACCATTGCCCGCCGTGCCAGCGGCTTTGATATGGAGCTGCGCTATCACAACCGCCGTCCACGCCACGACGTCCCCTGGCACTATGAACCTTCCCTGATCGAGTTGGCCCATTGGGCCGACTTCATGGTGATTGCAGCCGTCGGTGGCGACGAGACACGCGGGCTGATCAATATAGATGTGCTGAATGCTTTGGGGCCCAAAGGGATTCTGGTCAATATCGCCCGCGGCAGTGTGGTTGATGAAAGCGCACTGATTGCCGCCCTGCAAGAAGGACGACTAGGCGCTGCCGGGCTGGATGTGTTCGAGAACGAACCCCAGGTCCCTCAGGCTTTGCGTGACCTCAAGCAGGTCGTTCTGGCACCGCACACAGCCAGTGCGACACACGAGACGCGTCAAGCCATGCTCTCGCTGGCACTGGACAATATATTGCAGTATCAAAAAACCGGCAAAGTACTGACTCTGCTTACGGTATAAAAAATAAATCGCCTACCGTTTTAACGGTGGCGACTAGTTGGATGTGCTGCCTTAATCAGGAATCGACAGGGCCCATATTGGTGGGATCAATGCCGCTGGTTTTTAAATTATTATCTTCCGCAAAGCCACAGACAAATTTCCAGGCCAAAGGCTCCAGCTCCCGCAAACGCGCATCGACCACCACACAGCGCACGCCGTCAATCAATCGCGGCACCACATAGGGCGAATACGTCAGATGCCCTCCCATCGCCCCAGCCGGACGGAACTGAGACATTACACCGGCCAAGCGTTCTGCCCAGTCACTGGGACGAAAGCGCTGATCCTGCCGGGTCACACCATGGATTACAAGTTGCTTCACTGGCTCTGTCATAACAATTGATCACTCATCGTGCAGTTCAGGTAGGCTGCACCTTTTCCTTTCTCGCTCCGCATTGTATCCGATCGCGGCCAAGCAAAGCCCGGGATTCAATAAATTAGCCACTTGACAATTTATTGCTAATCATTACCTTACCCTTTCTTTTTATCTTAAAACCAAGCTATTTCCCCTTGTCGTGCACAGGCCGGCTTTGCTCTAAATAGCTGGACAGGTTAAGATGGCTTTCTTTATCCGCAGGATTTTTTTATGGATGCCATCGTGCACGCAGGACCGCTTCGGCACTTTCTGCAATTTCGCGACTTTTCTCACGACGAAATTTTATATGTGCTGGAACGCGCACGCCTGATCAAAGACAAGTTCAAACGCTATCAGCCGCACCACACATTGCACGACCGCACCCTGGCGATGGTTTTTGAAAAAGCCAGCACCCGTACCCGTGTTTCCTTTGAAGCCGGTATGTATCAGTTGGGCGGTTCGGTCATTCACCTGACCACCACCGACTCGCAACTGGGTCGCTCCGAACCTATTGAAGATACCGCCCGCGTAGTTTCGCGCATGGTTGATATCGTCATGATCCGCACCTTCGAACAAACCCGTCTGGAGCGCTTTGCCTCCCACTCGCGTGTGCCGGTCATCAATGGCCTGACCAACGAATTTCACCCTTGCCAGATTCTGGCCGACATCTTCACCTTTATCGAACATCGTGGCGATATCAAGGGCAAGACCGTAGCCTGGATTGGGGATGCCAACAATATGGCTTACACCTGGCTGCAAGCGGCGGAAATCCTGGGCTTTACCCTGCATGTATCCGCTCCTAATGGTTACCACCTGGGGTCAGATCGTACTGGCAACCCGGACTCCAGCATCTTGCGCGAATTTGACGACCCGCTGGAAGCCTGCAAGGGCGCACACTTGGTCACCACCGACGTGTGGACCAGCATGGGTTACGAAGCCGAGAACGAAGAGCGTCGCAAAGCGTTTGCCGACTGGTGTGTGGACCAGGAAATGATGGATGTGGCTGCTGCTGACGCCATCTTCATGCACTGCCTGCCCGCTCACCGTGGTGAGGAAGTCACAGGCGAAGTCATCGACGGCCCACAAAGCGTGGTCTGGGACGAAGCCGAAAACCGCTTACATGTACAAAAAGCATTGATGGAGTTCCTGATTCTGGGTCGTTTGGAAGCCTAAACGCTGCCGCTCGGAGCAGATTGCTCATTGATGACAAAAGGGGATGCTACGGCATCCCCTTTTTTACGCAACAACGTCGCACACCTGCATCCAGGCCATCATTGAAAAAAACACTTGAAGATCATTTCAATCGGGCAGGACCTAGCCTGCTTCATATAAACGACGCGAGACGACAGCTCTGTTGAGTGCTGCGACGATACCAACTACAAGCGACTACAGCCAGACCATGACCCTGCGCTGTGCCCCTGATGCTCAGCGCAGCGCGCCCGCCCCTATTCTTCAACCTCCAAACCCGCCAATCGGTAACCAACCTGCAATTCCGTCAACAGATACTTGGGCTGTGCCGCATCCTCTTCCAGCTTTTGACGCAACTGCATCATGTACACCCGCAAATAATGGGGCCGATCACAGTAAGCCGCACCCCATGTTTCATGCAACAAATGCTGGTGCGTCAACACCTTGCCATGACCTCGAATCAAAGCCGTCAACAAGCGAAACTCAATCGGCGTTAAATGTACCGCCTCCCCGTCGCGGAACACCTCGTGGGAGGCCAGATCCACACGGACACCACCGAAGCGAACCAGCGATGAGGCTGTCTGTGCGTTCGGGACTAATTGAGAACGCCGCAGCAAGGCCCGAATCCTGGCCAGCAACTCCGGCACCCCAAAAGGCTTGACCAGATAATCGTCCGCCCCCGCATTCAGCGCAGCCACTTTCTCCTCTTCCCGATCGCGCGCAGACAACACCAGAATGGGCGAGTAGACCCAAGCGCGCAGATCGTGAATCAAGTCCTTGCCGTCGCCATCGGGCAAACCCAAATCCACAATCATCAAATCCGGGCGACGGGTTGCCGCATCCATGCGCGCTTGCGCCAAGGTGCTGGCCTCGACCACGAACATACCTTCCTGTTCCAAGGCGATCCGTACAAAACGACGAATATTGGATTCGTCCTCCACAATCAATATCTGGGTTTTGTTCATGTCAGTAGTTCGTCACCATCCATCTGAGGAGCCGCTTTCCAAGGCAGGCTGATTTCGAAGATCACCCCATGAGGCTGACGCGGCTTGGCGCTGATCGTACCACCATGCGCGGCAATAATTGTTCGGCATAGCCCCAAACCCAAGCCTACCCCTGCTACAGAAGACTCCTTGTACCCCCGCGTAAACGTCTCAAACAAACGCTCGGGATCGCCTGGCGGCAGGCCGGGTCCATCGTCACTGATCAATAAATACATGGATTGGCCAGAACACAGGCCGCGTAGCGAGATTGTGCTGGTAGCGGGGGTATATTTGGCCGCATTATCCAACAGATTCGTCACCACTCGCTCCAGCAACACACCGTCCACCTCGACCAAGGGCAGATCCGTGGCGAACTCGGTCACAATTTTGCGGGGCTGCAAGGCGGCTGCACAGCGGGCAACGGCGATCCCCACAATCTCGCCCAAGGCATGCCACTCTTTATGCAGTTTCACTCCTTCACTTTGCATACGGGCCAAATCCAGCAAGTTAGATACCTGGCGACGCAGTTCGTCAGACTCAATACGGATGGAATGGGCAATATCCGTGCGCTCCGCCTCACTCAAGCCCTTGGGCTGCTCCAAGGTTTCAGCCAAGCCCCGGATCACGGTCAAGGGCGTACGTAAGTCGTGTGAAACGGCAGACAATAAGGTATTACGCATTTTCTCCCCCTCCATGCGCAGCACGGTATCCTGGGCAATTTCCACGTAATGAATCCGCTCCAGAGCCTGAGCCAACGTAAAGCAACAAGCATCCAGCAAGCGCCGTCCGTCAGGAGTGCTTAAAGAGGCAGCAGCCCCGGACTGCACCACCAGGACACCCCGTGGGGCCATCGGGCCTTTCAAGGGCAGGTACAAGGCACTGGCGCCGTTCAGGGTCTCCGTACCATTACCGGCAGCTTCCATATGATCAAACACCCATTGCGCTACCGACAGCTCGACAAAGCCGGTGTGGCGGGTTGCCACCAGTTGGTTCTGTTGATCCGGCACCACCAGCACCAGTTGCATCTCAAACAAAGGCTCCAGCGTATCGCGGCAGACCGCCAGGACCTGCTCCAGGGCCAAGGCCCCCGCCAAATCCCGACTAACACGCGTTAACGCCGCCGCACGACGTTCACCATCACGCGCAGCCCGGGCCTCGGCCTGCAGTTTGGCAGCCAACTGGCCAATAATCAGCGTCACGACCAACATGACGCCAAAGGTAAACACGTATTGGGTATCGGTGACCGAGAAGGAGTAGCGCGGCGCGACAAAGAAAAAATCAAAAAACGCCACTGACAGCAATGACGCCCATGCCCCCGCCAGCCGTCCCAAACGCAAAGCGATAAAGACCACTGTAATCAGGAACAGCATGATGACATTGGAGAGATCAAAAAAGGACAAAAGCTGCTCGGCCAACAAGGTGGTCGCCACGCAAATAATGGAAGCGATGGACAAGGCCTTGCCCTGCGCCATGGGCTGCTCCAGCTCCAAAGGCCGGATTGGTCGCTGAACCGTATCCATGCGCAGGAGCAGCAAACCAATTTCAGGATTACTGCGGGCCAGGCGCTCGGACAGGCTGGTGCGCCAGGGCCAGGCAGAGCGCGCTGAAGAGTTCCCCAGAATCAGCTTGGTGACATTGCGCTGACGGGCATAGGCCAGAATCGTATGCGCCACATCCTGCCCGGCAATATTGGCAAACTCGGCCCCTGCATGCTGAGCACTGGCGGCCAAACGCACCAACGCCTCCTGTGCCTTGATCTGCCCGCTTTCCTGCGGCGTATCCACATGCAGCACAATCCAGGGGGTTTGCAATTGCTGCGCCAAGCGCGCCCCCTCCCGAATCAGGGCTTCCTGAGCACTATCGGCGCTGACGCAAACCATTAACAGCTCACGGGTGGGCCAGACTGTTCGTATCGCATGGGAGATTCGGTAGACATGCACATCGGCATTGACCCGATCCGCCACACGACGCAACGCCAACTCACGCAAAGCGATCAGATTGCCGCGACGAAAAAAATTCTGGCGCGCGTGGGCGACCGAGTCGGCCAGATATACCTTGCCCGCATTCAGACGAGACAACAAATCGTCTGGAGGCAAATCCACCAGCAGGACATCCGCCGCTCGATCAAAAATACGGTCCGGCACCGTCTCCCGAACCCGTACCCCGACAATGCCGCCGACCACCTCATTGAGACTGTCCAGATGCTGCACATTCAGCGCGGTATATACATCAATACCGGCATCGAGCAGTTCCTCCACATCCTGCCAGCGTTTGGCATGACGGCTACCCTCAAGATTGGAATGCGCCAGCTCATCGACCAGCAGCAACTGATAGCCCGACGCCAAGGCAGCATCCAGATCAAACTCCGTCACTACCCGCCCCTGACGCTGATACGCCTTGCGTGCCAGTACGGGCAAACCGTCGATCAAGGCCTGGGTTTCCTGGCGACCATGCGTTTCTACAATCCCGATGGCCACGGACACCCCTTCGGACTGGCGTTGATGCGCCTCCTTGAGCATGGCGTAGGTTTTCCCTACGCCCGCACAAGCGCCAAAGAAAATCTTGAGCTGCCCACGGCGAGGCTGATGCGGATCCTCGCCAATGACCTGCAACAGCGTATCCGGGTCCGGCCTATCCTCAGGTGACATGAATCTGTGCACTCCATCCAGAAAATAGCTATTGATCTTACGCTCTTATCCGAAAAACGGTGTCAGCAGCATATCAATCAGTTTGATACCTATAAAAGGCGCAATCAGCCCGCCCAAACCGTAGATCAGCAAGTTACGCCGCAGCAGTCTGCTTGCGGGCTCCGCCCGATATTTCACGCCGCGCAAGGCCAAAGGAATCAAGGCGATGATGATCAGAGCATTGAAAATGACCGCAGACAGAATCGCTGTGGCTGGGCTGTGCAGTTGCATCACATTCAAGGCGCCCAGAGCCGGATAGGTGACCACAAAAGCCGCAGGAATAATCGCAAAGTACTTGGCCAGGTCATTGGCAATACTGAAGGTGGTCAGGGCACCACGCGTCATGATCATCTGCTTGCCTACTTCCACCACACGCAAGAGCTTGGTGGGGTTGCTGTCCAGATCCACCATATTGCCGGCCTCTTTGGCCGCCTGGGTACCACTATTCATGGCCACGGCCACATCTGCCTGCGCCAGAGCAGGCGCATCATTCGTCCCGTCGCCAGTCATGGCCACCAGGCGACCTTCATCCTGATAGCGTCGAATCAATTGCAGCTTGTCCTCGGGCGTGGCTTCGGCCAGATAATCATCCACCCCGGCCTCAGCCGCGATTGCTGCGGCGGTCAGTTTGTTATCCCCCGTAATCATGACGGTCTTGATGCCCATGGCGCGCAGCTCGGCAAAACGCTCCTTGATACCGCCTTTGACAATGTCCTTGAGCTCCACCACACCCAGCGCCTTATTGCCCTCGGCAACGACCAGCGGTGTGCTGCCACGCCGTGCCACCTCATTGACCAAGGTATCCAGTTCACGAGGGAACACCCCGCCCTGGGACTCAATGTGCGCGCGCATGGTATTGGCCGCCCCTTTACGGATCTGGCGACCCTCAATATCAATCCCGCTCATGCGGGTATGGGCACTGAAGGCAATGGTCTGCGCGCCCTGCAATTGACGGCCACGCAAATTGAAAAGCTGCTTGGCCAGCACCACAATAGAGCGCCCTTCGGGAGTCTCATCGGCCAGCGAGGCCAATTGAGCCGCATCCGCCAAGGCGTGCTCCGATACCTGCGGCGCGGGCAGAAATGCCGAAGCTTCTCGATTGCCCAGTGTGATGGTGCCTGTCTTGTCCAGCAACAAGACATCCACATCCCCGGCCGCCTCGATCGCACGGCCCGAGCTGGCCAGTACATTGGCCTTCATCATGCGGCTCATTCCGGCCACGCCCACTGCCGACAACAAGGCGCCAATCGTGGTCGGAATCAGGCACACCAGCAAGGCGATCAGGGCCGTAATCGTGACGGGCGAACCTTGGCCGGTCAGCGCGGTGGCAAAACTGGAGAAAGGCAACAAGGTGACGCACACCAAGAGAAAGATCAGCGTCAAGGCGACCAGCAAGATATTCAAGGCAATCTCGTTTGGCGTCTTGCCACGTTTGGCCCCTTCCACCATTGCAATCATGCGATCCAGAAAGGCTTCGCCGGGTTTGGCGGTGACCTGCATCACAATCCAGTCCGACAGAACACGCGTCCCACCCGTGACCGAGCAAAAGTCGCCCCCCGACTCCCGGATAACCGGCGCTGACTCCCCAGTAATAGCGGACTCGTCTACCGAGGCTGCCCCCTGCAGCACTTCACCATCGGCCGGAATAATCTGGCCAGCCTCGACCAGCACATAGGCACCGGGCACCAGCTCATCGCTGGGGACAGGCCAGGAACGACTATCTCGCCTGGGCTCTTTCAACACTTTGGCCATAACCCGCTTGCGCGTAGATCGCAGCGCATCAGCCTGCGCCTTGCCACGCCCTTCTGCCACCGCTTCGGCCGCATTGGCAAACAAAACCGTAAACCACAACCAGGCAGCAATGGACCAGATAAAACCAGCGGGGGCCTCGCCCTGCCCCATCAAAGCCTGCACACCCAGCAGGCTGGTCAGGATGCTACCCAGATACACCACACACATTACCGGGTTCTTGAACTGCACCCGAGGGGACAGTTTCTTGAAGGCTTCCTTGCACACGGTGCCCCAGGGCACAGCCTGAAACACCGTTGCGTGCTCCGCCTCTTGCGAGGCTTTTAAATCAGTAATAGACATATTGACACCTGCTCCTAACGCACGACGGGCTGGACGCTCTTGGCCATATCCAGCGCAAGATTTAGCTCCAGGACCTGCACACGTGGTTCACCCAGTACACCCAATTGACGAGCATGGGTATAGCGATCAATCAAGGCCAGCACCTGTTCCAGCGACATGCCGCGCACCCTGGCAATACGCGCAGCCTGCAAACGGGCATTAGCCACCGAGATATGCGGATCCAGACCCGATGCCGACGCTGTCACGGCATCGACAGGTACGGGGGCATCCTCTGCCAAACCATTCATCAGACGATAAGCCTTGCTTCGCTCTGCCACGGCATTGAGCAAATTCTTGCTTAATGCCCCTTGATTGCTGCCCCCGCTAGCGGCGGCGTTATAGGGCTGCGAGATACTATTGGATGGATCTGAAGGGTCCACACCCAAGGTCACACTGGGGCGGCCATGAAAATACTCTGGCTGACTGAAATATTGGCCAATCTGGCGTGAACCCACGACTTGGCCATCACGCTCAATTAAGCTGCCATTTGCCTGCTCCGGGAACAAAGCCGTCCCGATAACAGTCGTTGCCAAGGGATAGGCAATCCCGGTCAGAAGCATAAAGAACACAGCCGACAGCAACACGGGACGCAGCAGGCTTTTCACCGTCGGTGCCACTGGGGTTGAAACCATAAATTGATGGGTAGACATGACAGTCAATCCTCAAAAAGTAATGCCATCGAGCATCAACAGGTGCTCCACAATCGGGCCCAGCGCCAGAGCAGGCAGAAAAGTCAGACCGCCCACCACCAGGACCACGAAAATCAACAGGCCGGTAAACAAAGGGGTGGCCGTCGACAAGGTTCCTGGACCAGCAGGAACGGCTTTTTTGGCCGCCAGCACACCGGCCAGAGCCAGCAACGGCAATAAAGTCAGATAACGCCCGACCAGCATGGCCAGCCCGATCGTGGTGTTGAAGAAAGGCGTGTTCGCGTTGAAACCGGCAAAGGCCGAACCGTTATTGGCCGTACCCGAGGTGTAGGCGTACAGAACTTCACTGAAACCATGCGGCCCCATGTTCGAGAGGCTGTCCATGGTGGACGGCAGTACGCTGGCCAAGGCCGTAAACCCCAGAATGCTGAAGGCGTGCGCCAGCATGGCCAGCATCACGTACTTCATCTCCCGGGCCTCGATCTTCTTGCCCAAAAACTCCGGGCTGCGTCCTATCATCATGCCCACCAGAAACACGGTCAGAATGGCGTAACTGACCAGGCTGATAAAGCCCACCCCGATCCCGCCAAACACATTGTTCAGCATCATTTGAGCAATCGGCACCAAGCCACCCAAAGGGGTCAGCGACGCATGCATGGCATCGACCGAGCCAGTGGTAGCTGCGGTGGTCACTGTCGCAAACAGACTGCTTTGCGCCACACCGAAACGCAGTTCTTTACCCTCCAGATTGCCCCCGCCCAGCGTACTGCTTTGGGTCTGATCGACTCCCAAAGGCGTCAACAAAGGATTGCCTGCTTGCTCGGCGCTGTAGATCAGAGACAAAAAGCCGATGAACATCACCAGAAAGGCTGCAAAAAAGGCCCAGCCCTGCCGGCGACGAGCCAGCATGGAGCCAAAGGCATAGGTCAGGGCCGAAGGCACCAGCAACATGCTAAGCATATGCACGGTATTGGTCAGCGGCGTGGGGTTCTCAAAAGGATGCGCCGCGTTCATGCCAAAGAAGCCGCCCCCATTGGTTCCCACATGCTTGATGCTTTCAAGACTGGCCACGGGTCCCAAAACAATCTGCTGCTTGAGTCCTTCCAGCGTGTTGACCACGACCTCAGAACTCAGTGTTTGCGGCATACCTTGCCAGATATAAAACAAGGCCAGCAAGAAGCTGCACGGCAAGAGCAGGCGATACAAAGAACGGGTAAAGTCCACCCAGTAATTACCAATATCAGCCGAGCTTTTACGACTTAAGCCACGGATGAAACCACCTGCCGCCGCCAGACCCGTGGTGGCACTGATCATCATCAAAAAGGTGATGGCCGCCATTTGGGAAAAATTGGACAGACTGGATTCGCCCGAATACGCCTGCCAATTGGTATTGGTCGTAAAGGACACGGCCGTGTTAAAGGCCAAGTCTGGCGTTTGTGCGGCACGCTGCAGGCTGTCTCCGGGAATCCAGCCCTGCACCCGCAAAAGAACATATCCCAGAAGCAACATGGCGGCGTTGCTCAATAAAAGCGCCAGGCCATATCGCCTCCAGGACATTTTCTCTTCAGGATTCACACCCAGCAGCCGATACGTACCGCGCTCCATCAAACTGTGATTCGGGCTGCTGAAAAAATGGGCAATCCATTTACCCACCACCACTAACAAGACCGTTGAGACGGCCAAAATAACTAGAAACTGCATCAGATCGTCCAGCATGACAGCACCTCTTACAGTTTCTCAAGACCAAGAATAAATCCGGTCGCCATCGCAAAGAACGCGAACAGCACCGCTAGAAATAGAAAATCACTCATATGCACACCTGTTCCAAACAATGAACACTTGTCGGCCTGAAGCTAAAATTTTTCGGCCTTAATCAAGGCATAGAACAAATAAATAAACAGTCCCATAGAAATCCCTCCTGCCAGAACCGTAAAAAAAGACGCACTCATTCCACACTCCCTCTCAATGCTGACTTGCAGCAGACAGAGAAAGTCTAGAATTGGCGGCATAAATTCAGAGCAGTGTTTACTGGCCTGCGTATAAAGACGGCATATGGATTTGGGTGCGGGCAAACCCGGAGCGCTCCAGCAACTGATCTGTCCAGCGCTGGTAAGTCTGTCTGGCAAGAAGATGCAAGGTGCTCACATGCTGACCCAGCCCAAGCAAGATATGGTCAGCATCCTGAGCGGCAGGACCGTATACCTGCGCCAGCTCGTGGCGACCGTGGTCGCACCACTGCCGAATGCTATCGGCAGTCACTTCCAGATGACCTTGAAAAGCCCAATGCGGACCCAAGCCAAAGCCCTTGTTCAGACAATGAGGGCCATACAACGTCCGGCTGGCACCCGAAGGAATCTGAAAAGTGTCGTAATGCCAGTTAAACAGCACAGCACGTCTGGGCAGGCCCATCACACGCTGGGCATAAGGGCTGCTCCAGACCTGGCCCCAGCCTATATTCGGATACGGGCTGCGCTGCACCTTGGCGCCCAGAGAACGGGCCAGAAGCTGCGCCCCAAAGCAATGGCCCAGCACAGGAACATGGCGCTGGACTGCATCCTGCAAAAGCGCCTGTTCACACACTATCCAGGGCAGATCCTCGTTAACACTATGGTCGCTGCCCAAGACGACAATCCCGCTGTAATCACGTGCCAAGACCGGTGCTCTCCCCTCCAGCGGTGACATCAGTAGTTGATAGCAAAGGCCGTTTTTCTCCAGATGATCCAGTAATACACCTGGCCCTTGTGTAGCCTCGTGCTGCAAAACAAGAATGGGTTTCATGACGTGAAAGCCTGACCGCGCAGGCCTGTTGTTCAGGAGAGCCCACTGTAGAATCCGCCGCATCAAGACCAGGATCTGTTTCAGATCCCGCTCGTATAAGTGGCATCAATTTTGGTGAGGAACGATGCTTCCGGCCACGAAACCCGATAAGGTTCTTGGTGCCCGGCAGGAAAAAAACCGATTCGTCATTTGCCTGACATATGCCTTTGCTCAAATGTAATCGTTTTCATTTTGACGGCTGAATGTCATGGCCAATGTTGGAATCCTGGATGTTGCCAAGGCAGCGCAGGTATCGGTTGCCACGGTATCGCGTGCGCTCAACGAACCAGAGAAAGTGGGTAAAAAAACCCTGCTGCGTGTGCAAGCTGCCATACAGGCCCTGGGTTATCAACCCAATGCTTCGGCCCGCAGCCTGCGTAGCCAACGCAGCCGTGTGATTGGCGTGGTCTTGCCTACTTTGCTGAACCCCGTCTTTGCCGAGTGCCTGAAAGGGATAGCCGATACCGCCGCCCATGCCGGCTACGCCATCTTGCCCTTCTTTACGGAATACCACGTCGAACGTGAATCCCAGGCCGTAGCTCTGCTGTTGGCCAGCAATGTCGAAGGCATTGTGCTGGTGGTCTCCAATCCGGCCACGTCCCCGGCATTGGAACGCTTGAGCACCACACCCTGCCCCTATGTACTGGCCTACAACCAGCATCCCGAACACCCTTGCGTCAGCGTCAATGGTGAGCAAGCCATGATTGAGCTGATTGGTCACCTTGCCACCCAAGGTCATCGCCGCATTGCCATGGTGAGCGGACATTTGCATGTCTCGGACCGGGCCCAACAACGCAGTTGCGGTTACCTCAAAGGAATGGAAAGCGCGGGCTTGGCCCCCATGCCGCTACTGGAAGTACCTTTTATGGATCACCCTCCTGAGGACCCGACAGCCCCTGCCTCCACAGAAGGCGGCATTCACTTGGCCAGCGTCGCCCGACTGCTGCGTCAGGCTGATCGGCCTACGGCCGTCATTGGCTCCAATGACCTGATTGCCATTCGTTGTCTGCGAACCGCCCAGCAGATCGGTTTACGCGTACCCCAGGACATCAGCATCATCGGCTTTGACGGCATTGGCCTGGGGGCTGAGCTGTTCCCTCGCCCGGCCACCATTGCTCAACCCAATGAGGAAATTGGCCGCCAGTGCATTGGCCTGCTGCTGGGTTCTATGGCCCGGCAGCAGGCTGTCCCGGCTCAAGAGTCGATATTGCTGCCCTACACCTTTGATCCGGGTGAGTCCTGCGCCCCCTCTCCGTTCCATCTACAGGCGCCCTGACAATGCTGTGCCTTCCTTTCCGGGAAACTTTCCCGCAACACCCCTGCTTGCAAGCCATGCCGGCTTTATATAGACCCACCTACTAACTGGAGTGACCAACCATGAAACACATCCTGAGCACACTGGCCTGCCGCGTCGCATTGCCATTGGCCATGCTGACATTGGGCAATGCGGCCGCCGCACAGACGGCGATTTGCTACAACTGCCCACCCGAATGGGCTGATTGGGCCAGCCAAATCGAGGCCATCAAACAGCACACCGGCATTACCGTGCCTCCAGACAACAAGAACTCCGGTCAGTCGCTGGCCCAACTGGTTGCCGAATCGGCCAACCCGGTGGCCGATGTGACCTATCTGGGTATTACCTTTGCCATTCAGGCCCAGAAAGAAGGCGTGACGCAGGCCTACAAACCCAAGGGCTGGGAGCAGATTCCGGAAGGCTTAAAGGATCCGCAAGGCCACTGGTTTGCCATTCACTCCGGCACCATGGGCATCATGGTCAACAAATCAGCCTTGGGCGATGTACCGGTCCCTGCCTCCTGGAACGACTTGCTCAAACCGGAATACAAAGGTCTGGTCGGTTACCTAGATCCTTCGTCCGCCTTCGTGGGTTATGTGGGCGCCGTGGCCATCAATGAAGCCCTGGGCGGCACGATGGATAACTTTGATCCGGCCATCAACTGGTTCAAGGCCCTGCAGCAAAACAACCCCATTGTCCCTAAGCAAACCGCCTATGCGCGCCTGATTTCCGGCGAGATCCCTATCTTGCTGGACTATGACTTCAGCGCCTATCGCGCCCAATACAAGGACGGAGAAGATGTGGCCTTCGTGATTCCGCAAGAAGGCACGATTGTGGTTCCTTACGTGATGTCGCTGGTCAACAAGGCACCGCACACCGAAGAGGGACGTAAAGTGCTGGATTTTGTGCTTTCCGAGCAAGGTCAATCCATCTGGGCCAATGCCTTCCTGCGTCCGGTTCGCAGCAGCGCCATCAGCGAACAGGCACAGTCGCGCTTTTTGCCTGACAGCGAATACGCCCGTGCCAAGGCAATTGACTATGACCGCATGGCACAAGGCCAGAAACCCTTTGCCGAACGTTACCTGGCCGAGGTCCGCTAAGCGGCCCTCTGAGATGTGGAGTGAGCGTATGCAACGCAAATACCTGTTACCCCTGTGCTCGGCCCCCGCTGTCGCTTTCTTTGCCGCCTTCTGGCTCTTGCCTGCAGCACAGCTCCTGGCACTACCCGCACAAGAAGGCATGCACACCTATTGGGTCGTTCTGACATCAGGACGTTACTTGCAGGCCCTGCTGCAAACGCTGCTCCTGTCTGCCATCGTGACGCTGGCGACCCTGATATTAGGCGCCATGGTAGGAATTGTGATGGCTCGCTATCGCGTCCCTGCCAAGCGTCTGCTGCTCTCCTTGATGACCCTGCCCCTGTCTTTCCCAGGGGTGATTGTCGGTTTTTTCATTATTTTGCTGGGTGGCCGGCAGGGGCTGCTGGCCCAAATTACGCAGGGTCTGGGATTGGGACGCGTGACCTTTGCCTATGGCCTGTTAGGTCTGTTTCTGGCCTACCTGTACTTTTCACTGCCCCGCGCCATTGCCACCTACACTGCGGCGGCAGAATCCATCGACCGCAATCTGGAAGAAGCGGCACGCTCTTGCGGTGCCTCGCGTTGGGCCGTCGCCAGAGACGTCTGGATACCGGAACTCGCACCTACCTCCTTGTCCTGTGGCGCCATTGTGTTTGCCACCTCCATGGGCGCCTTCGGCACGGCCTTCACCTTGTCCAGCCGCTACGAAGTACTGCCCATCACCATCTATAACGAATTTACCAATTATGCGAATTTCACCCTGGCCGCCAGCCTATCCATTTCATTGGGGCTGCTGACATGGTTTACCTTGTGGATGGCTCGGCGTCTCGTGCGCGACCCCTCCGTCATCGCGTGAGGGTTCCATGAAGACAATCTCTTCTGGCAGCATGCATCGCCCTGCTCCTTTGCTTTTGGCGGTCACTGGCCTCACTGTTTTGTTTCTGCTGGGTCCCATCCTGATTTCGGTGATGGCGGGCCTGGTCAACAACTATCGACTGGGCCTGAAAAGCGGCCTGACCCTGAAATGGCTGGAACAGGTCTGGGTGAACTATGGCGGTACGGTCTGGCTATCACTGCAACTGGCTTTACTCTGCGTACTGGCTGTCATTGTGCTTGGTGTGCCCTGTGCCTACGCATTGGCTCGCAGCCGCTCGCGCCTGGCCCGAGCCTTTGAGGAACTGCTGACCTTGCCAGTTGCCGTTCCCGGGCTGGCCTCGGCGTTAGCCCTGCTGCTGGCCTACGGCTCCTTACAAGGTTTTCGGCAAAGCTTCTGGTTCATTTTGGTGGGCCACATTGTGTTCACCCTGCCCTTTATGGTGCGCACCACCAGTGCAGCCCTGCAAAAACGCAGCCTGATTGATCTGGAAGAAGCCGCCCGATCCCTGGGTGCCAGCTTTAGCCAGATCTTTTTCGGCATCTTGCTGCCCGCCATCCTGCCCGCGATTGTGGCGGGCAGCTTGATGGTGTTCACCTTGTCCCTGGGCGAGTTCAACCTGACCTGGATGCTGCATACGCCACTGACCCGCACCCTGCCCGTGGGGCTGGCTGACAGCTACGCGTCGATGCGTATCGAAGTGGGCTCGGCCTATACACTGATTTTCATGCTCGTCATCTTGCCCGTGCTCTGGGGGCTGCAAACACTGGCGCGCTTGCTGGAGAAACACGATGGAAAATAAACACGTCCCGGTACGTATCGAACAATGCGCCAAAACCTATGCGGATGGCACGCGGGGTTTGCATCCCAGCACACTGGACATCGACCCCGGTGAAGTCATGGCCTTGCTCGGGCCTTCGGGCTGTGGAAAAACCACCTTGCTACGATTGATCGCCGGTCTGGAAATGCCAGACGCCGGCAGCCGCATTCTGTTCGATGGGCAAGATGTCACCCATGTGCCTATTGAAAAGCGCGAGGTAGGCATGGTGTTTCAACACTACGCTTTGTTCCCCTCTATGACGGTAGAAGCCAATATCGCTTATGGCCCTAAAATCAAGGGCATGGCACCAACCCTGCGCCAAGAACGAGTCGGCGAGCTGGTCGATCTCATGCGTCTGAATGGCCTGGAAAAACGTCTGCCCTCTGCGCTGTCCGGGGGCCAACGACAGCGGGTCGCCATTGCGCGAGCCATTGCCAATCAGCCCCGCGTCCTGCTATTGGACGAACCCTTGGCCGCCCTGGATGCCAAGTTGAAAATCTCCTTACGCGATGAACTGGCCGAACTACTGCGGCGTTTACGCATCACGGCCATTCATGTCACCCACGATCAGCAGGAAGCCTTTGCGATTGCCGATCGGCTGGCCGTCATGCACGAGGGCCGCATTGTTCAAACCGGCGACGGTGAAAGCCTGTACCGCAACCCGGCCCACCCTTTTGTGGCGACCTTTTTGGGGCGTGTGAATGTACTGCAACGTACAGCGCAAAACCTGCTGAACAAGGACATTCAGCTAGCCGATCTATGCCTGCCCTGCCCCGAGACCTTGCTCGGCACCGATCAGTTGCTGGTCCGGCCAGAAGATATTGACGTTTCCATGAACAGACCAATAGGCTGGGCACAGGCACAGGTGCGTCAACGCAGTTTTATGGGAGGAAGGGTGCAACTGACACTAGGCGTCGAAGGCCAGGCAGACATGATTGCCGAAGTTGATCGGGATCACACAGCGATGGTCGGCAGTATCGTGGGCATTCGGATCAATCCCATAAAACTGATGCCAGGCACCGTGACACACTCCCAGGATGTCCCTAATCAACCCTGATCCTGAAAACGCCACTTACCTTCCCCACCGAACCGTTGACACAGAAAGCGCCCACCTAGGGGAGCTCGGAAAAAGATGCTGAAAACACTACTGATTCAAATGACAGACCCGCATATCCGGGAAGAAGGCAGGCTGGCCTATGGGCGCCTGAATACCGCACCCTATCTGAAACAGGCCATAGAGCACGCTCTGGCCCTGCCCCAAAAGCCAGATGCGATCGTGCTGACGGGCGATCTGACTGATTTTGGCAGACCGCAGGAATATGCCCACTTGCGCCGCTTGCTTGCCCCTCTAGGAACGATTCCTGTGTACCTGCTGCCCGGAAACCATGACGATCGACAGCAATTACGCGCAAGCTTTCCCGAGCATACTTACTTGGGCAAGACCGGCCCCGTTTGCTACGGCGTGGATGTGGGTGAGTTAAGACTGTTGGCCCTGGACAGTGCCGTCGCGGGTGCCAGTGCGGGAAGTCTGGATCAGGAGCAACTGGACTGGCTGGCAGCCGAACTGAGCGCACAGTCCAAGCGCCCCACCGTCATTGCCTTGCATCACCCTCCTTTCAACACCCTGATCGGCCATATGGATAAGATTGGCCTACTGAACGGGGCAGAACAACTGGAGGCGATTGTGCGTCAGCATAACAATGTGGAACGTGTAATCAGCGGACATTTGCATCGCAATATACAGATCTGCTTTGGCGGAACCATTGCCAGCACCGCCCCCTCTGTTGCCCACCAGGTTTGCCTGGACCTGGCTGAGGATGCCACCTCGGCCTGGACGCTGGAACCACCGGGCTATGCCGTTCATGCACTGAGTAATCACGGCCAGATCGTCACCCATACCGCCACAGTGGGTCAGTTCGATGGCCCATTCGCCTTTCATGAGCCAAGCGGAAAACTGATCGACTGATTCGATGCCCGACGCACGATAAGCGCAGCTTGCGTCTTGCTGGTCTCATCAAAACAAATTGACGATAGGCTCATACCGCTTCTGCGTACTCAAGCAAGTAGCGACAACTGCAGCCATTAAACAGAACGGCTCAGGAACGCTGGGCCAACTCCATAAAAAACACCCCAATGCCTGTTGAATCGGGCATTGGGGTGTTTTGACACTGCTACTTCAAATCAGGGGTTCTACTCAGAGCCCCCCGATCTGCCGCGATGTCTCACTTCTTGCTGTCTTTGAGCTGAGGCACAGCCGAACCGGCAGCAGGAGCCAGCAGGCCAACCTGGGTGTAGGTGAACAACTTATCACGTGTGTCCACGATGTCCAGATTGCGCATGGTCAGTTGACCAATACGGTCGCGTGGCGAGAACATGCTGTCCACTTTTTCCATGCTCAGGCGCTCGGCCTTGTAGGTCAGGTTAGGCGAAACCGTATCCAGGATGGAGTAGTCATTACCGCGACGCAGTTCCAGAGTCACTTCGCCCGTAACAGCACGAGCCACCCAGCGCTGGGCAGTTTCACGCAGCATAATGGCTTGTGGGTCAAACCAGCGGCCCTGGTACAGCAAGCGGCCCAAACGCAAACCGTTGATGCGGTACTGCTCGATGGTGTCTTCGTTGTGGATGCCGGTCACCAGGCGCTCGTAAGCGATGTGCAGCAAGGCCATGCCGGGAGCTTCGTAAATGCCACGGCTCTTGGCTTCGATAATGCGGTTTTCAATTTGGTCGCTCATGCCCAGACCATGACGGCCGCCGATGCGGTTGGCTTCCAGCATCAGTTCCACCGGGTCGGCGAATTCCACGCCGTTCAAGGCAACAGGCTGGCCTTCCTCGAAGCGCACACGCACCTCTTCAGCGGCCACAGCCACGTCGTCACGCCAGAAAGCCACGCCCATAATGGGTTTGACGATATTGATACCGGCGTTCAGGTATTCCAGATCCTTGGCTTCGTGCGTGGCACCCAGCATATTGGAGTCGGTGGAGTAGGCTTTCTCGGCCGACATCTTGTAGTCGAAGCCGTTTTCCTGCATGTACTCGGACATCTCGGCACGGCCACCCAGCTCATCAATAAACGTCTGGTCCAGCCAAGGCTTGTAAATCTTCAGCTCAGGGTTGGTCAACAAACCGTAGCGGTAGAAACGCTCGATGTCGTTGCCCTTGTAGGTGCTGCCGTCGCCCCAGATATGGACGTCGTCTTCTTTCATGGCAGCAACCAGCATGGTGCCAGTCACAGCACGGCCAATAGGCGTGGTGTTGAAGTAGGTGACACCGCCGGTGGTGATGTGAAAGGCGTTGCACTGCAAGGCGGCAATCCCTTCAGCCACCAGTTGCTGACGGCAGTCCACCAGACGGGCCAGCGTGGCACCGTATTCCTTGGCCTTGCGGGGAATCGCATCGTAATCGGGTTCGTCAGGCTGACCCAGGTTCGCGGTGTATGCGTAAGGGATCGCGCCCTTATTGCGCATCCACAAAAGTGCAGCGCTGGTGTCCAGGCCACCGGAAAAGGCAATGCCGACCTTCTGGCCGACTGGAAGAGATTCAAGGATGGTTGTCATTATCGCGTCAGTAGTGGTGTGCAAGTACAGTTCCGCCCGTAAGACTCTATAGCAGAGCCATGCCCGCGGCAGGATCAATATGTCATTATATCGTCTTGACCGACCCTGGACACCTTTGCGTAGCTGGATTTAATTACTCGATGAACTAGAACATCCATTTTCACCTGGAGACAAGCCATGCCCGAGACACAAGCACAACCCGCTATCAGCCGTTATCCCGTCCCTACCCTGGCCGACATGCCCGAGGATATTCGCAGTCGTATTGAAGCCGTACAGGAAAAATCCGGTTTTATTCCGAATGTATTTCTGGCTCTGGCACACCGCCCTGACGAGTTTCGCGCCTTTTTTGCCTATCACGACGCGTTAATGGAAAAGCCCAGTGGTTTGAGCCATGCCGATCGGGAAATGATTGTGGTGGCTACCTCCGCCGCCAATCAGTGTCATTACTGCATCATTGCCCACGGTGCGATTTTGCGCATCCGCGCCAAGAACCCGTTGGTGGCAGACCAGGTTGCCGTGAACTGGCGCAAGGCCGATATTCCGGCGCGTCAAAAAGCCATGCTGGCGTTCGCCATGAAAGTCTCGCAAAACGCCCAGGAGATTGAAGACGCGGACTTCCAGGCCCTGCACGAGCACGGCTTCAGCGACGAAGACGCCTGGGACATTGCCGGCATCAGCGCCTTTTTTGGTCTGAGCAACCGCATGGCCAACTTCATGTCCATGCGCTGCAATGACGAGTTCTACATGCTGGGACGCGTTCCCCGCTAAGCATGATGCGTTACGCCCTGATGGTTGCCGGGTGGGTATGTGTAGCGCTGGCCATTGCCGGCGCTGTTTTACCCTTGCTGCCTACCACGCCTTTTGTGCTGCTGGCTGCATGGTGCTTCTCCCGTAGCTCCCCCCGCTTTCATCAATGGCTGCTGGACCAGCGCCATCTGGGCCCTTATTTGCGCAACTGGGAAAACGGCCAAGGCTTGACCCGCAAAGCCAAACGTCGGGCGCTGATCATGTTGTGGCTGTCGCTGGCCGCCTCGGCCTGGCTGACCAGTCACTTGGGCTGGTATCGACTGGGCTTGTTAATTCCGGGCATTTTCGCCACTCGTTATTTGCTGCGAGCCAAAACCCTGGATGACACCCCTTCCGAGCCTGTGCAAAAATAGCCTGCTTGAACCGATCCTGGCTTGACCCCTTTTGCTTGAAGAACCCATGTCTCATCCTGTCATCTTGCTGGCTGCCGCCTACATCACCAACTCTGCCGGACAAATTTTGCTGGTCCGTAAACGTGGCAGCGCCTATTACATGCAAGCCGGTGGCAAGCTGGAAGCAGGCGAGACGCCCTTGCAAGCCTTGCAACGTGAACTGGATGAAGAACTGGGCTTGAAAGCGGAAGAAACCGCCCAGGCCCGGTACGAAGCCTACTTTGAAAGCCCCGCCGCCAATGAGCCTGGCCATATGGTTCATGCCCACGTGTTTACGTTGACAGTAGACCGCGACATTCAGGCCGCTGCCGAGCTGGAAGAAGCCCGCTGGGTCAGCCCGCAAGAAATCCGTTCGCTGACGCTGGCCCCTTTGCTGGCTAACCACATCCTGCCGCGTCTGTGCGCACAGGCCGCGGCCTAAGGCTCAACCTGCACAAGACGTCCTTCCGTCTTGTGCCGTCCAAACCACGAACCGCCTATTTTTTGGCATAATGTCGCCCTTGAGTCCCCTCTTGCGGGGACGTAGCTGTTTGCCCGACCAGCCCGCAACGGCGGGCTTTCTTTATTGAGCGCTAATTTATGTCCTCTTTGCCCTGTCAAGGCGCAATCGTCACCTTTACCCTGCAGCAGCTGCGTGCCGCCACGCAAGCCGGGGGCATTTTAGGTGTGTCCATCAAAGGACAAGGCAATCATTTTTTTGTACAAGTGGCCACGCGTGCCGGTCAGGCGGTGCTGGTTACCGCCCGCAGCAAAGATCCGCGCAGTTTCAAAAGTCCCTTGCAAGCCATGGTTCTGCTCAAGCAAGTGGGTATCGTTACAGGCCAGTTTGACCTGACCCAGTACTCGCCCGACCAACAGGAAACCGCCCCGCGCAGCCGTCGCCGCCCGGCCAAGCCCAGCAAACTGGGGCTGCGATGGAACCGAATTGCAGAACGCATCTCCAGCCCCGCTCAACCTTCTTTGGACGATCCCAGTCTGGACATTAATGAAGAACAGACGCGCCGCCTGATCGCCCGACAGGAAAACCAGCAGTTAAGCCTGCTGGGCAACTAAGCACAGCCCCTCTGTGTTTCTGGACGTGTTAAGGGCATAGGCCGCATCCAAAGCCTGTGCCAGATCTTGCTGCAAGTGCTGGGGCTCTTCCAGCCCTACATGCAAACGCAACAACTGCCCCTGCCCGAACAAGGCGCGCCCGTTGCGCTTGGGCATATCCATAGGCAAAGCCAGGCTCTCGAACCCGCCCCAGGATAGACCGATACCAAACAGGCGCAAGGTCTTGAAAAATAAAGATAACTGCGCTTGACTCAACGGTTCCAGCACCACACCGAACAAACCCGTAGAACCGGTAAAATCCCGCTTCCAGATCGCATGGCCGGGATGAGACTCCAGCGCCGGATGCAAAACCTGTTGTACCTGTGGATGATGTTCCAGAAAACGGGCAATCTGCAAGGCACTGGCCTGATGCTGACGCAAGCGTACACCTAAGGTGCGCATGCCACGCAGCGCCAAAAAGGCATCATCAGGCCCGGCTGTCTGACCAAAATCATGCGCCGCCCGACGCAGCAACGGCCAAGCGCGTTCATTGGCCGTGGCAACTCCCAGCAAGGCATCGGAATGCCCCGTCAGATATTTGGTGGCAGCCTGAATAGACACATCCACGCCATGTTCAAACGGCTTAAAAAACAAGGGGGTAGCCCAGGTATTGTCCAAAAGCACATACGCCCCGACCGCATGCGCACAACGTGCAATGGCCGGGATATCCTGAATCTCGAAGGTGGCCGAACCGGGCGACTCTACGTACACCACCTTGGTATGGGGACGAATCAGGCTGGCTATCTCCTCCCCCAAAGACGGCTCGTAAAACTGAACCTGAATACCCATGCGGCTAGCCAGTACCTGCTGCGCAAACGCGCGTACCGGTCCATAGACCGAATCCGGTATCAGCAAATGATCCCCGACTTCCAGCATGCCCAACAAAGCATGGGTACACGCCGCCAAGCCAGACGGGAACAGGCTGGCCTGAAAACCGCCTTCCAGCTCGGCCACGGCTTGCGTCAAGGTTTGCAAGGTAGGGTTGGTGAAGCGGCCATAAGAAACATAGGGATTGTCAGGTTCCTTGCGCTGGGCCCATTGTTCCAGATTGTCGGCCAAAATAGTCGAGCCACGACAAACGGGCACATTCACAAAGCCAGCCGACACGCGGGTGTCCCGGCCTAAATGCGTCAAACGCGTATTTTGATAATCGCAGTCCTGCATGCTGTTTTCCTGATCGTGATCGCTAAAGACGAATGGAAACAGTCTACGCAAGAGCCCAGGGGCAATTATTGCGTTTTCACGCTACCACAGGCAGAATTCAGAGAATAAAAATCCACAACTACCGATATTATTGGGAAATTATTTTTATGCTGGATAAATTCGACAAGCACATCCTGGAGATCCTACAAAACGATGCCACCTTGGCGATCCAGGAAATTGCCGATCGGGTGGGTTTGTCCAGCACTCCCTGCTGGCGACGCATACAACGTCTGGAACAAGAGGGCTATATCGAAAAGCGGGTGGCGCTACTCAGTTCAGAAAAGCTGAATGTAGGAGTCACGGTATTTGTGGCTATCAAGACCAATCAGCACAACAAGCAGTGGTACAGCCAGTTTTCGGCGGTGGTCGAGGCAATCCCACAGATTGTGGAGTTCTATCGCATGAGCGGCGATACCGACTATTTACTGCGTGTCGTCGTGCCGGATATCAAAAGCTTTGACCGGGTTTACCAGCGACTGATCTCGGAAATAGAGCTGACCGATGTCAGCTCCAGTTTTGCCATGGAGCAGATCAAGTTCACGACACGTCTACCCCTGGACTACGCCTGATCCGGCGCCGGTTAATGCTTAAAAGCTGTATTCCACGTCCAAGGTCTGGCCAATCGTCAGCCTCTGAGACCGGGATTCAACCAGCATGGCTTGCATGCCAAACAAGGTGCCTTGCGGAAACTGGCGACTTTGCGCCAAGGCCAAACCGGGTTGTGTGCCCACCTCGGCCGTTCGCTGGTTCACGTTGGGCATAGGGCAACGGGTGCACTGACGGACAAACGCAAAGCTCAGACCCTCGCTGCTCACACCCAGGACGTAGTCTTCCTCGTAAGCGGGCAAACCCGTGAAAACGACGTTGGCACGGAAACGATCCATGGGCACCGCTTGCTCCCCAGACTGCAGAACCAGGCGATTGAGCTCTTCCAGGGACGCCTCATTGGTGAACAAAAAGGGCAAGGCGTCGGCAAAACCAAAACCGTTTAGCTGATCACCGATCTGGCGCCAGCCCTGAGACTTTTCTTCCCAAGGGCGTACCCGTTCAGTCAGGACATACCGACGGGCACGACTATGGTTACGCAATACCCGACAAGGGGTTTGCAAAAAGTCGCTAAACCATTGCGCGACTTGATCGCCTTCATCCCGGCCCAACGTATCTGAACTCCAGATACGCACAGAGACGGCGACGTTATCCCCTACCGGAGCATCCAGAGACCAGCTCAACGTCTCCATACCGGGCGCTTGGACCGTAATCTGCCCATCCTGTACCAATGGTCGAATCAAGGACATACGCGGCCAGCGACGCTGCGTCATGAATACGCCCTGCTGGTCAACAACGACCCACTCGCGATCGTGGGCCAGGCCCGCAACGCTAACCTCAACGCCCTGCGGATGCGCCTGGGCTGCACAGGATTTGATGGGATGGGTGAACAAGCCGGTGATGGTAATCATGGGAGGCAACAACAAAAGGCAAGATAAAGAACGTATTCTAAAACAGCCTGTTCAACAGCCCGCCCCTGCTTTGACGATAGCGTGCAAAGAAGTGGATTAGAAACATCGACCTGCGGCAATGACGTCCCCCTGACACTTGACAACATCGCAAACCTATGACTTAATAGTTAGCTGATCGCGCCCATATATCCATTACATCAAGAACGTGCGATCAATATTTTCTTGAATATACCCACGTAAACAGGTCCCTTTGACCTTCTGGCATGTCCCCAAACATGCGGGTATTCATTTACTACGGCGACGGCAGCCACATCCAGACTTATTTTTTGCATCGTAGCGGACTACTTGCTCCGTCCATATGCTTGGCAAACGAATAAGGCGCTGTCCATGCTGTCACAGAGTACGTTTGCTTGACATTGTTATTGTCCAGTCAGCGATGCTCTACATTGAAATAGCAATGGCCTGACCTCCGTGTGGAGGCTGGTCCATCATGGTGTCATCAAATCTCAATAAAAAAACGATGTAATGACACCACACGATAAGGAAAAAAATATGAAAAACGTCTATCCAACTGGTTTGATCTCGCGCCCTGACCATATTGCCTTGAATAAAACCGATATTCGCATTGGCGATACGGTGTATCTGCAACCTAAAAACGGCCCTCGTATGGCTGGTACCGTGATCTTCAGTTCACCTGTACACGGCTGCACCACCTACACTGCCGACGCCCATAGTCAGGATGCCAACGTACGGTTTCGCTTCCGCCTGCAGGACGTGCATCACGTGGCCCCTCGCCATCCCATGCCCGCTCTGAATTAAGAATATGCTGCCTAATTAATACGGGGTAGTCAGATACAGCCCCGTATTAGTCTCATTTGATAACACATAATTACAATCTGTAATGGCCATTCCTGCTTTCGTCCTAAAATAGTGGCGGCTTAAAACTTATCCGACGCTGTAAAGCGTCCACGTTGAGCGTGCGCTCCTATGGCAACGGATATGAAACCAAAGCAGGCTTTCTGCTTGCGCCCACCCCGGCGCTACTCCTATCTCTCCCGGTTTTTCCTGTTCAGCCTGGTCCTACTTCTGACCCTGCTGGGTACCAAGCTGCACCATTCCGATGCACTAACCATCTTCTGGCCTACCGAAGCTGTGCTTCTGGGTCTGTTTATCCGCCGCCCAGACTGGGCCAGTCAAAAATTTAACTGGCTACTCATTACGCTGGCCTATTTCTGTGCCGAGCTACTTGCCACCAACCCCCTACCCATTGCGCTGCTTTTGACCGTAGCCGATGTCAGCGGCGTCAGCCTGGCGTATTGGCTGATCACCCGCAATCGCCAGTTGGATCTTTCCCTGCGTCGCCCCCAGGCGATGTTGACGCTGGCCTCCTACTACGGCCTGGCCTGCGTTTTATCTGCCTTGCTAGGCGGTTTTGCCCTGTATCTGCATACCGATCAGGATTTGCCTTTGGCCATTCTGTCCTGGATGCTGACTAGCTTGATTTCCTATAGCGCTATCTTGCCCGTCATCCTGACCGCCCCCGCGCGCCCTTGGCGCCGCTTTCTGGAATACTGGAACGAACCGCACCTGATGAGCCTGGCCCAGTTAGCGCCCGCTCTGTCCTTGTTATTGGCCAGCTTGTTAAGCCTGCTGATTGACGGCCCCGGCTCCCTGGCCTTTCCCGTCCTGCCTTTATTGTGGTGCGCCCTTAGCTACTCGCTCTTTTCGACCACCTTACTGACGTTGTTCTATGTGCTCTGGACGCTGTTTGCCCTGAGCCCGCCGGTGTACTTCTTGCCCAATCAGTTCCACTCCTCGCTAGACCTGCTGTCACTGCGCATCGGGATTGCTTCCATTGCGCTGGCCTCTATCACCAGCGCCAGCCTGATGTCAGCACGCAATCTGGCGGTTGAAAAACTGCAGCAACTTGCCCACCACGATGACCTGACGGGCTTGCTCAACAAACAGGCTTTTTATCAGCAAAGCCAGACAATACTGACCCAATGCCGTTTGAAACAGGTTCCTATCAGCGTCATCGTTCTGGACATCGACCACTTCAAGCCCGTTAACGACACCCACGGCCACCATGTCGGCGATCTGGCCTTGAGCGCTGTTACCCAACGTATTTCACTGGCTTTGCGCGAGACCGATGTATGCGGCCGGCTAGGCGGAGAAGAATTTGGTATTTTGTTGCCGGACTGCAGCGCACTACAAGCGCATGCTGTTGCTGAGCGAGTCCGTAAAAGCATTTCCTTGCTGCCCTTTTGCCTGGACAACGACCAACAACTGACTATGACTGCCAGTTTGGGCATCGCCACTTTGGACTCTTCAACCCTGGATCTACACGCGTTGCTACGCCAAGCAGACACTGCCTTGTACGAAGCAAAACGCGCGGGTAGGGATCAAAGTTATTCCTACCATTTGCCCGAGCCCAAGACAGGTACTTGACGCTATCCGTAAGCAAACCGATACTGATGTATCAATACGAAACAACACATCAGGGAGCGGTGATATGGCGTCAGTTTACGGCTCGCCCTTGTGCCAGGCATGTTTGGCCTTGCCACAGGGTGTCAGTACTAGCCAAGCGCATGCCGATTTGCGCTTACTTGGGCAACACCCCCCATCTCCTGACGGAGCCCACGAAACACAGTATCGCTGTCTGAACTGCCAGACTCACTGGCTACTACGCACCAATCGCTGGGGAACTCCTGAAGGGTTTCGCCTCAAGCCCGTATAGGCAAAGCCAGACACATGCACTACCATGACGGCTTTGTCTGTTAGCGATTCCTGTATGTCTGCCCTGCTGTTTGATACTGAAACCACCGGCACTGCCCAGCCTCAAGTCATCGAGGCCGCTTGGTTGCGTTTGAGCGACCCGGTATTTTTGCTGGTCAATGAAGAATTTGAGCAACGCTACCGGCCTGATCAAGCCAATACGCTAGGCGCCTTGGCCACGCATCACATCTATGACGAGGAGCTGCAGGACTGCCCCCCGCACACCGAATTCAAGCTGCCTGCCGACACCCAATACATCATCGGTCACAATGTGGACTATGACTGGGGGGTGGCCGGTTCCCCCAATATCAAGCGTATCTGTACCTTGGCCTTATCGCGCCACTTGATTCCAGGCCTGGATAGCTACAGCCAATCTGCTCTGATTTATCACATTGATCGCGCCAATGCTCGCGAACGCCTGCGCAACGCACACAGCGCACTGGCCGACGTACGCAATTGCCTGTCGCTGCTGCAGTATTTGTTGGGGCTCAAGCAGAACATCAACACCTGGGAACAGTTGTGGCAGCTCTCCGAGCACGCCCGCATTCCCACCGTTTTGCATTTTGGCAAACACAAGGGCATGGCTATTGCCGATGTGCCACAGGATTACAAGAACTGGTTGCTGCGCCAGCCGGACCTGGACCCCTATCTGATCAAGGCTTTGAAGGTATAAACCTCAAGGTTCGTAAAATCCCTAATGGCTACCAGCCTGCTTATGCCCAATGATGAAGGTCCCAACAAGAACTTCATGAGGTGGCAAATGATCGAGGTTGCATACGTCACGAAAGATATGCGTCGGGACCCTTACGAACGAATTACCCATCTTGGAGGAGCGGGCTGGCAACGCTCTCAACCCGATGTTGTCCAGCAAATTGAGCAGGGCCAAGAAGACTACTACATTCTTCTGGATGGCATTCCCGCCAAACTGACCGTGGCGCTCAGCCGTTTTGGTGCCAAGTACCTGAAAACTGAGCTTGAAGTTGAAGAGCCTCACATTTTGCTCAGCCTACCCAGCCAGGCTGCTTGAACAGCAGCCTGACTTTCCTTCCTCTATCTATCAGGGAACACAAAAAAACGCGGCGTGACGCCGCGTTTTTCATACCTGCCTTCAAACCTGCTTACGGTTTGAGCAAGCGCCATTGGCCGTTACGCACAGTGATCAGTTCACGACCACGCTCGTCAAAGCCGCTATGGTCCTCAGGCGACATGGTGTAGACACCTTGGGTTGCCACCAAGTCACGAGTTTGCTCCAGTGCATCACGCAAGGCAGAACGAAACTCAGGCGTACCCGGTTTGGCCTTGCTGGCTGCTTCAGGAATCGCCTTTTCCAGCAATAGGCCGGCGTCATATACGTTGGCACCAAAGGTAGCAGGGGCCTGACCATAACGCTCGGAGTAGCGCTGGATATAATCTTGAGCAATGGGCTTGGCAGGATTGCTGTCTTCAATCTCAGGCAACACCAGCATCAGGCTGGCGGCCAGAATCGTGCCCTCCACCTGCTCGCCCCCCAGGCTCAAGAACGCAGGCAAAGCGGCACCGTGCGTTTGATAAATCTGCCCTTTGTAGCCTTGCTTGACCAAAGTCACTTGCGGCAACACGGCAGCCGCGCCCGTGCCGGCCACCAGAACCACATCCGGTTTAGCGGCGTAAACCTTCAAGGCCTGACCCGTTACCGAGGTGTCCGAACGTACATAGCGTTCCGTAGCCACAATCTTGATATTGTTTACATCCGCCAAGTTTTTGAACACGTTCAACCAGCTCTCGCCATAGGCATCGTTGAACCCGATAAAACCCGCAGTCTTGACGCCATTGTCAACCATATGCTTGACCAGGGCCTGAGCAATAATGTCGTCGTTCTGGGTGGTTTTGAACACCCATTTCTTTTGCTCAGTCATCGGCAACACAACCGATGCCGCCCCCACCGGTGCCAGCACCGGCGTGCCCGCATCAGCCGCAAACTGAATCAGGCCCATTGCGTTGGGCGAGCCAGTAGGCCCGATCAGGGCATCGATCTTGTCCTCGGAAATCATTTTCTTGAACAAGGTGACGGTCTGGTTCGGATCACTGGCGTCATCCATGGAGATGTACTCAACGGTCAGATCTCCAACCTTGGTTGGCAAGAGGGGCACTGTATTGCGCTGCGGCAAACCAACCACCGCTGTCGGCCCGGTTGCCGAGGCGATCACGCCGATTTTGACTTGTGATTGGGCCGGAGCGGCCAAGGTGGCCAACACTACGGACAAAGCGAAAGCAGTTCGAGTCAATTTCATAATATACAGAGCCAGTTAAGCCCTTCCCCCCTTGATATCAGCGCAAGCGCGCCTATATGGATTGATCGGGACACAAGACACCCAATTGCCCATGCCATACCCGCCTTCTTAGGCGACTTTCCCCGGCAGGTCTGCTTACAATTGTACGCGGGCGCGCCCAATAAAGTAGTTTATAACGAAGCTACTGTTTACCCCTTACCTGATAGAGCGAATCCATGTCACTTCAGCAAATGTTGCAACAAATTCTGCAAAGCGGCCAAAGCGCCCTGAAACAAGGCCAAGGCCAGTTAAATACCTCCGGCCTGGGTAAAAAGATCAGTGAACAGGCGGGTGGTTTTGGCGGTGGGGCCGTTGTAGGCGGCGTTCTGGGCGTACTGCTAGGCAACAAGAAATTCCGCAAAATGGGGGGCTCCATGGCCGCCTATGGTGGAGCCGCTGCCCTGGGCGCCCTGGCCGTCAAGGTGTACCAGAACTGGCAAGAACAAAATGCGGGCCAACAAGCTGCCCCTTCTCCAGTGCAAGCCGTTCCTCCCGCCCCACTGCCTTTGGCCGCCAGCAGTCAAGCCGATACACACGCCATGGTCATCCTGGCCGCTTTGGTCTCTGCTTCCAAGGCAGACGGTCACATTGGCGATGCCGAGCGCGAACTGATCGATGCAGAAATCGATAAAATGGCCGCCCCCGAACAGGCACGCCACTGGTTGTCCCAGGAGCTGCTCAAGCCTGTTGACCCGCAAGCCGTTGCCCAACTGGCTCAAACACCCGAGATGGCGGCCGAGATTTATTTGACCAGCGTACTTGCCATTGACGAGCAAAGTTATATGGAACGAGCCTATCTTGATGAGCTGGCACGTTTACTATCCTTGCCAGACTCTTTGCGCAAAAGCCTGGATAATCAAGTACAGGCTTTAACAACAAACTAACTCCAACTGGCAACTGTTCCGTGCAACGACGTCACCGGAGCGCGTTTGTTTTCCTCAAGGGCGCCACACAAGGCAAGCCAAGGACTCAACAAGGAAACCACCCATGAAAAGCACCTTCAAGTTAACGATTGCGTCAATCGCACTAATGGGTCTGGCCGCCTGTGCGGCTCCAAACAACTCATCCAGCCCCGCTAACTCCGAGCACCATATGGACAAAGAAACCGCTTTGCAGGCTTATCACTGGCGTCTATTTGCCACTGCAGGCAAAGACGGCCAGCCAGCCCCCGCTATTGCTGGCGCAGGCGGTGAACAAGTCACCCTGAATTTCACCGACAAGATGATGTCGGTCGACAATCTGTGTAATGTTCTGGGCAGCGGCTACACCTTGAAGGGCTCCAGCATTAGCTTTACTTCGCCGGTCAGCACCATGAAAATGTGCGCGGACCCCGAACTGATGCGCAATGAGCAAGCCGTGGGCAAGCTGCTGCCTACGGCAACGACATGGAGCATGAGCAAGGCCGACTCTGCGCCGAACAACCCGGCCCCCGTCCTGACTCTGAGCTTCAAGGACGGCACCCAATGGCGCCTGAAAGGGGAGCCTACTGCCACGACCCGTTATGGCAGTGAGCCTACCCGGGTGTTTCTGGAAGTAGCGGCGCAGCGCGAAGCCTGCTCGCATCCTCTCATGCCCAACTACCAGTGCCTGAAAGTACGTGAAATCCAGTACAACGACTCTGGTGTCAAAACCCACCTGGGCGAATGGATGTACTACTACGGTGACATCGAGGGCTACACCCACACACCAGGTGTTCGTAACGTGCTGCGTATCAACCGCTACGAACTGAAAAACGTCCCTGCTGATGCCTCTTCCAAGGCCGACGTGCTGGACATGGTGGTGGAGTCTGAACAAATCGGCAAATAAGTCAGGCAGCTACCCTATCTGAGTGCTGTCTTCACGAATGGCCGAATCCAATACCCCCAAGGCTGGTTTAAGCCATCTTGGGGGTCATTTATTTCAGGCTGTTTTTTTATTAGGCTTAGAAAAAAACCCTATTTCAAATTGCCACAACAGGATAAGAAATCGCAGCCAGGGAGCCACAAACAGTTACGCACTGCTATGCATTGAACCTAGTCAACAAGCTTACTCATACGTAATATGGGAATACCGGATAACATTTTCCACCTCCCTATTTATCCGGCTTCAAGCCTTGCAATATGCGAGGCTTTTTTTTGTCGCCGGGCCGCCCCAAGACAACCCCCCCCCCGGGGGGCAGCAAGCCAAAGGCGTAGCGAGGGGGCCCTTTTTGTACCGGCAATAAGGTATTCCTTATTTCAGTGGCCCATAAAATATAAAAAATGCCCCGGCACCAATCAGCGTGAAACCGACCAGGTGATTAAGCGTAAAACTCTCTTTTAGATATAGCACCGAGAACACCACAAACACCAGCAAGGTAATCACTTCCTGCATGGTCTTTAACTGGGCCGCACTGTAAACGGTATGCCCCAAACGATTAGCCGGCACTGCCAGGCAATATTCCACCAAGGCAATACCCCAACTGATCAGTACAACTTTCAGCAATGGGCTATTGGGATACTTCAGGTGCCCATACCAGGCAATGGTCATGAACACATTGGAGACGACCAACATCAAGATAGGGAGGATCTTAGCCATTCTGGACACGAAGAAAAAAAGCGACCTGCGCCGCGACCCGGCCAGTGTAGCGTCACATTGGATTAGCGCCTATGAGGATAATCAGGCAGCAAAAAAACGGGGTATCAAGCAACGGTTATCCGTCCACGGTTTTCAGAAAACCCGCCACGATCTGCCCGCGACCACCAGACAACAGAAACTTGTGGTGGGCCGTTTGAGGTAGCAGATGGCCTTGCTCCCGCACGTCCTGATCATCCACAGGATGTTTCAAGGCTTCCGCTTGCGTCGTCTGACTACTCTCCGACGGACCCGTGTACTGAGCATGGGAAGGAAACGACAGCACGCTTGAGAACAAAGTCAGTGCAACGGCCAAGCACATTTTGACCTAAGTGGGCCCAATAACTCGTATTGTTCACCGTTTGAAACCCAACCATAACAGCAGCTATCATCAGCGTCCTGATCACAATAGCGGTGTTGGGCTTGCCTGCTTACCAAGCGCGACGAGATAGGGCTGTGATGATAGACTCACTTCACCTTAACTTAGCTCACCGCCACTGACCTGCCTCACACCTGCACTGCACCATGCCCCCTCTTGAAAGCCTCGGCCCCCGTATCTGCATTCTTGGTCCGTCCAATAGTGGCAAATCCACCTTGGCTGACGCTATCGAACGCAAACTGGCCATCCCGGCCGTGCACCTGGATCAGCTCTACCACCTACCCCATACCAATTGGATTCCCCGCCCCGAAGCGGATTTTGTTGCGCTGCATCAGGCGGCTATTGCGCAAGAACAATGGGTGATGGAAGGTAACTACACTCGTCACCTGGCCCCACGCCTGGAGCGCGCGACAGGCTTTATCGTGCTAGAGGTTTCCACTGCGACCAGCCTGCTGCGCTACTTTCGGCGCACCCTGTTTGAGCGAGATCGTCGTGGTGCTCTGGAGGGCAGTAAAGACAGCGTGAAATGGCAAATGATCCGCCACATCGCCATCGTCACACCGCCTAATCGCCACAAGTATTTGAGCATTTTTGAAGCGAGCACCTTGCCTAAAATTAGGCTGCAGTCAACGCGAGAACTTAACCTTTTCTACAAACGTGAACAGTTGAAAGCTTAAGCCAAACGCAATCGAACACTCTTTAAGCCCCCTCCCGCAAACGGCTGCACCTTTGAACGAAAAGCGCTATATTCATTTATTTTGACATAGGACAAAATATAATGCTTAGCTCTTGGGCACTCATGCTAAATGTAGGCTTTTATGCCTTTCTCTGGCTCTTCTTTACCACACTGATCGTCAATGGACTGAGAGATACGCTCCTCTGGGACGGACGCGTTTTTGGCGTCATTGCCCTCATTTTTTTAGCTATATTGATTTACTACTGGTGGCCTTGGTTTAGATATGACCCTATGCAAAGAGTGCCCACACTCGACATGCTTAACGAAGACGCATTGTTAAGTCGACTTAAGGCAGCGTTTATCGGATCCCTAATCGGAATAGGTGCTGGAGCAATCGCTTGGCAATACTTTCGCTCAAACCGATAACTATCAAACACAGCCAGCATTACCGCACATTAAATACATACCCCTGCAAACCACCTAAAGCGCTCCTGTATCCGTCAGCAACGCTTGCCATTTCTGTATATCGTTCTGCGCACAGGCCGACCACGTGGCGCAGCTCGCTGGCAATTCGGGCGTTTGCATCCAGCGTTTGTCCGGCTCGGGCAGCCTGAGCGGCGACACGATCATTGGCGGCGGCGAGCTTGCCGCGCAAGCCGTCAAGATCGGCGCGAACAGCCACAGCAGCACGCTGGGCCGCATCCAACTGCGTTTGATACATAACTCGAACATCCTCCACCTCCTTTTGTAATCGTTGTTCCATCAGGCGCGCACGGACTTCGGCCTGCAACTGCGCCGCCCTGGTCTCTGTGCGAGCCAGCTCATAGCCCTTGCGATACTGCCCCTGGCCATACAGCGCCCCCCATAAAAAAAGGGCTGCCAGAACAGCAGCCCCTGCTAAAGCAGACTTGATAGACATAGCTGCCTCTCTGCCTGACGCCGCCGCTCCAGCCCCCGCAGTTTGCGGCCACCGGCATAAACCCAACGGTCTAGCTCCCGACATGCTCCGGCTATATCCTGAACCCGTAGCTTGCACAGCAAAGTGGAATTGGAAAACGCCCCGGCCCCCACGTTGTAGACAAAGCTGCTCAGCGCCACACGCACTTCATCCGGCAAGGGATAGCTCACAGAGCGATCCACCACAGCCAAAGCACGACGCACCTCCTGCTCGGTCAAAGCGTCACAATGTGCCGGGCTGGCCACATCCCCCAGCTTGACGCCTTGCGTGTAGCCGTCGCAAATGGTCGGAATGCCCACCGGGTCCACATAGGCGATCAAAGAGCGCCCTTCCCAAGCAGCAACCAAAGCAATCGCCGCCGAGATCACCCCCGCCCCCCACTTAGTCTTCAGATCCATGCTTCCACTCCTTGAGCTGGCGCCAGGCCTGCCGCACCCCACCCACAATCCGCGCAGCCGCCCGAATGAACTCGGGCAGCTTGGTCACGATCAAAATCACCACATAAGCCGCCCATAAAGTCAGCACAAAATCCTGCATGGTCCAACCATAAATAAGCAGGGCCGAACCCGTGCTTATGGGTAGGTGAGCGGCGTCGTTATCGAACATCATTTTTTTTCCTTAAATAAGCGTGATCACCAAACTAGGGAACCCGCAAAAACGCCGAATAAACGCTCCACAGAAACATGGGCTGTTAAAAATCACAGTTGAAGCGACCTGCTATATGGCCTACAAGACAGATTTACTTATGAATGCCACCCGTCAGCGCCGCCTTTCCCGAACCTGCCCTTCATTGGCAGAGGCCTTGGAGCGATACCTGAGTGAGGTGTCTACACTAAAAAAATCGGCCTACCAGGAGCGTTCACTAACCCGGGCCTGGAATAGCACCCTGTTGGCAAACCGGAACCTAGCGCGGATTACCCCGCAAGACTTGCAACGCGTACGCGACGAATGGATGCAAGATCGCGCTCCCGCTACCGTCAATCGACGGATGGCCCTGCTATCCCATCTATATACCGTCGCCCGTAAAGATTGGGGCTATAGCTGGTTGGCTAACCCGGTTCAGCTAATTCGACGCCCCGCTGTCAACGATGCACGCGACCGTCGACTTTTTAATCAGATTCGTCTGTATGGCGTCAGCGCTGAGGAATGCCCACGCTCCGAGTTCGAGTGGATCCTGAAACACACCCGCTCCAGTTGTCTGCCCACTGTGGTCAGCTTGGCGGTGGAAACAGGCATGCGTCGCTCGGAAATCGTGAATCTGACGCGCGAGCAAATTGATCTGACCCATGGGGTCATTACCTTGCAAGACACCAAGAATGGGGACACCCGTTATGTGCCTTTAACACCGTTCGCCCGCGACGCACTGCGCAAATGGCTAGTGGGCAAATCACTGCGTGGCCGCATTTTTGATGTCACTCCCGGATCTATCAGCCGAGCTTTCGCGCGCGCCCGCCTGCGCGCACGTAAAGCCTACGAAGCCTTGTGCCGTGGCTACAACCGGCGTCCTGTACGAGCCTACTTTCTGGATTTGCGGTTTCACGACTTACGCCATGAAGCTACTTCTCGGTTAGCTGATGTCTTCCCCGCCCACGAGCTTGCCAAAGTGACCGGGCATAGAGATACCCGGATGTTGCAACGCTACTTTCATCCTCGCGGGCGGGACTTGGCTCAAAAACTGATGCGCAGCAAACTGGGCCGCGCCCAGGCTGACCACTTACGCCTGAGCGCCTGATACCGGCCAAACAATGGCTTTGACAGCCTCCTCGGAAACAGCAGCATCAATCTGATCACGCAAGCCCTGACGCACACCAATGAGATGCTGGGTCAACTCCAGAAACGACCGCACTTGTGTCAAGGTCTTTTCACGCATTTCGTCCAACGAAATGCCACGGGCAGTCGCAATGCCATCCAGATACGGCGTTGCTATCGATGAGTCTTTGGACCATGCCAGGGCCTCTGCCTGCTGTACAGGCCAGGTCAAGCGCTCAGTTGCAGGATAACCGGCAGTCAACTCAGACACGGCACTCTCAAAACCCGCGTTCACAAGGGCCAACTGCTGTTCACGCAACTGCTCCAGGCTTGGCTCCACCTCAGGACCAGACTCGACACTCAGCCAAGGGGGCAAGACTCCCAGGCCATCATAAGTCTGGCCAAGGTAGGATTCGCCGAGAGTATAAGGACCATCCGGGGTATAAAGCGTAGCTTGGCGATTGTCCTCCACCAGTTGCCACTCTCCAGTATTTGCATCCCCGTACTGAATATCCAGCGTTTCCAGGCGAGACACCCAACGTGCTACCTTACCGGCAGGAATAGTGCTGGGCGGCGCAACGACGACATCACCAAATCCTTTCTCTTGATAAGGGGTCTGGCCGCAAAACAGGCCATGAGCATCAGTTTGAAAATAAGTCATAAAAACTCCTGACCACATCGTGGTGGCTTGAAAAATTAAAAAAGTGACTATGGGACTGCAAATGCGAGGTTGCTAGGCAGCGGCCAGAATGACGCAGTAGAACGAATAGTAGGCTCAATGAGATTCGCTGAGATGATCGGGGGCGTCCCCTCTACGGGGGTCTTTCTAGAGAAGCGAGACCCTGTAGAAAACTCCTACCGTATGACTGGTGCAGGGTTCTCATCCACAGTTTCTTTTGACTCCAAACGGGTGGTTCGGTCGAGCTTAGAAACCCGTCCTTTAAATACCTCATTGCATCCGCGCCTTCAGATCTGAAGGCGCGGATAAAGTGCGGTGCTGATCGGACGACTCACACCCGACGTACGCACTACACGAGAACTATCAAAATCTACACGACTTAAAAAATACCCAGCACCAGGAATTGCCTCCTGCGCATAATGTGTCGCATGACTAGAGACTCTGAACAGTCCATCTGATGAGTCGGCAACTAAAGATCCGACAACACCGACTCAGGGTTGAGCTGTGTCTATTTGCACAGAAGCTAACCCTCTCAGCCCTCATCGAATAAGTAAAGCACCGTCGAGTTTTCAGTGCCTAATGGCTTTAACTTTGCTACCACGAATTCAGATTTGAATGCGCGGGTGGAGAGCCGTATTTTGCGGTCGCGTTTCGGAGCCCTGATTTGGGACCATTGCTGCGGATAAAGGCCCCAGAGAGCCGCCTGTATCAGCCCCCACTAAAGAAATAGATGCGCCTGTCACGTCAAAGCTACTTGATGCCCAAGTCTGAATCGGGAGCATTTTTGTGGCTGCAGGTTGCGCATTACCCAAACCTCTCACATTTGCAGTTGGGTGGCCACTTCGCTGCAAATGCGAGGCCATTAGGGACTCTTCAAATAGAGGCTGTTCGCTGGGAGAAACATGATGTCTATGGTTTGAAGTCGGGAGGGAATATCCATACGTTAGACCGAGCAAAGCTTGGCGCGACTGGGATTAGCGCGTCGATTGGTTTAGCCGACTCAGCAGATCCTGGGATTATTTACGGTGTTGTTCACACAGGTAATGGATCTGAAACCCGCTCAATTAATACGGCGCTATATCCACGTATTCAAATTTGAATACGTGGGTGCAGGGCGAGATTAATAGGTCGTGTTTCTGCTCCTCCCGTAGAAGTGGTAGGTAGTGTGCCACCAGGCTCCTCATAGTCATAAGAGTCCACGGCCGAACCATAAATGAAATATCGGGCACCGGTATTTCCCTCAGGGGTCGGTGCCAGGTGTGTGTGTGTTTTAAAGCCTTCAACTTGCTTGGTACCTATCAACCTCGCATTTGCAGTGTCAGCGTCAGTTCCGGTTGCGCGGATGAATTGATCACGCAAATCAGGCAGGCGGAAACTGCCTGCAGAGACTTTCGAAAACACAAATGCCCCCTTCTTCCAGTCCCCTGGAGCGACGACGTGGCCGTTTGCCTCCGCCCAGGCCACCAGGGCAACAAAGCGTGTATTGGTTGGAGCAACGACCTGCCCAATTGCATCAACTTCATCCACGCGGGCATTCTTCGACGTCCCCCAGACAAAACGACCGACGTTCAGGCTGGCATAGCCTGTAAACGAACCGATAGTCTGCCATTGCAAGAGCTGTTGGCGATCGATCACGTAAATCACCGGACCTTGGTTGGTCTTTGGTGCAGTGGCAAATGTGGGGATCGAGGTCGATTTGTCGGCCTTCGTATCGGGATCAAAGTTCTTGTTGTGCCAGATTTTGCAGGCGGCCCGATACTCCTTCTTGCCCGACACACCACCGTTCAAATAAAAATTATCAGTGTAAGGATCGGTAGAAAGGCGCAAACCAGCATTCAGTGCCGTGCCATACGGCATATCCAAAAAGAACGAGCCTCCACCCCAGGTCGTAGTACGGTTCTGGTAGTACCAGCCAAATGGATTGACACTATCCCGGCCATTAGCCGGATTAACGGTACCCGCACCCAAGCCATAGTCACCCACAGCCAACGCCCGGTTCCACGCGGTGTACTCACCGGATCGACGGCCACGCCAAGCAAGCTCACCATCAAAAGAGGCATAGAGCTGACCGCCACCGGAACCTGACTGACGGTGGAATACCACCCCTTGATTAGTCACACCGGCGGGTAAATTGCTGGCGGCTCCTTGTGCATTTGGCACGTAATACATGCCAGCCCCCACGTCCAGCGTGCTCAGGTTTTCCGCTGGCCAGGCATCAATCGTCGTATCTGCACCGGCCCTTCCCAAGCCAAATGCACCCACTGTCAGGATTTTGCCGGCGGTGGTATCCCGGGCCGAGGACTGCAGGTTCAGACCCAGACCATAAGGAGTCAGGGCCTTGGTCTTGACCGTCCGGGCAGCGGCTTCCGCATCACTGGCGTAGGCCGTCATGCCCTTGACCGTCGCACTCGCATCGGGCGTCGCTGCCGTCAACAACTTGTTCAGCCCCAGCAGGTCATTGGCACCAAGCGTGACCTTGCGCGCACTGGCAGCCGACTTGAACTGCCCCCACAACCAGGCAAACTTTTCATCATTCAGTTGCTGCAGTTTGTTGAACTGCTCCACAGAAGGCGGGGTCGAACCGATAAAGGCCCAGCCCAGTTTGTACTGATCATCTTGCAGATCAATCACACCGCCAGTTTGGCCCCATTTGTATTCGAAGCCAGAATAAAAATTCACTACTGCCATGTTCACACCTCATAAAAAGACCGTCCGAAGGCGGTGGCTACCAACACGCGTGCGTGGTTGGCAATATTGGTTGTCAAATCACTCGTGCAAGCATTCCGATGCCAAAGCCATAAAAGCCCTGACTGGTAAAGCCAAACGGTTTGTCGTTAGACCCTGTCAATATGTGGACCCCCACTCCAGCCGCCGCAGGCACCCATTGATACGGGTCGGCCATCAAGGGATTATTAGGGCCGGGTAAAGCGCTGATCCAGATATTCAGCTTGGCGTTACCCACGTCTTTGATGCGCACTTGGGACACGTCAAAAATCGTCTTCAAGGCCGCAGCCATTTCCGGGCTCGTGCCATGCCCATTGTTGACGGCGATCTTCCAGTACAGGATGCGCCGGTACTCCGGATCCAGAAGCTTGCTGGATCCGGATGTTTCGCTTTCATGCTCACGACGGATACGCGCCAAGTCGAAGCCAACGGTCGCAGGCTGGCCAACAAAGCCGAAGAACTGCACATAAACCGAGTTTTCAATTTCGCGAGATTGCCCAACGATCTGGCCAATGCCATCCAGTTGTCGGCCCACCGCGACATCCAGCCAGCGCTCGTCGTGCAAAGCCTTGAGCTGATGATGTTCAAGCGGTGCATATAAGGCTCGCACCAAGGACTCCAGTCTTGAGGAGCCACCGTATTGGTCCAGAAAGTGTTTCCAGGCAACATCGGCATGACCTTGTTCCAGATTCATCACGTCACCTCAATCCGGCTGGCATCAAACAGCGCCTTCTGGGCATCCCCGATCTCGATATTGGCTGCTTTGTAATCAGTTGGACGAGGCACAAAATCAGGATCAGTGGAGTGGGCAAGTTTCAAATCCACCTGTGCAATTCCCCTGGTGCCATAAATCAGGCAAAAGAATCGCTGGTGGCGCACATCCAGACCGATTGTGTGCTCTTGTCCGGTCGCCAAAATGGCTTTCTCAATCTGCCCGAAACCATCTGGCGGAAAGGCCTGCTCGTCCACCGGTAGCAGGCTCACCACTGCTCGCACCCACACATACACAGCCTGGGGCCGATCAAACTGAATCAGTTGGGTCCCTTCCGATGTGTCCAGTACTTTGGTGACTGCCCCGTTGGTATCAATGCCACCGCTCTTGAAGCGATAAATCGCGTGAGCAATATCATCATCAAGCCCACCATCAGCAATCACATGCACGCTGTGCGGCTTGCGCCCAGCGGCATCAATTTCATCGGTTTGATTGTTGAAGACCCGGATATCACGAATACCGGGGACCTCATTAAGAATGTTGGGGCCGATACTTGGCAGCGTGGCGGCACCAAACCGGAATACACCCAGGCGATAGCGCGCACGCAACTGAGCGTCTGTTTCTCGCTGATGTCCCACTGCACCTGGCTGCAAATTCACCACCCGCGCCCAGCCAGCAACCAGCGTCACTATCGAATCCAGATCACCTGGTTCGGCCTTCTCGGCAATCGCATCCACGGTTTCGGCCAGCACAGGCGAACCAATCTCTGCGAAAGACAGGTTGCTGCTAAGCTGGACACTGACTGCCAAGGTGGCCACAGCAACCAAACGGATGGTTGCGCCGTCACTGGCGATCTGCAAACCGCTGGGTGCCAAAGCCGCCATCAACCCCGCCAGGACAGAAGCCATGGTGGCCCCAGCGCCACTGGTATAGACATAAGGCGTGCCATCCACCGTCACCGAATAGCTGGCCGAAGACTGCACAAGCGGAGTAATGCGCACATCTGCGGCGGCCTCTGCTCCGATAGTCAGGTTCTGTGTTGTGCGCCAGATCGTTTGCGTACTGCGGTGCCGAATCTGTGCGCTGGCCGGAATTTGAGTGCCCTGCAAGCCGTAAGCCACGACATACACTCGACTGCGCTCTGCCTTCAGGCGCTTGACTCCCGAAAAGGAGACGGCCCGATCCAGGGAGGCGCCACTGGCCGAACCCGGGTACATGGCGTAATACACCCCCTCTCCCATTTCCCATAGAGCCGCTTCACGCTCGGCAAACGTGTCGATCACTATCCCCGTTACCGAGTCCGGCCTAGTTTCCATATCATCAGGCAAGCCGCGAACACGTAAATTGCGGCGCAGCTCTTCTATGATTTCCATCCGGATCTCAGGCAGGCGCGGACGCACAAATCCCTCCGGAGTCACACCGTAATCAGCCATTTTTAAAAATCCTATTGGGTGACGGTGACCGTAAGCGGGCCCGCGTCTGTTTGAATTTCAGGCAATGTGATCCGGGCTCGGCGCGCAATGGCATTGAGCTCAATCTGCACCATGGGCACAGCAATCACACCGGGGACGGCACGCACTTTGGCGCGCACAATATTTTCGATCTCGGCCCGATTAGGAGCCTTGACCATGATTTTTTCCAGATAGGGAACGCCCCAGCTCTGGTCCAGAAACCACTCACCCAGAAAAGTCAGCAAGGTGACGGTAATTTGCTGACGAATTCGCGCAGCACCATCAATCAGAACCAGATCCTGCGCTGAAGACAGCGCCAAATCATGACGGCCATTCAGTTGCAAATCCCATGTCATTACACTGGCCCTCCCGTCGTGCCACCACCGGTTTGCACCCCGCTATGACGATGGTCCGAACCGATGTTCTTGCCGTTATGCATAATCTTTCCCCCCTCAAAACTGGCACCACCACTGATGCTGATTGAACTGCCTGAGCCCCCCGAGCCGGCCATACCTGCCGTGTAAGTCAACAAACCATTAACCGTGACCGGGCTATCAAAAATGGTTTCCTGGGCAATGACATGCTGACGAGGCACTCGCACAGTCAAACTGCCGTCGGGTGCCAGCTTCAAAGAGCCGGGCCCATACTGCACTGTCAGGTTTTCCGTATCTGCTACCGGGCCAGGACGCATCACTGGCGTAGCGAAGGCATCACTCAAATCAAATTGACGGGGATCATCGGGAGCCTGGTCTGAGCCCGATAGCCAGTTTTCCAAGCTACGTTGGGAAAAGTGCAGAACAACAGGGTCGCCAGGTTTCAAGGGGACCGTAATCATGGCCTGCCCCCCATCCGCAATCGGCCAGCACACGGGTACTGCAACGATCAACGGTGCAGCCAAGGTTTGACCATTGGCCAATTGCTTGGGCAAAGCGGGTTTTGCAGTCACGGTCCTGCCGTCGTAAGCCTGCACTACGCCAGGCAGACAAACATTAATATCAGACAAAATAGACGTAATGAGCTGATTCATGAGCCGTCCTTCTCTTTAGGCGCAGCATGGCGATCCAGCAGCTCCATCGTGGTTTTCCAGTCACCGGAACCATCCCAATCACCCGAGTGCTTCAGACTTTCCACCCGGAACCAATCCACCGCCTGACGGCTTTCCAGTTTGACCAGATCACCAGGGTTCAAACTGGGCAGCAGCAACGATGTGACACGCCAACCATCGGCCTGCTGACGCTCGGACTTGATCTTTTCGCTCCCTTTACTGTCCGCCTTTTCTTTGGCGCTCTGCCGTATCCGCTCGGGATTACCCAGCAAGCCACTTTCCGGCGACAGCACAAAACCCTTGCGAGGCGTTACCCCGCAACGCTCAATAACCTGCAGTTCACCGTTCTGTATGGAGTACTCCAGCCCGCTTCCCTGCACGACTTTATGCAAGGCCACTCGGGCAGCCCCATAAAAACTGAAGCCGTTTTGCCAGACCCGATCCGGAGCATCCTCAGACATCACCAATGACAAGCCCATTTGAAATGCAATGTCTTCAATGATCAGCCTGGCCCGAACGCCGGCACCACAGCCCAAACTGACAACGGTGTCTCGAATTTGAGCAAAGCCGTCCCGCACTTCCAGCTCCGTCACAATCTCCGCGTTCTGAAAGCTGCTTGCCCCTTGCACCACGGTTCCATAAGCCAGGAGCAAAGCCCCCTCTTCCTGCTCGTAACCTGCATAAAGAGCGACCACATTATCGGGCTCCACAACAGCCTCGCGGGTGTGCGGGCTCAGGTTCCAGATACTGATCTTGATCTGGTTCGGGGACTCGTTGGTATCCTTGCTCACTTCAAATTTCATACGCAATGGCGGAGCGATCTCCAAGCCCGGTTCTCCAGGTCGCCCCACCAGCAATCTGTACGTTCTATCGAAGCGCGCCATACTCTTGCCTGCTCAAGTAAAAGAAAGTGGCCTGACCGCTCAGAAAAGAGCTTCGCGTCAACTGCAGTTTTTCATCCTGCACATCTACGACAAACTCTCCAGGCGGCACATTCAAGTGCCGGAACTGATCCAGCAAAGGTGTGTTTGGTACCAGCACCAGGCCACTCAAAATACTTTTTGTATGGGCATCCTGCAGCCCCAGAACCCAAATTTGAGCCTCGCTGTTCCAGTTGAAACTCAGAAAATAGCTGGCTCCCTCCAGGCTGACTTCAATCACGAAGCTGTTCTGGTCCACCAAGGGAATTTCAATCATGTTCCACTCCCTGTTTGCACTTTCAGATTGCTGGAAGGCACAGTTTGGGACCGGGTATCACTGACTTTGCCAGTTGCCGCCCCCGTCTGGCCCGCCTTGCCTTGAACGGAAGGCGCTACCTTGTCAGCAGGGATATCAGCCTGGCGCAACTTGGCTACAACAATCTTCTGAAAGTTGCAGACCACATCCAGTTTTTCACCTTCGTTCTTGCGAGTGATCGCTGCCTTGGTCATGGCGTAGTTCTGATAAATATCCGCCCCGGTCACGATAGTGATGGGCTGACGACGCTCATGAATCTGGCGAAGCGCATCCTTGGCCGCAATCAACTTGGATCGACCACCACTGAGAAACGTGTAAATGCTGGCAGCGGTAATGACACCCGACAGGCTCAAGGTTTCTGGCTCACGAGCTATGTGGTCAGAGATGACCGAGCCATCTTCCACCGCATACTTGCTGACGCTGGCGGTCAACTCGGTTTCCTCGGTCAACAAAGCATCCAAAGGAATACTGCCCAGCATGCTTTGCTTGCCAGCCAGATCAAATAACAAGGTTACAAATGCCATAATGAGCCCCCATAAAAAAACGCCGCTCTGTGGCGGCGGGTTTGCATTCAGCGCATCCAGGGCGCAAAAAGAAACAGGTTCAAGGTGGAGTTTCGGTATAAGGGGCACGCAAACTCAGATCCTGATTCGAGTTGGCAAACCCGTATTGCTGCACTGCTAGCCCTACGGTATCTACAATCTTGTCGGCCTGGTCCTTGGTCTGCACATTCACCATCATGGTGCGATTATCGGTGTACTGGCCTCTTGTGAAGATACTGGAGACGGGCGTCGCCGTTTCAAAGCCCAGCGCACTCTTGACGCCATCCAATGTCGCCCAGCTTGGCAGCCCCGGCACCATGGAGGAAAAGAAAGCCCCCACTTGGGCGAACTGCTCTTCAAACCAGCTGAACATACGCGTGAATGTGGCTTTGATCTCGACCCAGGTCTGCTCGGCAGCCAGCACGAATGTGTCCCAAAAGTCTTTGGCAAAGCTCACAATCACGTCGCGGTAGCTCAGGATCAGTACAACCAGCGTCACGATCAAGGCCGGAATGCCTCCAATCAATAACACCAGGCCGGTCACTACCGTAATAACCGCCCCCCATTTCTCGATCCAGGAATCTACTGTCTCGGCGCCGCCCCCCAGCAAATCCTTGACCCACACCAAAGCACCTCGAACGGCTTCAATCTCCCCTTGCCATTGCTCGGATCGGCCAATAATCGAGCCCAGTACAGAATCTCCTCCCTGGAACCAGGAAATCACATCCTGAACGACCAAACTGATGGCTTCCACAATAATCATCCAGCGCAGGAAGGGGCGAACAGCGACCCACAGCTCCTTGACCAGCACACCGGTCACACCGGCCAGGCCACGCAGCATTTGCGTTACGGACTGCCCACGCCCAAGCAATGCTCCCATACCAGCTTCCAGTTTGCGCAGCCCCTGAGCCGCTCCAATCAGAAACAGCAAGTGTGTGATCTGCTCAAGATGATCACCCAGCACCTTCAAGGCGAAACTCAACAGCTCGATCACGCCGGTCTGTTGCTGCAACACCCCGCTGACCCGCGCCAACTTGTCCGAGAACTCAGTCAAAGAACTAGCCAGGGAAGCTGGTAGCTTTTCCACATCCCCACGCATGGTGCTTAACTGATTGCCGAAGGCGGACACCATCATGTCAGACGTAATCAGGCCTTGCTGGGCCAGCTCAAACAAATTCTGACGAGTAGCACCCAAAGCAGGATTGGTGTTATTTAGCCCATCAAGCAAATACGTCAACATGCGCCGATTATTGATCAGCATGGTCTGAAAACCTTCACCGCTCAGCTTTCCCTGGACCAGATCTTTAGAAAACTGCGCTATAAAAGCACTGACTTGCTGCGGGTCCGAGCCACTTGCCGTCAAGGACAAGCCCGTCGCCGCCACCACGTCCAGACTGTCTCGTGCCCCTTTTCCTTGACTTTGCATAAGCGGATGAATGCGCAGAAATAAATCAGCGCTCTGCGAAAACGGCTGACGTGCTTGCTTGGAATCCGCGCTCAAACGCTGATCAATAAACTGGTGTTCTTGTTCACCCTGGGAGCTCATTGCCAGTTGTGCCTGGACCTGGTTGAACTGGTCGCCGGCCAACAGCACATCCTTGACCGTATCAAGACCAATATTCCTGGCGATGGTTTGCTTGATAGCCCCGGACACGGAACCAATCGCCGCTCCCCCGGCTGCACCCGGTGCTGTGCTCTTGCCAGCACGTGATGGATCCGAAGAGCGCACACCCACCCCAGGCCCACGAATGCCACGTACCAGGTTTCCCATGGCCAACTGGGCATTTTTTGCGCCTCGCTCCAGCGCATTCAAGGCGCGGCTTTGCTCGATGGACTGCTTTGCCAACTTCGCAAAACCCACCGCATCCTGTTGAAGGCGCTGGTACCACTGCGCATACGCCTTCAAGTCGGACAGGTCCACCTGGCTGCGCACCTTCGCGACAATTTCACGGACATTTGTCATTACTTGTTCACTGTGCGTGCTGCTTCCATAGCAGCAGCCTCAGCGTCCATAAGGTGGTTTAACTTGATCAAATCCAGCAAAAGTACTTCCCGTCGACGAATCTCGCCGACGGTTACTTTGCTGGCCATCACGGGTCGCCAGATCAGGAACTCTCTTTCGAGTTCTGGCTGATAGCTCCCAACGGGTTTGCTGACAGTTGGCTCAGGTCCAGACCAGAACGGCTGAGCCAACGCCCTAAAGGGGAGGCGAAGTTCACCTTCAAAACATGGAACAACAGCTCCAGAATATCGGTGAACTCCTTAAAAACCATCGCACGCGCCGCCGCATCCAGACGCACGTCTCGACCATTCATCGAAACAGCGACAGAGTCAGCATTGATCAAGCGATCTGTCCACTGCTTGAGCTGACGCCCACTCAGTTTTTCGGACAGCTTTTCAATGGCACCCGACATCAACACTTCAGCCTGCTCCGCTTGCGCTCCCAAACTCAAAGACAGCAACTCCCCCACTGCTGGCAAGAGGTCTTTTTGCAAATCACCAAAAACCTCCAGCGCTTCAAACGCATCCATCGGCGTGATCAAGAACATGGTGTCGTTGACTGTCACCTCCACAGGGCGTGCCATCAGTCGTTACCCCCGTTAGTGAAGCCGCCCACCGCTTCCAGAGTCCACTCACGGCTACCGATGCCCTTGGCAAAAGTGGCATTAGCCTTCTTTTGCACCCAGGCCATACCCGTAAACAGCGTGCTGCCACGCAGGTCCGTAATCAGGATAGGAAATGCACCTGCACCGCCTGAGAGACGATCCACATCGCACAAGGACGAGAGCACGTCGTTGGAGCGGCTGGTCTGTTGCAGGGTGATCTTGATGGTGTGACGGGGATCATGACTGATCGAGCGAGATACATCGCCATAGACCCCCACCGAGCTGCTGACACCGTCACCTTGAGGTTCAATACTGATAAAAGTGTCATCAGCTGGGCCCGTGACGGTATGCGCGCCCAGAACACATTTAACTTGCTTGGAATCGTAGCTTTTCAATTCATAGGCCATTTCAGGCTCCCAAAGAAAAAAGCCTGGCACTAAACCAGGCTGGATTTATGACAAAAAGGGACGCTTATGCGCCTGGATTACAGGGCGTAGCTCAAGCTGCCCTTGATTTCGGACACGTGAATGGCGCCAGCCAGGCGAGCAGTGAAGTACACGTCGCGCAAGACACGATTCGCCTTGTCGTTGAAAGGAACCTGGCTGCTGCGTGGCAGGCTCAGGGTGTAGCTGGGAACAATACGATCGTTCTCGTCCAGCTCTTCAGTCGCAATACCACCACGACGCACGTTCAGATCCAAAGGAGCACGGATGGCATTGCCGATCATCTGGATACCATCGTCAGTGAAGGCGACTTTGCCATCTGCATTGATCATGGCCGAGACCACCGACACTTTGATCTGTTCGACCAAGGCATCACGCAAGCGGATAACGTCAATCCATTCTCCCGCGGCCGTCAAACCACCTTGGGTAACTGCAAAGTTGCGGAATGGCTCAAAGGTGGAGAAGTTCTTGCCATGTGCCACCAAAGCCTGGCCTTCACTCAGTTCGTCGTAGGCAATACCTGCCAGCTTCTTCAGTGCCCAGGTTTCCTGACCGGGGTAGTAAGTAAACATGGAGGACATCAACGCGGCTTCAGGGTACTGCGTTGCGGCTGCTGCGCTGTAAATGCCAAAGCTGCGGAAGTACTGTTTTGCCTGCAACTGGCTAGCCAAATCCTCGCTCGAATCGGGATCAATAATGCCCGCATCAGCCGAAGCCGTACCAAACAGTTTCTCGTTGGCTTCAGTCCAGGCGGCAGCCGACAGCACATCTTCTTTGGCACGGCTGGTAATAACCAGGCCATACCAATTAAAGGGGCTATTGGCGATCGAGGACAGAGCTTGGGTCACAGTCTCAGTACCGGGCACCACCTGCATGGCCAGATTGCCTTGCAGTTGAACCGCCAGGGCCGCACCCACCGTTTTATTGCTCACAGTCACCACAGCTTCGGCTGCAGTCGCCGTCACAGGAGCAGCCGTTTGTGCAATCGCGCTAGCCAAACCCGAGGCAATTTCTGCCACCGTGTCTGTTTCCAGCGCCTTGTACGACACCTGCGCATCCAGCTGTTGACCCTGTTCGTCACGCCAGCGCAACTGGACACGGTAGTTGGCATCAGGCACAGCACGACTTACCGAAACTTTGAGCTCGTCAACCTGACGACGGCCAATAAAGACCTGACGAACGGCAGGAATCTGTGCGAAAGCATCGCGCGCAGCCCAGTACAAGGGATCCGTATCTTGCAGTCCCATGTCCAGCAGTTCATCCGCACCGGTAATGGTCATGGCGCGTGCTGTCGAGAGCACATGACTGCCCAGAATCAGCATGTCGGAAAAAGATTGTTCATTGATTGCGGTCGTACGCAACGCAATATCTACGTTGGCGATCCGAGATAGTTTTGCCATCGGTGGCTCCAAAAAGAAAAAACCACCTGGATCGGTGGCTAAAGCGCTAAAAAAACACGTTCAAGAAAACAGGCCCGGGCAGGCCTGCCTGGTCACTCAAGCAGGGGGCTGCCCCCCTTTCACTTCCACAAACTCAATCACATGCACTTCATCATCCATGCTGGCCGTATACAGGACATCCAGATCCAGCCGTGTATGGGCTTGCCCCTGTTCAGCCTGGTCAGGTTCCACCTCCGAGAGCACAGCGCGAACTACAGCAATGTTCAGCTCCTCACTGAGAGCCTGCAAAGACTCGGACTCCAATGCCAGATGAACACGTTCCAGAATGTTCCAGCTATCCGTCGCAAAGCAGCGCAACTGAAGCTGTGCCTGATAATGCGCGCTGACTTGGCGGATACCAGCCTCGTTAACCCGTCCGTGATGGCTAGGGCCAGGATGACCCTGGGTCATGGAGAAAAGGAGATAAGGCATCGCAGGTAACTGCCCCTCCTCTACAGGCTCACGAAGCACCGTATGCGGCTCGGCCGCTTTGGTAATCAGCGTATAAAAATCGTCTTGGGCATAGCTCATGGCGGTACGTTTCCTGGTCTGGACAAGCAGGCCGATACAGAGATCAAGTAAGTTCATCAAAAAACAAAGTGGCTCCTTGTGCGGAACATAAAAAAAACCCCGCCGCAATTACTTGCTCGGGGTTGTTTCGTTTGCATTGGACGCAACTTTGCACGCCCATTATTGCAATTGTGCTTGCAGATTCATAGCGGGCCATGTTGCAGACTGCAACGCCACGCGTAAAAGGCAGAGGTTTCACCCTCTTTGATCTTGTCCACCTGGCCTGAATCCTGCAGTTGCACCAGCACGCGCTTGACGCCTTCGCGCATGGCGTTGCGTTGTGCAGTGGACAGATCCATGCCTTTGCTGACATGCCGCACAATCTGAATCATGCGGAACTCTCGTCCCGGATAGGCCGCTAACAGGTCTATGACTTCGGCTGCATACTTCACCGCAAAATCTCCTTCTCAACTGTGATTCTGAAATCCATCAAATGGCGGCGGTAGTCTTCATCCCGAAGGACCGCACCAGTCACCCTTTTGATCCACAAACGGGCTGTGGCCTGACGTTCGCTGGCGGTCAGATGGCCGTACTGGGCATTCTTGCGTGGGTACTCGGCCTGTATGACCATGGCTTGATAGTGCGGCAGGCGCTGGTACAAGGCATCCACCGCCAGAGCATGGTCCTGGTGTATGGGCCGAAAGTCCTCTTGCCAGGGAACGTAGCGCTCCATATTGCCCACGGTCTGCCCAGACCAGCACCAGCGGGCCCAGTTCCAGAGCAGATCATCGCCGCTTAGGCCCTGTTTGTTTTCTGCTTTGATTGTCATGTGTACTCCTCCTTCAGACACGCTGGACGGTGATGCCGTGCATCCAGGTCAGCAAGACACGTTTGATACCTTGAAACAGACTGTGTGTATGGCGGCCTACCTCCACAATGCGACGGCCGCTCCTGTTATCCGTGTAGGCAAAGTCCGCGATGTAGCAAATCCTACTGGCAGGCATCAGGTGGCGGAAAAACCGTGGCGCCAGACTCCAGGATGGTTGCTGTACCAATTGCCTGATCTGGCCGCGCTGCTGCAAAACCCGTAGCTCCTTGTAGCGATGGGCCGGTGTTCCGGTGATAGGCCTACGCACTTTTTGATGAAGCGGTGTTGTCAGATCCATAACTCACTCCTTTCCCAAGGCGGCTTTAGCCATTTTCAGGACCGCCAGAGAACGCTCTTGGGGGTGCGCCAAGATCCGGTTCGCCCAAACTCGCGGGTCCTTGTTGTTGTCGCCTGAAATGACCTGGGCCAGATCGCGTACGCGTCGCTGTCCTTCCCGACGGCCTTGCTCTCTGTCTTGTGGTGAAGACAAAGCCAATCGGGGCGACGGGATTTCTGGCCATTGCCCTTTGGCCAGTTGATCGCCCAGAACTTTGTGCCAACGCTGCTCCAGCTGCGTGTAAGCCTGATTCAGCAAATCAAACTGCCCGATACTGATTGCCGCGTAATAGATCGCCGGGTGCGACCACTCGCCCATTTCTCCTCGCACCCGTGCCTGCATGCCACGCACGGCCTGAAAAAAGGCAGTCTCTGGTTCCAGTTGAGGACGGCAGGCCCGCAAGAACTCCGGCAAGCTGGGTGGCCAATCGAACATGCGGCGACAATTCTTGATGCCCAGTGCCACATCCGTGGGCGAGACGCCCTCTTCATCAAAGGCCTCGGCCCAGGCTTGCTTCCAGTCTTCGATGGCTTGCTTGTCGCGGAAGTTGGAACGGAATTTGTTGGGATAAATGCCATTGAGCCGGTTGTACAAATGGTCCATCAGGCTGATGCCTTCCAGCTTGGTGTGACGCAGCAGCCAGGGGTTAGAAAAATCAGACATCGATGACATCGTCTATCTCCTCGCGTTGCCGATGACGGTTCACATAGGCCAAGGGGTCAAAACCCGATGCTTGCCCTGCACGGAACTCATTACGCCCTTCCAGCCAGCTGGCCTTGCCCCCGCGCCAGCCACGCAACATGCACTCGGCCAGAAAATCATCGACGCTGTAACCCATCTCCAACGCCCGGTGGGCCTCGGCGCCCAGGCGATTCAAGGCAGTTTGCGTCAAGGGAGCTTTGATCTCGCGACGATGACGCAGATAATCCGCGACCACTTCTGCACTGGGTTCAGCAGGCCAGGCAGAGAACTCCAGCGCCGGAGCCTTGCGCCGCACATTTGTTTTTTCTTTATCTTTTTCTGTCTCTGTCTCTCCTTCTTTATCTGTCTCTTTATCTAGCGCGTTACTTGGCCGTTTCGGTAACGTTACGGGCGCGCTACTGCCCTCCTTACCGTCCTGTTCCTGCTTTTTTCTGGCCCGAAAGCGCGCCACGCGCTCTGCGCTGCTGTCAGATTTCATCTGACGCTTGTCCCACGCCAAGGGCTGCAAAGTCTCTGGGTCGATCAAGCCCACTTCGCTTAAACGACGCACGACATCATCCAAGGTGCGCAGGTCCAGACCCAGCTTGACGGCCACCTTGCGCAGCATCAGGGTGTCCCCACTGTCGAGCACGCCCTGCCCCTTCAGACACAGCAAGGCGACGTAGTGCCATCTGTCCTCAAAAGCCAGTAGACGCAACTTCTCGTCATCCACCATCTCGGTGTAGGCACGAAACCACGGCATATTGCTCATCAGCACGCTCCATCCTGTTTTACGTTCTGCTGTGCCCAAGCCCACACAGGCTGCACTCCCAGTTTCTGTCGGGCTGGGTGACAAAACGGCATACCCGGGCGATAAACCAGTCGGACAAGGGCTTGGCCCTTCGGCACGACCTGCCTGAGCAACGGCAAAGGCTGTACAGCGATTGGTTCTGACACAAGCTGCTTGGGCGGCGACCCCATCGCCTGCGGCCAGTGGCTTTCAATATGTTTTTTCATGGCATCCCGAAATGAAATGCCACACGCCTGAGATCTGTTTGCAAACATGTGGCGCGCAGCAGGACCCCTGACCCCAACAGGCCAAGAACATCCGATTAATAGGCAATGCCCCAAGGGCACAAGAACTGTGTCACCCCATGACACAGCCGATCTGTCAGGTTCGGCTTACAAGCCAACCCCATCTTGAATGCTTAGATGTTTCTAGAACTTTCTTTGGGTGCTGGGGCAGGCACCACCGGGTTCATGTGATGGAACACCAGTTGCCAAACGCGTGGAATGACACCGGCCTTCTCCCATTGAGATATGCGGCCTTTGCTCAAGCCTGTGATACGCAGTACGGCTCGGCGACCGCCCATTTCTTCGATGATGTGTTTAGCGTTCATGTGTTGAGTATAGATAGTTCTAAACGCAAAGAAAAGAAATATCTAAACCAATGTTTAGTTTTTTCTTGTTTTAATGTTGAATATGGATATTTACTCGATTCGCCGCAGAAACCTGCAACGCCTAATTGAAGACCGCGCTCACGGCAACGCGGCTGACTTTGCGCGCTCTATTGGGCGCACACGGGCGCAGTTGGCCCAGTACCTGTCATCCACCTACAACGGCGGGCGCAGCATTGGCGAACGAGTGGCGCGCGCCATAGAAAAAGAAGTGGGTCTGGAAGCACATAGCCTGGATCAACAAGGCTATGGCTATGGTGCCAAGCGTGATTTTGACTCCAACGTGCAAAACGCCATGATGGGCGAGCGGCGCATTCCCCTGCTCAACTATGTGCAGGCAGGTGTCTTTCGAGACCCGGGCCAGAACTTCACGTTTGAAGAGGTAGAGTATCTGCTGACAGATCTGTGCCTGTCCGAGCGCTCTTTTGCTCTGCAGATCAAGGGCGACTCCATGTTGCCGGACTTCAAGGAAGGCGACCGAATTATTGTTGATTGCGAGCTCACGCCCCGCCCCGGTGATTATGTCGTCGCCAAAAATAGTGAAGAAGAAGCCACTTTCAAGAAATACCGCCTCCTGTGCATTGATGAAGGCGGGCAAGAAATCTTTGAGCTGGTGCCGCTGAACGAAGACTACCCGTCCATTCGCAGCGACCAGCATGCCATTGAAATTATCGGCACCATGGTGGAACACCGGAAATACTATCGCCGGTCATAAGCCACTGACTGCGCGGCTTACCCGGCGTGGCGCGGCCTAACGCTTTTTCATTTCCTGATCGACCTTCTCCATCCAGGCCTGGTCGCAAGGTACGGGCTCTACAGAAGCTTTCCCGTACAAACGAAAATGGACCACGTTGCACCACTCCTGCGAGCCATAATCGGGACCATGGCCTTGGCCATCTGACACAGCCAATTGGCGATCCACCTGTTCCAACCATGCTTGGCTGCCAACTGCCTCGGTGGGCGCCATCGTTTGACAAGCGGCTAGTAATAAAGCGGGGAAAAGCATTACGATTCGCATGACATCATCCAAAATAAAATAGCTATTACAGCAGAGCACAAAAAGAAACGTATTTTCAACGCTCTTTTTATGGCAAAACCATCGGGGGTTCAAGCTCGTCCCTGGCGCGTGAGACAAAAATGAAATGCTTGTTCCTGTGCCTGATCATGGCACTGCTACCTCTCGATACACAGGCACGAAATACCCCCTGTTCAGGCAAAAAAGGCGGTATCTCCCATTGCGAGGGGGAGGTTTTTGTATGCCGTGATGGTTCTGCCAGCGGCAGTAAACGATCTTGCCCCACGTACACCGGTACAACAGGACGAAGTTCGCCATCGGCTCCACAAACGCTGCAGTCAAACAGCGCTTGCACATGTGTCAGTGGCACCTATTGCACGGGCCCGCGTGGGGGCCGCTATTGCGAAACCAGCACAGGTAGCAAGCGCTATCAACGCAAATAAAAATGCCGGCTGAAGTGCTTGCTTAGCAATTGCCTTTTTTCGCCTGGCCGGGTGGACAGTGGCGCTGTCCATATCCGCCGTGCCCATCTGGATCCACAATGACAGAACCTCTGGGGGTATGAACAGCACAGGCAGAAAGAATGGATGTCAGGGTCAGGGCTAAAAACAGTGTTTTCATCATTATTCTCTGGATTTCAGACGCACCCATTGTCCTCCAAGGATAAACAACAAGGTGCTACCAATCGCGAGCAAATACGGTTGGCTTCCCAGACGCCCCCATCTCTTGCGTTGCGCGCAGCTTCGCTAGGCATAAACACGGACTTTATGTAATAATTGCGGACTTGTTGCCCCTCTAGCTCATGCTTGGTTAGAGCAGCGGACTCATAATCCGTTGGTGCCGTGTTCGACTCACGGGGGGGGCACCATCCCATCCCCTTGCCAGCGTCGGCCTACACAAATAATGATAATGCCGAACTTGCTTGTTCTCTGCCGTTTGGCGTCCAGCCAGCAGCAAGCTTAAAACCTGGGTTTGGTGCTATTTGAGCACGTCACCCAGGCTTGAAAAGCGCTTATTTATCAACAGGCGAAAGTGAGGAGTGGTGGCTGACGATGAGCCAGTCCTGGCCGTTCCACTGATACGTATAGGTATAACGCGCGCCTACGTCTTTACCGCTGCTGCCCATATGAAACGTGTACAGGCCCGAGTCCACGGCCATATTGCAGCCCAGGGTGATTTGTCTGTCCGTTACCTTGCCTTGCGGTTTGGCGGCCAGAAAATGTTCAAAGTAGTCTACTTTTTCTGCCGTGCTAACGCGGTTTACTCCAGACAGTGTGGGCAACAGAATCGAACGCTCTGCATAGTTCTTAGCAACAACGTCAGGCTTGCCAGTTTGTAGAGACTGGTTCCAACGTTCAAACAAAGCGGCAACGCCTGACTCATCTATCGGTGCACAGTTCTGTGTCATTTGGGCGCCCGGACCACGTTCGCCCTGGGTGTGAGCCGCACACCCAGCCAGTACCAGTGTTCCCAGCAACACCATGATTTTCTTACTCATTTCCTTGTCTCCCTCTCGTTTTGTGAAGTAAATAGTAACACTGGTACCTAATCATTACATTATCGTTTACCTCCGAATGGGACTTATCTTCTGGGCGGCCCACGGCAAGCATTCCAGCATAAATATCATCTTGGATTAAAACGCTTTAACCTCGCTTATCGTGCTCGCCTACAGCTCTTATCTGCGCGCAAGGGCGGCAGCAATAATTGTTAAATATTGTTTTATATACAGACCCTTCACTGTCGAATCATTAAAATCGCTTCTTTTTTTATAAGTAGAAGGGGAAATCCATGACTTTTCGTATGGGTGCGTTGGCTGCCATGTTGGCCGTCGCTGGCCTGACCGCAGGCTGTCAGACTATGGATGTGGGTGGCTTGGTGGGTGCTGGCAGCAAGGCTGTTCAGGCTTTCAGCTTGTCTGATCAGGAAGTGGTCGCTTTGTCTGATCAATCCTGCAAGCAGATGGACGCTGAAAACAAAGTGGCCAGCGCCAACAGCAAATACAACAAACGCCTGCAACGTGTCGTGAAACCATTGACGAAACAGTTGAACGGCCAAACACCAAACTTCAAGGTTTACCAGACTCAGGAAGTCAACGCCTGGGCCATGGCTAACGGTTGTATCCGTGTTTACGCCGGCCTGATGGACAAGATGAACGACGACGAGTTGCGCGGCGTGATCGGTCACGAAATGGGTCATGTTGAGCTGGGCCACAGCAAGAAAGCCATGCAAACCGCCTACGGTCTGTCCGCCGCTCGTGATGCGGCCGCCGCGACTGGTAACAGTGTGGTGACTCAGTTGAACTCCAGCCAATTGGGCGAGCTGTCCGAAGCATTTCTGAATGCTCAGTTCTCGCAATCGCAAGAGTCCGCTGCTGATGACTACTCCTTTGACCTGCTGACCGAGCGCAAGCTCAAGACGCAAGGCCTGGTCTCTGCCTTTGAAAAATTGGCAGCCTTGGACGGCGGCGAGAGCAGCGTGATGAGCTCGCACCCCGGCTCCAAAGAGCGCGCCCAGCGCATGCAACAGCGTATCGACGCGGCTAAATAAGCCAGTTCGACGTAGCCAAGAGCATGCCTGTGACCCGTCCGCTTTTGCGGGCGGGTTTTTTATGGTGCACACCTGGGCGAGCAGCAAGACTTGGACAATCGCAACGTCGCCACCACAAAGGCAAGCAGGAACTTTTCGGCAGTCAGAAATACCAATTACACAGCTTCAGTACTCGTACTAGCTCGAACACCCCAGGCATGAGAAGTCACCGCCTTGAAAAAGTTACTTTTCGTCGCGGGGGGCCATAAGCCAATACCGGCTTTCAGGTATGCTTGTGCCATTCTTTGGTCTTGGCAGTTACGCTCTTGAAAAAGTATTCCTCTTCAAAACCTTCCTGCCCCTGTGGCAATTCCAACCCCTACGAAGCCTGTTGCGGCCCGTGGCATCAAGGCCCCCAATACTTGCAAGCTCCCGATGCCGTCACGTTGATGCGTTCACGCTACTGCGCGTTTGTACGCGACGATCTGGACTACCTTCTGGCCACTTGGCATTGCTCCACCCGCCCTCATTCACTGGAACCCAATCCACAGGGTTTGCAATGGCTGGGCCTGGACGTGCGACGCCATGAGCGTGTTTCCGACACAGAGGCGATTGTAGAGTTTGTGGCACGCAACCGTTTGCATGGCCGGGCCAATCGTCTGCATGAAATCAGCCGTTTTGTCCTTGAGCAAGGCCAGTGGTTTTACGTGGACGGGGATTTTTCATGAGCCAGCCCAGTAAGCCGGAACAAGTGCAACAGATTCATGGTTCCAGCCTACCCATGGCTTTACTCCTGGAGGCTGACCCCAGCACAAGCCTGATTGAACGCTACAGGGACACGCCGCACGCCTGGTGCATCCGGGATCAGCAACACATTGTGGCCGCAGCGATTTTGCAGCGCAACAATGCCCAGGACTGGGAACTGATGAACATGGCTGTTTTGCCCTCGCATCAAGGTCAGGGACTGGGTCACACGCTGCTGTCAGCCGTGATTGATTATGTGCGCCAACAAGGTGGACAGACCTTGTTTGTCGGCACCGGCACAATAGGCTACCCGCTGTTTTTCTATCAACGCGCCGGTTTTCGGATTGTGGCGATTGAACCCGATTACTTCCTGCACCATTACGACGAAGCGCTGTTTGAGGACGGTTTGCAGCACAAAGACCGCCTGATTCTGAGTTTCCCCCTGAACTAAAGGACAAGCCATGACTGTCCCTTCCTTCTGGTTGATATGCTAAGTACTTTAAGCAATTTTGCCGAACAAGCCACAGCGCTGATCAGCGCGCACCCTCAATGGGTTGCGCCTGCCGTATTTGCGCTGTGCCTGGTTGAGTCTCTGCCCTTTTTGGCGCTCATCATTCCAGGTACCGCTATCCTTTTATCTGTCGGTGCGCTGGTTGGCGCTGGCGAAATGGATTTGCTGCCCGTCTGGCTGGCCGTCACGCTGGGCGCAGGCATCGGCAATGCCATCTCCTTTTATCTGGGCCAGCGCTACGGCGGTAATCTGTTCCATTTCGAATGGGCGCGCAAACGTTTGCACCTGTATGCAAAAGCACAGGCGTTTTTTGCTCGCTGGGGGTGGTTCAGTATCGTAGCCTGTCGTTTTGTGGGCCCTTTGCGCTCGACGGTTCCATTAATTGCGGGCACCTGCGCCATGTCACCCGTCAGCTTTCATATCTCCTCCTGGGCTTCAGCCGCTTTATGGGCCAGCGTCCTGCTGCTGCCTGGCTGGTTCAGTTTTCAACCTTGATTTCCCATGACTCCTGTAAGCCTGGCCTACCTGCATTTATTCGTCGCGATTATCTTCGAGATCATTGCCACCAGCTTGTTGCAACGCTCTGAGCAGTTCACCCTTGTCGTACCCAGCGTATTGACTGTGCTGTTTTATGCAGGCGCGTTTTATTTTTTGTCGCTTAGCCTGCGCGTCATGCCTGTTGGCGTGGCGTATGCCATCTGGAGTGGTGTAGGCATTGTGCTGATTTCGCTGATCGGCTGGGTGCTTTTCAAGCAGAAACTGGATTTGGCCGCTATGATCGGTATCGCCTTTATTGTGGTGGGCGTACTGATTGTGAATCTGTTCTCCAAAGCTGTCGGCCACTGATCTTCGTGAACTATCTATGATTGCCTTGATTCAACGGGTACGTCAGGCCCAAGTCGATATTGAAAACCAAACCGTTGCAAAGATTGGGGCTGGCATGGCCGTGCTGGTCTGTGCTGAACACGGTGATACCAGCGAGCAAGCCAGACGTTTGCTGGACAAGCTATTAGCCCTGCGCATTTTTTCCGATCAACAGGGCAAGATGAATCTGAACCTGTTGCAAGCGGGTGGCCAGCTTTTGCTGGTCAGCCAATTTACCTTGGCTGCAGACACGCGCAAGGGTAATCGCCCCGGTTTCAGCCGTGCGGCGCCCCCTGCCCTTAGCCAACCCCTGTTTGATGAACTGGTGTCCATGGCCCGCACCCGCCTTCCTGATACACAGTGCGGCGTGTTTGGTGCCGATATGCAATTGAGTCTGACCAACGATGGCCCAGTCACTATTCCCCTGCATATCGCTCCTGACACTGCCTCAAGCTGACGTTTGCCTTAAAGAAACTCCCTCCCTATAATTGCGCAGGGTGTTTTGCTGGCATGGTGCAGCAGGGCAGGTTAAACATATACGCAAGGTCGGGCCGCCTTGTGGAGATTTGCCGACCATGTCCCACCCCTCCTCCGGTACGCCCTTACCGCGTGCCCATGTCGTAACCCGCCAGCTTCAAGCGCAATTACAGCGGCTTTTGCATATCGAAGCCCTGGGCGGGGTTGTCTTATTGCTGGCCGCTACCGTGGCTTTGATCTGGGCCAACTCCTCATTTTCCGATAGCTATTCAGCCCTCTGGCACACACAAGTGACTTTGGAGCTGGGCCCATGGCGTTTCTCGCAAGATCTGCATTTTTGGGTCAACGACATTTTGATGACCCTGTTTTTCCTGGTTGTCGGGATGGAGATTCGTCGCGAGATCCATGACGGGGCCCTGTCTGATTGGCGCTCGGCCATGCTGCCTATCTGTGCCGCCCTGGCTGCCATTACCCTGCCCGCGCTGATCTATGCGGCCATGAACCCCGATCCAAAAGTGTTGATGGGCTGGGCCATTCCTACGGCTACCGATATTGCGTTTGCCGTTGGCGTATTGGCGTTGCTGGGCCGTTCCCTGCCCCCCAGCTTGCGGATATTTTTGCTGGCACTGGCCATTATTGATGACCTGATTGCCATCCTAATCATTGCCTTCTTTTACTCTGGCGGACTGGACTACAGCGCCTTTCTAATTGCCGGTGTTGGCATTGTGGCTGTTCTGGGTCTGCAAAAAATGGGCATCGGTTCGGCTTGGGCCTACGTCGTTCCCGGCGCCATTCTATGGTTTGGCATGCTCAAAACCGGTGCTCACCCGACCTTGGCCGGTGTGGTCCTGGGCATGATGAGCCCGGTACGTGCCCTGCCCCTGCCACGCAAGGCACGACACCTGAATCTGGAGCTGGCAACCAAGCTGGAAAGCCAGCACGATACCCATGAAATCATGTATACCCTGCAAAAAATGCAGTTAGCCCAGCGTGAAATCCTGCCTCCGGTCCAGCGCATTCCCGCGTTGCTGCACCCATGGGTGGCATTTATCATCATGCCTGTGTTTGCCCTGGCCAATGCCGGGGTCAGCCTCAATGGTCTGGACCTGAATGCCGCCGGCGCGCAAAGTGCCCTGTTTGGCGTGGCTATTGCCTTGATAGTGGGTAAACCCTTGGGGGTCTTGCTAGGCACCTGGCTACCCGTGCGCCTGGGCCTGTGCACCCTGCCGGCTGGCATGAATTGGTCCGGTGTCGCCTTGATCGGTTTGCTGGCTGGTATCGGCTTTACCATGTCCATCTTTGTCGCAAACCTGGCCTTTGCCGAGCCTGTTTTGCTGGATGCAGCCAAGTTGGGCGTACTCTGCGGCTCCCTGGCCTCGGCCATCCTGGGGTTGGTATGGGGCTTGATCGTACGCCGTCGTTATCAACGCTCTGCGTCTGAAGCGGCGTATAGCCGAGCATAAAAAAAAACAGGCCCACGCAAGCGTGGGCCTGTTTTTTTAAGGGTGAATCAATTAATCAATGGTCAGCACACGCTCGTTCAAGATACGACGGCAATCCATTTCATACTCCAGATCCTTCACGGGAGGACGAGCCAGATGCCAGCCCAGACCATGGCTAATCGCCCCGCGCCTGGCCAACTCACTGGCCATAAAGGGGTGCACATTATGCACGGTGTAAGCATGAGTGGCCGTGGTATCGGCCCACTCATGGCCCAGCACTTCCAGACGACGCTCCATTTCATCCAGGACCCATTGGGCTTTCTTGAGTAGGCCGTCAGGCGATACATCCCGATAAGCCACAATGCTTTCAATATCGTCATCGGGGGTTTCGGGCACTTCGCAACTGCCCGCAATCACAAAGGTGGCTTCTTCAATATCGGTTTCCACCGTATAGCTGAAAGCGTAAAAGCTAGGCTCGGCAGGCGCACCGACCAAAGGCGACACATTGCTGCGCGCGACCGGATTGTGTTTGCCTTTGATCAGGCCCCACTCTTTCAGCGTTTCCAGGTACAGCTCATTGAATTTGTTGAAGTCGCTGTCGCTGACTGGCTCGGGGGAGCGCAGCTCGCAAGCGCACAAGGCCGTCAAAGGACGCTCTTCCGCTTCCAGCACGGCTTGAATCAGGTCAAAGCCTTCTTTCAGTGGCACGGGAGCCGAAAACACGACCCGGCAGATCTCGTAACCGGGCTGAGCGGCCACCCCGCCCGAAAAGCGGGTCACGCCGGTCGGAATGAAGCGGTAGTTGCCTTGGTCAAAATTAATCGCATTGCTCATGGTTGTTCCTGATCGTGTAGTGGGCCTGGGCCCGCCTGGGTCGAGTCGCCGCCAATGCGGCAAAGCGGGCACTATAGCACCCTCTGAGCCATCTCAAGTTCGATGCATGGGCGCAAACGCCACCTTAACCGCACAAATCATTTATCCGCACCTCATCGCAATCATTTTGACTTCCCGCGCAGACCTCCCTACGATGGCGATATTCTTCACCACGCTGATTGTCTGCTTGGGATAGCACTGAGCGGTTCTATGGGTAAATCATGGATCGATTCACAGACATACTTCACCCCTTCTATCAGCCCTTCCCCCATAAAAATACTCGCCTGACGTTTCCCACGCCAGACCATTTTCTGTACTTGCGCGTCCACTGGAGTACTGCATGTCCCTGCCCCCCTCAACTGATTTACTAGGCCCTCAGACCCCTGTTGCCGACATTGCTCTGGCCCTGAACGAGCTGGAACGGCGCCCGGCCCTGCAAGCTGCCCAAGAGCTGGATAACCAGCGCTTACAAGCCTTGCTGGAGATACCGGAGCTGCGTTGGGCCAGTGCCATTGTGTTGGAGCTAAGCAGCCCCGAGCGCCTGCCGGTGCTGGAAACACTGGCCGAAGACCGTATGGCCGACTTGCTACAGGATCTGGACCACGAGGACCAAGAGCAGATTCTGAGCCGCCTGAGCCAAGCTACCCGCACCTCCATCATGCGACTGATGCACTATCCGGCCGATACCGCCGGCGGCATCATGACCACCGAGTTTCTGCAAGTGCCCATGAGCTGGAACGTCGCCCAGACCCTGCAGCATATCCGCGAAGTAGAAAGCACTCGCGAGACGGTCTACGCCATCTATGTCGTTAACGACAAACAGCAACTGCAATTTGTCGTTCCCTTGCGCAAACTGGTGTGCGCCGACCCGCAAGCCGCCTTGACTGAACTGTGGAGTGGCGACAGTCCTATCGCCGTGCAGGCGCTGACCGATAAAGAAGCCGTTGCCCAACTGATACGCCGTCACGACTTTCTGGCCATCCCGGTCGTGGACGAGACCCAGGCCATCATCGGCATTGTGACGGTGGACGACGTCATTGACGCCCTCATGGACGAAGCCGCGGAGGACATGAACCGCTTCGGGGGGGCCGAACATATTGGCAAACCTTATTTGCAGGCCGGCTTTAGCACCATGATCCGCAAGCGTGGAGGATGGCTGGCCATTCTGTTTTTGGGTGAAATGCTGACTGCCAGTGCCATGCAGTATTACGAGATACAACTGGAAAAAGCTGTGGTCCTGGCCATGTTCATTCCCTTGATCATGAGCTCGGGCGGTAACTCCGGCTCGCAGGCCACGTCCCTGCTGATTCGCGGTCTGGCCCTGGGCGAAGTCCGGGTACAGGACTGGTGGCGTGTGTTACTACGCGAACTGCCGGTGGGCCTGGTACTGGGCACCATGCTGGGGGCGATTGGCTTTGTTCGTATTGAAGTCTGGCAGCACCTGGGGCTATACGACTACGGCGAACATTCCTTACTGATCGGTTTGACGATCTGGATGGCCTTGGTCGGGATTGTCACCTTCGGATCCTGCATCGGCTCTATGCTGCCCTTCATTTTGCAACGCGTCGGTTTTGACCCGGCCAGTGCCTCGGCACCGTTGGTGGCCACTTTGGTGGACGTGCTCGGTTTGGTCATTTATTTCTCCGTCGCTGCACTGCTATTGACCGGAACATTGCTCTAGTTATGAATGTTTTTGTTCAATCCATACAAAAAATTGCACAGTAAGAGACAAACTCGGTAACCTATCCGAGTTTCAGCGTTACATTCCCTCTCATTTGCAGAGGGAGCCAAACTTATTTTGCGTAATTTGGCCCCATGGGCCACTTCGAACATGAGCACCTATGCGGATACTCGACCAGTTCTTCATCAGTGCAGACCAAATGGCTCCCTTTTTAGTTGGCAGCTATAACAGTGGACTGGTCATCCTGTCCCTGCTGGTTGCCATCTTCTCTTCGGGCATGGCCTTGCAAACGGCCCATATTGCCCGCATGGCGGATTTAAGGCTGCATCGTCAGATCGCCATTTGCACGGGTGCCATTGCCTTGGGCGGCGGCATCTGGACCATGCACTTTATTGGCATGCTGGCCTTTGAACTCTGTACCAGCGTGCATTACGACCCGGCCATCACCATGCTGTCGGTTCTGCCCAGCGTAGGGGCATCCTGGGTGGCGCTGCAAATCCTCTCGCAAGCCCGAGTCCAGCGTTCGCATCTGATCATGGGCGGCATCTTGGTGGGTCTGGGCATTGGCACCATGCACTACAGCGGCATGGCTGCCATGCGTATGGCGCCGGCGTTGCGCTATGAACCTGTTACCTTCTTCTTGTCGGTTGTGCTGGCGGTGGTACTGGCCACCGTGGCCTTGTGGATACGCTTTCGCCTGCATCGCACCCGTCTGACCTTGCTGCAGCGTGTGGTGATCAGCGGCATTGTGCTGGGCTTGGCCATCTCCGGCATGCACTACACCGGCATGGCCGCTGCCCGTTTCATTGGCCAGACCACGCCCCCCGATGACATGATCATCTTCAACAGCACCTTTGCGTCCATGGTGCTCTCCACGTTCACTATTACCGTGACCGTGCTGGTAACCGCGGCCAATGGTCTGCTGCGCTATCGCCAACTGTTTTTGAAGATGGAGGAAAGTGAATCGCACAACCGGGCCATTGTGGATACGGCGATTGACGGCATTATTACCATCAACAGCAACGGGACCATTCTGGATTTCAACCATTCGGCAGAACGCCTGTTTGGATGGAAAGCCGGGGAGGTGCTCGGTCGCAATGTGAATATGCTGATGCCCGAGCCAGACCGCTCGCGCCATGACAGCTATCTGTCCAATTACTTGCGCAGTAATGACCCCAAAATCATTGGCGTCGGTCGGGATGTGACCGGACTGCGTAAAGATGGCAGCTTGATGCCGATGCGCTTGGCCGTCGGCAAGGTTCGCCAGCCCGGTGAGCCGCTGTTTGTCGGCTTTGTCACGGATATGAGCCGCTATAACGCGCTGACCGAATCCTTGCGTCAAAGCGCCGAAAAAGCCGAGCAGGCCGCTCAGGCCAAGAGTGCCTTTCTAGCCAATATGAGCCATGAAATCCGCACCCCATTGAACGCGATTATTGGTTTTAGTGACTTGATGCTGAACGGTCAGCTCAATGCACAACAGAACAAGCACCTGAGCATCATCAATCAGTCCGCCCGCTCTTTGCTGGCCTTGCTCAACGATATTTTGGACACGACCAAGCTGGAGCGTGGCTCGGTAGAGCTGGAGCAGGTCGACTTTTCCCTGCTTGACTTGTGCAAGCAGATTGAGGCCTCGCTGCGTTTGGCTGCGGATGCCAAGAACCTGGAATTCCGTCTGAATTATGCGCCCGAGCTGCGTCTCTTTTATAAAGGAGACCCCTTGCGTATTCAGCAGGTGCTGAACAACCTGATCGGCAATGCCATCAAGTTCACGCAAAGCGGCGCAGTACACGTCGATGTGACCCCTGAACCTGGGCGCAATGCCGTCTGCATCCGCGTCACCGATACGGGTATCGGCATGACCCCCGATCAGTTGCGTGATGTCTTTACCCCCTTTACGCAGGCCGATGTGTCCATCAGCCGCCGCTTTGGTGGTACGGGCCTGGGTGTGTCCATTGCCCGCCAGTTGGTCGACCTGATGGGCGGCACGCTGGAAGTCCAAAGTACCTTGGGCGTGGGCAGTGTATTCGAGGTCCGCATTCCACTGGAGCCCGGTCAAGAGCCCAGCATGAGCCCGGAGGATGATCACCTGCCCAAACTGCCTGCGCTGCGCATCCTCGTGGCCGATGACGTCAGCCTGAATCAGGAACTGTTGACTCTGGCCCTGGAGCAGCACGGACATTCTGTTGTGGCAGCCGATAATGGCCACAAGGTGTTGGAGCTGCTCTCCAAGGAAGACTTTGATGTGGCTTTGCTCGATGTGCATATGCCCGAGCTGGACGGCCTGGAAACCGCCCGCCGCTGGCGCGAACAGGAACGCCGCGAAGCACGCCTGCCCTTACCTTTGATTGCGCTGACCGCCAGCGTCATGGAGTGCGATCGCCGCGCCACCGAAGAAGCCGGGATGAACGGTTTTGCCACCAAACCGCTGAACCTGCCCGCTTTGTTGCAGGAAATTGCACGGGTCATGGGTTTAACCCCCGCCGTCCCCAAAGAGCATCACGCCGAACCACAACACAGCAGCCTGATCGATTGGGAAACGGGCGTGAGCCTGTGGGGCTCGCCCGTACGTCTGCGCCGCGCCCTGCTCAGTTTCCTATCAGACCTGCAGACCCGTTACCCGCTTGATGAAATCAAGCAAGCCTCACCGAACTGGGAAGTGGTGCTGAGCAGCTTGCACGGCATTCGCGGCACCTCGGGCAATCTGGGCCTGCCACAGGTTTGTGCACTTAGCGCCGAACTGGAAGAAAAAGTTCGTCATGGCCAGACGCGCCAGATGCGTGGCCGCATTGCGCAACTGCAGGAAATGTTCAGTCGCATCGCCCACGAATTAAGCCAGGATGGCGCCCCAGCGTCCTCTTCTGAGCCACAGCACGTCGTGGTTCCCCCCACCGATCTCGTCTTGAACCATCTTCATACCCTGCATAACAGCGTCTTGCTCAATGAGCTTGATGAGCCTTCTTTACAGGTGATTTGCCAGTATCTGGAAAGCACAGGGCAAACCGATACCCTGAATAATCTCAATAAAACTATCGACGTATTCGACTTCGTTCAGGCCAGCATCATCTTGTCTGCGTTAATCAAAGACCTGGATGCCAGCTTGGCTGAAGATACGCCACGCCATGAATGAATTCACCGCGCCACGCCCTACCCTTTTGCTGGTCGATGACGAACCGGCCAACCTTCAGATTCTGCGCCATACCCTACAACAGGATTTCCGTCTGCTCTTTGCCAAAGATGGCTTCAAGGCGCTGGAGCTGGCCCAGCGGGACCTGCCCGACCTGATCCTGCTGGACATCATGATGCCGCAGCTCTCGGGCTATGAAGTCTGTCGAGCCTTAAAAGCGGACCTTAACACCCGCCACATCCCTATCATTTTTGTAACAGCACTCTCGCAACCGAACGACGAGCAAATGGGTCTGGGCATGGGGGCGGTAGACTACATCTCCAAACCCTTTAATCCGGCGATCCTGCAAGCGCGCATACGCAACCACCTGTCCTTGGTGCAAATACAGGAACTGCGCGACAGTCGCCTGCAGATTATCCGATGCCTGGGCACCGCTGCCGAATACAAAGACAACGAGGTTGGCCGTCACGTTATCCGCATGAGCCACTACACTCGCATTCTGGCTCACTGGCTGGGCTACTCCAGCGAAGCGGCCGACGAGTTGCTGCATGCAGCCCCCATGCACGATATTGGCAAAATCGGTATCCCGGACTACATCTTGCAAAAGCCAGGCAAGCTGTCCGCTGAAGAATGGGAAATCATGCGTACGCACACCTTGATTGGTGCACGCATTATTGGCCAACACTCCCACGGCCTGCTAAAACTGGCACGCACCATCGCGCTGTATCACCACGAGAAATGGGATGGCAGCGGCTACCCCTACGGCTTAAAGGGTGAAGATATCCCTCTGCCTGCCCGCATTGTGGCGGTGGCCGATGTATTTGATGCGCTCGCCAGTGAGCGGCCTTACAAAAAGGCCTGGAGTGTGGAGAGCTGTATTAACTATTTACGTGAGCAATCAGGCCTGCACTTTGATCCGCAACTGGTTGCCCTGCTGGACAAATGCTTGCCCGAAATGCTGCATATCAAAGAAAAATGGGCGGATGACGCACACCCGCTGACAAAGACCTAGCCCCACCAAACAGTCCCGCCCCCATCTTCTGCAGCCCGACTGTCAGACTGGCCCGCCCCCCGCATCCCGGCAGCCTTGTCTTACAATAAGGGCTTTCCCACCTACTGCCCGATCCTACATGGCCGCTTTGCGTATTCGCCAAGTCCGACTTCATAAAAAGCTGTCTCTGCGCAAGCTGGCCGAGCTTGCCCAAGTCTCCCCCGGCCTGATCAGCCAGGTGGAACGCGGGCTGACTCAACCCAGCCTGGACACCTTGCGCCAAATCGCGCGAGCACTGGATACCCCCTTGTTTTCCTTGCTGGATGACAATGTGGAGCAAGTGGCGGTGGTGCGCCAGAATCAGCGCATGAGCATTCAATCGGCCTCGGGCGTGCAGTACCAACGGGTGTCGCCAGGCTTTGGCAGCATCGAAATGCTGGCGGGCTTTTTGCCGCCGGGAGGAAGCTCGGTCGGGCAGCGCTGGAGCCACCCTGCCGAAGAGTGTGTGCTGGTCACCGAAGGCCAGCTACTGGTCGATGTCGGGGATGATCAGCACTGTTTGCAAACGGGCGATAGCTGTTATTTCAACTCCAGCCTGCCTCATGCCTACCGCAACCCTTACGACAAGGATGTGCGTTTTATTGTGGCGATCACCCCACCCAGCTACTAAGTGCCAGAATTAGACGGCGCTGTGCAACTGGGCCTGAATCAGATCCAGCTCCGTCTCATGACAGCGCTGCAAGCGTAGCCAACGGTTTTCATCCATATCTGCACTACGCGTGGCCAGCATGATCAAAATGCAAGAATCCTGATCCAGTGGTTGCACCATGGCACTGATACGCGGCATGCGTTGCGTGGCGCTGCCTACCCAATAGCGAATCAGCCCTTGTTCGATCAGAATCTCGACGCTGACGTGGGTTTGGCCACCGTCAAACAGGGACGTCCCCACGACCAGCCCCGGCTCCACGGTTCGTGTGTCAAAGCAGCCCAGGGACCAACGCCCCAAGGCATTCAGATCTGCCATAAAGTCCATGACCTGCGAAGCCGGACGTTCAATGCGGCGACTGGCCTGATGAGCCCACCTTAAACTATCCATTCCCCTTCCCCCTTACCAAGCCGTCTGCAAGGTGTCGCACAAGCGCAGCACATCCTGCTCGGTACAGACATTGCCAGGCGACAGACGCAAAACGCCGTCGCGCTGGTCACAATACAGCTCCTGCTCGCGCAACAGATCAACCAGGGCCTGGGCACGCTGGGCACTACTGGCACGCAACATAATGCTGCCGCCGCGCTCATTCTCAGCTAATGGCGTCAGCACCGGCCAATTAGCCTTGGCAGCACGATCCAGCAAGACAGCCGTCAATGCCCGGTTTTGCTCCAGCAGGTTTTCCACGCCGCTTGCCAGCACAAAGCGCATACCGGGCAAGGATGCAATGCTGCCCAAAACAGCCGGGGTGCCATGGTCAAAACGACGCGCGCCCTGGGCATAACTGAATTGGTCCAGATTCCAGTTAAAGGGATTTTCCTGACTGAACCAGCCGCGAAACTCAGGCTCGCACTGCTCGATCAAATCCGCACGCACATGCAACAGACTGGCCCCCGACACACCGCAGGCCCACTTCAAGGAAGCAGACAAGGTAAAAGCCACACCTTCATGCACGGTAAACGGCACCAGACCGGCCGCTTGCGTCAAGTCCAGCGCCATCAGGCTGCCATGTTCCGTAGCGCACTGCGCCATACGATCCACATCCACCCGATGCGAGGAGGTTGAGCTGACCCACGTCACCAAGGCCACCCCCACACTGTCGTCCCAGGCCTTGATGAAATCATCGTCCGTCACATAGGACAGACCGGCGCTCAAAGGCACGGTACGCAAGGTAAACCCCAAACGCAGAGCCAGCTTTTGCAGCAGGAAATGCAGGCTGGGAAAGCAATCGGCCGCCACCAGCACAGTACGTCCTTTCAGCACGTGCGCGGGCAAGGAGCCCAGAATGCTGTACAGGCCACCAGTGACGTTTTCACTAAGCGCAACATCCTTGGAGTCAGCGCCAATCAACGTGGCCCAGGCATCCATGAAAGCCTGTTTTTGGCCCAAGGCGTAGCCCCACTGCGCATCATCCGGTGCCGACCAGACCTGACTGAACTGATCCAGCTCGGCACGCATGGCAGCTTCCTTGCCCTCGAACATGCCTATGGAGTGATAAAGAAAATATCCGGACATCATTCACTTCCTTGAAAATCAATCGGCCAGCTGACGGCCAGAGGTTTCCTGCACCGTGCTCAAGGCCACAATGCCGATCAGCGCCACCACCATCACGTAAAAGGCAGGTGCCATGCTGGAACCGGTCAGACCCGTCAACCAGGATGCGACAAAAGGGGCCGTCGCCCCGCCCAGAATAGTGGCGATGTTAAAGCCCAAGGACACGCCGCTGTAGCGCACTCGTGTAGGAAACAATTCGGCATACAGGGGGTAACCCACGGCCTGGACCACAATGAACGGAAGAATGGACACGGCCACCGCAATGACGGCCAGCGGGAAGCTGCCCCAGGAAGCAACCCACATGGTCAGCGGCACCAGTATCAGATAGCCCAGCAAACCAATCGTCAGCAAGGGCTTGCGGCCGAAACGGTCAGACAGGCCGCCAGCAAAAGGCATGATGAACGCCGAGCACAAGGTGACCAGCGAAATCAGCCAGAACACCGCCGTGCCGTCGTACTTCAGAGTGTGAATCAAGTGAGTGCTTAAATAGACCACGCCCACATAGCCTGCCGCATTCTGGGCAAAACCAATCGCAATAACCTGCAACAGGGGACGACGGTAATCACGCACAATCAAGGACAAAGGCGAGTGCTCGGGATGATGGCTCTTGAGCATTTCCTTAAAGCGTGGCGAATCCTCAATACGCGAACGAGCCCAGACGCACAGAATGATCAAGGGGATGGACAGCAGAAAAGGAATGCGCCAGCCCCAATCCAGCATGGCCTGCTTGCCGACCAGCGCCGTCACCAAACCGGCAACGCCCGTTGCCAATGACAAGCCCAAGGTGGCCGCTGCCGGGTTGAATGCCCCAAAAAAACCGCGTTTGCCGGGGGGCGAGCATTCCGCCACATAGGTGGCCGCGCCGGTAATTTCGCCACCCGCAAAAAAACCCTGCAACAAACGGCACAGCAACAACAAGGCCGGTGCAGCCAGCCCCAAGGTCGCGTAGGTCGGCAACATGCCCATTAAGGCACTGGCCACCCCGATCCCCACAATGGTGAACATCAAGGCAGCGGTGCGGCCATGCTTGTCACCGAACCAGCCAAAGAAAATCCCGCCCAAAGGGCGGGCCAGAAAGGCGCCGCCAAATACGGCCAGTGTGGACAGCAAGGCCGCGCTGTCATTACCAGTGTGGAAAAACAGGACGCTTAACGTTACCGCCAAGACGCCATACAACTGAAAATCGTAGTATTCGATCATTGTGCCCAAACCAGCAGCACTGGCAGCACGCCAGGGCGATACGGCTGCCTCGCCCTGAGAGGACTGTTTCTTGCTCATGTCTCATCCATCCTGTTGCGCATCACGCGCTTTTCTGTTTAGTGTGGCTAAACAAATTATACGGATGAATATTTCAGCTTTCAATCACTGGGAAAACCCTAAAGGTCTTCGTCCTCGGCTTTGTCCTTGTCCATTGCTTCCTGCACCCAGCGTTGCGCCGGATGCAAGCTGATACCCTGCTGCCGCAGACGGCGCAAGATATCCAGCATCAGGTTGCTGCGCACCCGGCGATGCACCCGCATGCTATTGATGAAACAACGCGTACTGAACGCGACCCCATCACCAAAAATCCCGTCACACGTCAAGATAGGGGCAGGCTCATCCAGAATTTCCGGCTCGGCCAGCACCGCGTCGCGCAAAATCTGCATGACCACATCGGCATCTACATCCAGCGGGAATAACAGGCGGGACTCAATCGCCCCCAAAGAGGTCGGCGTGTAAGTCAGGTTGCGTACCTGCCGGCCCATCATCTGGGCGTTGGGGACCATCACCATGGTGCGATCAAACCGCTCCACATAGGTCGCTCGCAAACGGATCTGGCGCACATTGCCTTCACTGCCCTCTACCTCCACCCAATCTCCCACTTTGACGGGGCGCTCCACCATCAGCATCAAACCGGAAGCAATGTTCTGCACAATACCCCGCAAGCCAAAACCCACCCCCACCGTCAAAGCCGTAAAAATCCAGGTAACGGACTCAATCGGCACACCCAGCATGGATAAGCAGATCACCAACAAAACGAAGTAAGCGACATAGCCCACCATGCCGACGATGGCATTTTGCAGGCCGGGTTCCAGAGTGGTGTTGGGCATGTAGCTCTGACGTAACCAGGTACGCAGAAAGTGGATCAGTACCGCCCCCACCAGCATCACGCCCAAGGCAATCAGCCACAAGTCCAAACGCCACTGCACGGCCCCCAAGCGCAAGGCCTCACGCGAGACATCCAGGCCCGACTCCAGCATCTGTTTGGGTTCAGTCAGCCAATCCCCGCTGACCATCCAGATGGCCAGACCCAAAACAGTCATACGGGCGATAGCAAAAAACACAATAATGAACTGACTTTGCACGCGAATCGGCGCTGCATCCGGATCGTGGCTGCGATGACGCAGATACGCCAGCAAAGAGTCCGCCATGTCCTGCAACCACACCATCCCCACGTAGGCCAGCAAGCCCAGAAGCAAGGGCATGGTCATGAAATGCGACATCAAGTCATCCGACAGGCCTTGCCAGCCTGCGATGAACAAGCCCAACACCAGGGTGTACACGAGGACGCCGCCTTTAAAGGCCAAACGCGCCCAACTGCGACCTGTTCTGCCTGCCCCCTGCCCCGAAGCGTCCGTACGGTTGAACAGCTCGTCACGCAAAACCCACAAACCATAGCCGTACAGGATCAGATACAGCAGGCTGCTCACACCGTCAGCCAGCGACTGAAATGCATCCGAGACACCTATCGATCCTCGGAAAAAACCACTTATGACGTCCGCGTAGACGACCAGAAAGAAAGCGGGCGCAAAGTAACGCAGTCGACGTTGAGTCTGCGTGGACACAGGGATCAAACGCCAGGAAGCCCGAGGCTGCAGCACTATACCCTTGATACAGGCTAGCGCCACGGCCGCCACCCATGCACCCACTTTCAAGTAAGCCAGGAGCTCCAACTGGGTTTGAACAAGATCTGGCCGCTGAAACACCCGTTCAATCAACTGATCCGCCACCACCCAGATGGCGATAAACCATAAGAAAAAATTGGCGATGGTCAGGCTGGAGCGACGCAAACGCCCAGTTGGCAGATAACGGCTTACCCAAACTGGCATGCCGCGAAACAATACCAGCATCAACAACACAACAGCGGCCGCCATCCACAATGAAGCACTGCTTTGCCGCCAACTGCTGTTGCTCCACGTTTCACGCCATTGCTGAGCAAAGTCGGACAGTTTCTGGCGGTCTGCAGGCCAGGCCTGGCCCAACTCGGGCAGGCTTTCCAGCAACATCAGGGAGGAATCGCGTTGCCAGCGCTTGGCGTGCTCGTAACGCTCGGTCGCCTCTCGCAACAGTTGGCGGGTCTGCTGCGCTTCCAGCTGTACCAGGCGCGCTACGCGCAAATCAGCACGCAAGGCCGCATCAGCCCGTCGTAACTGCATTCGCTCGTTATGAAGCGTAACTTGATCCGCCTCATCCCCCGCGTCCTCGCCCAACTCTTGCAAACGGGCTCGCAACAGGCGGCTGCGGCGCTCCAAGGACTGCACCGTCCGGCCAGACAGCTCCAGCGCTTGCAACAGTTTCTGATCTTGCTCGTAAGCACGCTCCGGTTGTATCGAGATCTTGTTGTCGTCCAGACGGTACTGCATCAGGCGGATTTCGTCCTGAGTCCGCTGCAGATCGCGCATCATTTGACGCTCTTGCTCGACCTCGGACAAGGCTTGTGCCTGTGCGCTTGCCCAGGCCCCCATCAGGCTCAGGCACAAGAGCAAGACCTGTACACCTAGTCGTAGCGGCTTCATGGTTTCCGTCTCCCTGGACCCTGCCTGTTGTTGTTATCTGGATTTAATCATTCAACAAGGGATTATTGTTTTCTGTCTGGCTGGCCGCCGGCGTCGTTGGCAAGACCGTCATGGTTTGCGTATGGTGCAACGCCAACCCTTCTTTTCGCAACTCATCCAGAATATCGAACATCAAGACGCTACGTACCCGGCTGCCAATACGAGGTGACGAGACATAGCAAGTGGCGGTGAACTGCAAACCATTGGCATCAAAGCCATCGAGTGTCACATCCGGTGCGGGGTCGGCCAATACATCGCTATAGTTCTGCATCACATCCAGCATGATAGAACGCACCCGTTTAGCGTCCGTGTCGATAGGCATATTGATCTTGACTTTCACCACCCCCAAAGGATTGCTCAAGGTCACATTGCGCACGGTTTTGGTGATGAATTCGGAGTTCGGCACAATCAGGGTGGAGCGGTCAAACATCTCGATTTCTGTGGCACGAGCATTGATCTTGCGAACATTGCCCTCCACCCCGTTCAGGCTGACCCAATCGCCGATTTTGATGGGACGCTCGGCCAGCAGGATCAAACCCGACACGAAGTTCTGCACCACCGCCTGCAAACCAAAACCGATACCCACGGACAAGGCGGAAATCACCCAGGCCATGCGCTCCAGGCCAACTCCCAAAGACGAAATTGCCGTGGCCACCACAATGAAATAGCCCACGTAGCTAAACAGATTGGCGGTAGACACGCGCATACCGGGATCAATACGCGTTGCGGGCAAAAGCTGGTTGGCAACCCAGCGTTGCAAGGTTTTCACGAACACAATACCCAGAACCAGAATCAGCACCGCCAGCAACACAGAGCTAGGTTTGAGCTGCACCTGTCCTAGAGAAAAACCCGTGACCAAAAAACCAAGACGACGCTGCAACCACTGCGTGGGGTCTTCCCCAAAGGGCAGCAAGACCAGCGTAATGGCCGTGATAATCAAGCACAGACGCAGAGCCCCGGACAATACAATCACAATCTGGCTGCTGCCGCGCAATTGTGAACTGGTCCATTCATTAGCAGCCCGCTTTTCCTTGAACTGCAGCAACAGGCTTTGGCCGATATCGGCAATCAGCGCGACCAGCACATAACAGGTGCAAATCACCAGACTTAGCCACAACATCTCCTGCACAATCAAGCTGCTCAGCGCGATATAACCGAGCAAAAAGGCGATCATGCCCAGCACAATCACCACCCCCAGGGTGATGGGAATAGCCCGCAACCAGGTCGTCCCGTGCTGTACGGGGGCCGTTTTTTGCGGGTCGTCACCCGCGTCAGGCGCCGGCGTCTTGTCCCGCCCCTGACTTAAATTCCAGGCGGCGATAGCGATAAAAATGCTCAGGGTCAACGTGTTAAAGCTGTTGACCAATAACGTCGTGCTTAGCGTGGCGTTGATCAGTCCCAGCAATTGCTGCGACATCCAGGTCAAGGCCACCATGATGCCCAGCGCCAGCGGCAGCCAGGCCAACTTCAAGGCGACCTTGCTGGGAATAGGAGGCAAACGCCAACTAGGACGTTGTGCTGACAAGAGCACACGCCCCATTCCCGTCACAAAACCACCCAGATACAAGGCAAACACGGATTTGGACACAAAGCTGGCCAGATTCGCAGTCAGATTGCCGTTCCAATAAAACAGCCCTGCCGCCACCGAAGCCAGCAAACCGGGGGTCAGGCTATAGAGCACGATCAACGCGGTGGCATAAAAAGAGCGTCGTAAACGCGAAGGCTTGGTGTGGCTGATGGTAAAGCGCTCTAATCCCCGCACCGCCCAGACCGACAGGCCCAGCAGTACGGCGGCTAATGCTGCCGCCAACCACGGCACATAACCAGGCAAGTCCGTCACCCGTTGGGCCAGATCTTTGCGCATGCGCTCTACCCGAGCCAGGTCACCGGGCAAATCACGCGAGACATTGCGCCAGAAGCGCGGCGTCAAAACCGATTGCGACTGTCGCCCCAGCTCCGCCTGAAAAATCACCCGGCGCTGCTTGGACACCTGATCCAGACCTTGCGTGGTTTCCACTCCAATCAAACGGGCCAGCTTGATCATGCCGTCCAGCTCGGTCACCGCTTGCTGCAACTGTGCACGCTGACGGGCAATGTCCTCGGACTCACCGGCCGGATCATCTACCGGCCCCAACTGACTCAAACGCGCCGTGACACTCACTAACTCGGGTTCCAGGCGCATGCTCATATCCTGCGCCTGCTCTTGCGCCAGCAACAACTGATTGCGCAGGGCCACCAGATCCGAATCACCTAAACCGTCATTTTTCTGCAAACGCTCCTGCACCGTTTGCAGCGTGTCCCGCAATTCATTCAAAGATTCACTGGCTTGGGCAGGCGTCCAGGCCACCGTCTCAGCCGCAGTGGAAACCGTCACCATGCTCAGCGCAAGCACCAACAGCCACAAGGACAAAAAAGCACACAGGCGCGAACGGCGAAAGGCGTGCATCAAGAAAACTCCGGCTAAACAATCAGGCCCCTCATGACAATGTCAGGGCAGCAGAAACATGCACAGAATACCGAAAGAATCACTCTCTTGGCACAAAACAAAAGGGACAGGCGAAAAATCCCGCTCCCCCAACCGGCTCAGAGCGCCTTGCGCTGCATGCCCTACCCAGTCAGCCACGGTCAATTTCGAGTCGCCCAGGCAGCAAGCCAGTCAACACACGAACCCAGGCTTAAAAAAAACCCTTACAAGCAGGCACAAAAAAGAGAAAAACCTAAAAGAATAATCAAAGGAAATTAAAAAACAATAAAAACCCCATAAAACAAAAAGCATTATTCATAATCATTTTTTTGATTAAAAATTAAGTTATTCTTGCAGCATGCTTTAACTATAAGACGGCTATAAAAAACAAAAAAGCAAATAAAACAAACAATCAGGTGACGAATAATTAACAAAAAAAAATAACAATGAAAATAATTAGCCGATAAATAATCAGGTGACTTGAAATCGTTTTTTTGAAACACAAAGAAAGGAATAATTGTGCCCTCTACCGAACACAGCAAAGAAACCAACATGACATTCATCGTGATTTTTCTCAGGCTGTCACTTGCCCTCACACTTTTATCTGCGGTGGCAGACCGCTTTGGGCTTTGGGGGGCACTGAATAATTTCGATATCACATGGGGTGGAATGAACCGATTCCATCAAGATGTAGCGGTGCTGACGCCGTGGCTTTTTTCAAGCGCCATTCCCGCACTGAGCTGGTTCGTCACTCTTTTGGAATTACTGCTAGGCATTGCCTTACTGCTTAACTACAAAAGCGCACTGGCGGCACTGATCAGCGGTGTGCTGTTTTTGATTTTTGCTCTGAGCATGAGTTTTTTTCTAAGCACAAAGCTCATGATCAATTTCAACGTCCTGGTCTGCTCGGCCAGCGCCTTTCTGTTATGGCAACTCGAAAAATGCCGAACCGGCCAAAACGATAGCAAAACCCAAGGCTAAAACCGGCGTACTCACAAGAACGCCCCACCCCTTTTCCCACTGACAGGAGATCCCGTGTCTGAGACTCGACTTAACCCATCTAATTTATCCCCCAACATCTACAAGACCATCGTCAAGTACGACGCCCAGATCTACAGCGAGACCACACTGAACAAAGAATTGATTGAGCTGGTCAAGGTCAGAATCTCGCAACTGAACGGCTGCGCATTTTGCATTGATGTCCATAGCAAACATGCGCTGAGCCTGGGCATTTCCGAACGAAAACTGCTGCTTTTAAATGCGTGGAAAGAAGCCCCCCTGTTCACCGAGCAAGAGCAGGCCGCGCTGCGCTGGGCTGAGCAAGTGACCTTTATCCAGAATCTGGAAGACAAGCAGACGCAACTGCATGAACTCAAGGCTCACTTCAATGACAAGGAAATCGTTGATCTGACGTATCTGATCGGTTTGGTCAACGTCTGGAACCGGTTGGCCATCAGCATGAACTACGAAATCAGCCGCTAACACACAGACCATTTTCCATACAAGAGGGTGACGTATGATCGACGAGCTGCATCTGGATGAACTGCTCAATGACGAGCATCTTGGAGCAGGCAATTTCATCCACAAAATCCATGAGAAGTTCTATCAGGGTAGTGATAAAAAGATTCTGTCCCTGATCGACAATGAAGCGTGCAGAAAGCAGGATTTCTCTATTCAGGAAATCATTGAAACGGCCAGACGGATTGCTTCATCCTACGAACAAACAGGTGTCAAACCCAAGGAAGTGGTCAGCCTGTATTTTCAGGACAGCATCGACTACTTCTTGCATTTCTTGGCCTTGAACAGCATTGGGGCCATTCCGGCACTGATCAATGGCGAGCTGAACACTGATATTTTGCTCAAGTTCCTGCACAGCGTGCGCCCCAACCACCTTGTCATCACACCCGAAAAAGAAGCGGAGATCACAAAGGTGTTTGCACAAGCGAACTACAGCTTGCCCGTACACACGATTGACGCGCTAAAAACACGACAACAAACCCCGTCACGACCTTTCTATTCGCATGAACCACAAGACGTGATCATGATTGGACACACGTCGGGGACCACCGGCATTCCCAAGGCGGTCATTTTCACGCATGAGTCCATGTTTCATGGCGTCAGGTCGCAGGTCAAGAAACAGAAAGGGGACCATATCCTGTCCATCTTGCCCCACTCTCATGGGGCCTCGATTTCACTGTTGATGCTCTCTTTCACCCGTGGAGCACACGTCACTATCCTCAGCAAAAAAGATCCCGCGACCATTATCCGGGCAGTGCGGGAAACCCGTCCCAATGTGGTGATTGCTTTTCCGAAAGTCTATGTGGACCTGTGCCGCCACACACTGGACAAATCCGACTTCCAATCCGTCAGCTACTGGATTGCAACCGGCGATGCCAGCCATGAAAAACACATCAGAAAACTGATATCCCTGGGCCATCACGAGCGGGACGGGCAAACGGTTCCAGGCTCGTTTTTTGTCGACAATCTGGGTTCGTCGGAATTTGCCTTTGCCATTTTCAGAAACGTCCACTCTCCCCAGTCCGACAATTACAAGCGTTGCATTGGAAAACCGTTTCCCTGGGTTGACGTGGCTGTTTTCAATGAGCAAGGACAGTACCTGCAAGAAAACAGCGTAGGCCGACTGGCGGTGAAATCCAAATCGGTCACGCAGGGATATTGGAACAATCACTCCCTGACTGAAATGAACAAGATTGACGGCTATTGGCTGACGGGCGATCTGGTCTATTTCGATGAAAAGCGGAATTTCTATCACGTAGATAGAACCAACGATTCACTCTCGTTTAATAACGTGGAAATTTATAGTTGCCAGATCGAAGAAGCGATTATGGCGGAAATCAATGAAATCTTCGAGGCCACGGTCATCATGACCGATAACCATGAGTTGGTCGCCTATATCGAACTGCTTGATTCCTGCGCAGCGTCAAAGGATGAAATCACCGAACGAGTCAATCAACTCATGCGTCAAAAAAACTGGCCGGCCCTGTCCACGATTGAACTGCAGTCTGCCAACGAATTCATCGGCGTAACGGGCAAGAAACTGAAAAGACAGCTACGTGAATTGGCACACTAATAAGGAAACACCATGCAAAAAACATGCCTGATCACCGGAGCCAGCAGAGGGATTGGCTATGAAACCGCCAAGGGCCTGGGCCATCAAGGCCATAAGGTTTACATCACGGCCCGCAATAGTCAAAAGGGACAGGAAGCGGCCCAGAAACTGAGTCAGGAAGGCATACAGGCCCGCTTCATTGAACTGGACATTACAGATCCGCAGTCCATTGTCCGTGCACGCACGCAATTGGCCCAACACGAGGAAAAGCTGGACGTGCTGATCAATAACGCCGGCATTATGATCGACTCCATTTTCACCCCTGACAAGGTTTCGTTTGAAGACTTTTCCTCTACCTTGTCGACCAATACCACCGGCCCCTACTTTCTTATCCAGGAATTCATGCCGCTGCTGGCCAAATCGGCCGATGCACGCGTTATCAATATGTCCAGTGACCTGGGAGCCATGACCCAGGCCTCGGACCCACAATCCCGATTCGACGCTGTACTAGCCCCTGGCTACCGTATTTCCAAAGCGGCATTGAATATGGTCACGCTGATTTATGCCAAACACTTTCGGGACACTGACATCAGCATCTGCTCCTGCAGCCCTGGCTGGTGCCAGACCAGTCTGGATCCCCACATTGACTCCTCCAAGGCGCCCAACACGGCCGTCGATGGTGCCCAAACACCGATCTGGCTTGCCTCAGAGGCCAACAAAGCGGACATCAACGGTCAGTTTTTCTATAAAAAATCCACCATCAACTGGTAGCGTTTTTCATTACGATACCGAAGGAGAGCCCTATGGACACCCTAGCCTCACCAGAACACAGCCTTGCAGACAGCGCCCTGGTCACCGTCCAGAACGCCGTTCAGGCGCAACCCGCACTCGAACAAGCCAGCGACGAGCAAATTGATGCGTTGATTACCGACATTGCCCAGGCATTTGAACAAAAACTGGAGTACTGGGCCCAAACCGAACTGGACGCCACGCGCATCGGTAACCTGCCTGACAAGATACACAAGCTTGGCTTGGTCACCGACCGGGTTTACCGGGAACTCTACGGTGAAAAAACCTATGGCCGCCTGCATGGCAGCAAAACCTTTATTGAATACGCCAGTCCGGTAGGCGTCATTTTCGCCATTGTTCCGCTGACCAATCCGGTACCAAATTCGCTGTTCAAAACCCTGCTCAGCCTCAAGACCCGAAACGCCCTGATTCTGAGCTATCCCCGCAAATCGGATCAACTGGGAGCGCAGGTGGTGGCCACGGTTCAAGCGATTCTAAAAAAGCACCACCTGCCTGAAACGCTGATTCAAGCCGTGCAGACGCCTTCGCGTGAGACGACCCAGCTCATCATGCAGTCGGACCAGGTCTCCTTGATTCTGGCAACCGGTGGCGGAGACCTGGTGAAAACGGCCTATAGCTCCGGCACTCCAGCCATCGGAGTCGGCCCAGGCAATGTCCCAGTCTATGTCAGTGCCAGCGCAGACCTGTCACAGGCAGCCGACGATATTTTGCAAGGCAAAACCTATGACAACGGCATTGTGTGCGGCTCTGAAAGCAACATCATTATTGATGAGCGCGTGTACGAGGAATTTGTCGAGATTTTGAAACAGAAAGGGGCGCTGTTGATATCGGAAAAACAGCATATTGATGCCCTTTTTGACGACAGCACAGGACGACTACACCGCACACTGATTGGTGTTGACGCCATGACCTTAGCCAAGCAAATGGATGTAGACAGCCCCACACCGATCAAGCTGATTCTGATTGCCGCCGATCCCGAGCAGCACAGCTTCCTGAGCCGGGAAAAAATGGCTCCGATTGTGACGCTGTACAAATCTGAGGCCGGCCAGGGAATCAGTCTGGCGGCACAATTGCTGTGGCAGGAAGGAGCCGGACACTCGGCCGTCATCCACAGCAAAGATCAGGACGAGATTCATCAGTTTGCCAGCACCCTGCCCGCCGGACGCATTCTGGTCAATATGCCCGCTACCCAAGGCATGTTGGGCATCAGTTCGGATATCCCGCTCTCATTCATGCAAGGGTCGGGTTCCTGGGGAGGCAATATTTCTACCGAGCCCGTGCATTGGCGGCATCTGGTCAACATCAAGCGCCTGACGTTCAAAAAATAAGCCCCAGGGCTGCAGCAGGCCCGCTTCCTTGCTGATCCGGCGATAGCCTTTCGGGAAGGATACGAGGCCTGGACAGCCATGCCCGCCCCATGAAAACAGGCCAGACAGACCTCACGCGGTCTATCTGGCCTGTCACGTTTCCCGAAACGCGCTTCCCTAACGAATCTGCTCCGCCACCATGAATCCGGACGCCCCTGCCAAGCCTGGGCCCGGGTGAGTAGACGCACCGATGTGGTAGACGTTTTTATACGGGGTTGCGTGGGAGCGTGCACCATTACTGGCCGCAAAGGGGCGCATCCAGAAGAACTGGTCGGGCGAGCAGATGCCCGAATAAGGATCGCCGCCCACCAGGTTGCAGTTGATGGATTCCAGATCAGCCGGCGAGAGCACTTTCTGGCCCACGATTTGTTGACGCAAACCGGGCATGACGCCTTCCAGTTGGTCGATGATACGCTCGGCCACGGCCTTGCTGACGTCTTCAGTCCATTTGCCGTCGGCAGGCACATCGATTTTGCCAGCCGCATCGCCACGCAGCTTGGACGGCATATCCTGCATCTGCATCCACAGTATCCATTTGCCTTCCGGCGCACGGCTGGGGTCCAAAGAGCATGGTTGGCCAATCGCCACGGTGAACTTGGCGGGGATCAAGCCATTATTGGCCTGGGCCACGCTCATGCTGACGTCCTCCAGGCTGTCGGACAGGTGCAGCAAAGGCACTTTCAGCAGCTCTGGATCGCTCCAGTGCGGCATGCTGTCCAGCGCCAGATGAATTTGCATGTCGCCACGGCCAAAACGGTAGGCATTGGCTTGCTCACGTACTTGAGTGGGTGCGCCCGGTAACAGGCGACCATAAAGCTGTGGCGGAGTGACGTTGCACACCACATGGCTGGCTTCGTAGACCTGGCCACCGGCACGTACGCCACGGGCTTTTTGTCCTTCCAGCACAATTTCTTCCACTTCGGTATTCAATTGAATACGGCCACCGGCCTTTTCAATAATGGCGCATAGCGCACGCACCAGATTCTGACCACCGCCTTTCACCACCGGCATACCACCGGCCACCACGGCGGCAAAAGTCAGCTTGCCGATCAGGGCCGAGCAGGCATCGTCAGGGCCCAGGCCCGAGTGCAAGACCCAGGGAGCCATCATGCCACGCACACGGTCATCTTTCAGTTCACGGTCGGCCCAGCGGCGGAAAGACTCCAGGGACTCACGTCCGTACTGAACCATGCCGTCCATGCGGCGCTTGCGCCATTGCGAGAACAGCAGACCCAACAAACCACGGCTGTAAGGCTCGGTACCCAGCAAGCCAAAGGTCAGGCCGGCATCGCGCTCGAACAACTGACTGCACATGGCACCGAAGGCATCGCCATCGCCTGCTTGCAAAGCATTGATACGCTGAATCGAATCGCCCACATCATGGCGCAAGGCCATCCCCTTGCCATCGCTACCCACCACGCCAGTGGTATAGCCGTTTTCCAGAAACTCCACGCCCTGGGCGGCCAGATCATCCTTTAGGCGGGCATAGGCAGCACCGGAGGTGAACAAGGGGTACCACGACGACAGCAGTTCATGGGTAAAACCGGGAAACAACTCCTCGGTACGGATACACCCACCCGCACGGTCGTTACGTTCCAATACCAGGACTTGCTTGCCCTTTTGCGCCAACAACGCCGCGCAAACCAGGGAATTGATGCCACTGCCCACCACAATGACGGAATACGATTTTTTATTTGTTGAGTCTGTCATCCCACACCTTTTTTAAATTGCCCTGAACGGGGTCAGGGCTTGTGAACACGCAGCAAGAAACAGGTGTCAACAAGCCCTGGACCTCTTTTACCGCACTTTTCTATTTATGAGCCAGACGACTGCGCCTGCCAGCGTTCAAACCAGTGACGGGGCGACTTGCCCTGCTCGGGCCCGAGCACGGAAAAGCCACCATCAACGGGCAGATCAATCCCTGTCATCCAGGAGGCGGCGCCCGACACGGCAAACAAGACCACTTGGGCCACTTCTTCGCCGGAACCGACTCGGCCCAGAGGATGAACCTGCGCCCCCACCTGATTGGCTAATTCACGCGAACCACCACTCATGCGTTCGACCGACGGCGACCAGGTCCAGGCGGGCGATACCGTCAGCACACGAATCCCCGATGGAGCCAATTCCACGGCCAAGCTTTTGGTGAACTGCAGGATGGCCGCTTTGGAAGCCGGATACAGCGCACGTCCGGCCACGCCGAATTTGCCACCCGTACTACCCATATTGATGATGACACCACCCTGCCCCATATGTGGCGTGGCTTTCTGGGCCAGAATCGCGCTGGAGATCAGATTCACATCCAGCGTCTGATGCCACAGCTCCCGGCTGGAAGCCAGTCCCTCGTCCCCATAGGAACAGGCATTGTTCACCACAATGTCGATGCGTCCAGTTTGTGCCAATGCGGCCTGCACGCAGGCATCCAGCTGCGCATCATCACAAATATTGGCAGCCATGAACTGGGCCTTACCCACGGCCTGCAAGCGCGCTTCGGTACGCTGACCCTCCTCCTGACTGCGCCCCACAATCAGCACCCACGCACCGGCGGCGCACAGGGCCAGGGCGATATCCGCCCCCAGCCCTTGCGTGGACCCGGTCACGATGGCGACCTTACCCTGTAAATTCACCTTCATGTCCTGCTGCATGTGCTTCTCCTACTGTGCTTGTGGCGCGCCAAAGACGGCTGCCCAATCTTCATCCCGATCAATTTGAGCAATCAGACTCATGCTGGCCAGCGAGGCTTCATGCGTAGCTGGTGGAGCGCCACAGGCGCTGGCCACCACCGCCACCTCATAGCCCATGTCTACTGCATGGCGCACCGTGCTTTCCACCACGGAATGGGTGGCCACACCGGCAATCACCAGACGCTCCACCCCCAGACGACGCACCACCGGCTCCAACGCGGAGCCAAAGAAAGCGTTGATGCGCGTGTGATGGACTTCAAACTCGTTGGGCAAGGGAGCCAGCCCGTCAAAGAACTGGGCTCCCCAACTGCCGGTCTGCATGGCCCCGATGCGTTTCACATTGTGCAGAATCGGTGCATTGCACAGCAGATCGGCATAGTCAGGCCGATAGCCCACCCGCACATGCACAATAGGCACGCCCTGTGCGCGGGCCTGCGCCAGCAAACGGCCTGCGGCCTCGATCAGAGCCTGACGCTGGGGGCTGTTGGCCTCTACCCCCACACGGATCAGACCATCAGCGTGCAGGACGTCGTTCTGATAATGCAGGGCCAGCAAGGCGGTGTGATGGGCTGCCGACATTAGATGTATACCTGAATGGCGCCGTGAACCGCGTCACGATCCACCAGATTCACCTGCTTCATGCGCAGTTTCCAGCCACCGCCTTCCTGGGCTTGCAGCTTGTGAATCAGACTACCCACACGGTAGACCGGATCTTTACCGCGCCACTCCATGGAGTGAAAACTGGAGCGCACCACCAGGTAACCTTCCGGATCGGTGCCGTCGATCATCAGATTGCCCAGCACGCGGCAGGACTGGGTAATCGGCTGCTGGGACCAATTGCGGTGGTTCTCCAGACGACGAATACGCAGTTCACGCAGCAGCTTGTTTTCCCAGCATAGGGAAATGTGCTCGTACGGGCTTTCCTGATCGTAGCTGTGAGGAATCCAGTACATGCCTTCCTCGGTCCACAGATCCAGCCATGCTTGCCAGCGACGTTCGTCCAGTAGACGAGCTTCGTGATAGATGAACTGCTCTACTTCGCGAATGGCTTCCAGACTCAGATTCACAGGCGTGACCTGATCCACGCTGACGTCAAAATCAATATCAAACAACATAAGAATTCTCCTTGGCTCGGACAGCAGCCCGCTTAAGCCTGTGTTGCGGGGGCAATAGGCTCACCAGAGGCCGAGCGCACGGTGGCTTTACCACTGTCTTGCGACTGCGCAGGCGCATCATAAATAGTGGTGGTCATGAAGTGTTTCCAGGCGCGGAACTGGTTGCGCATGGGCAATTCACTGGTGCCGTTGGTGGCCACCATGCCGCCTTCGATAGGCTTATCGGTGCCGTCGTAGCGGTGCATGCTGATCCATTCGCCGCCATGGGTCTTATTGCCTTCCTGGCAACGGCCATAGACTTCGATATCGTCCGGCATCACATTGGACGAGGGCGAGTTGATCAGATTGGCGTACATCAGGCCACGCTTATAGATATCGTCCGGAGCGCCTTTCAGGCGGAACAACTGGATCTCCACGTGGGTGCGGTCCACCGCTACCGGACGAATCACACGGAACTGCTGGAACACAGTGTGTGGCGAGCCACTGCCGTAAATAATGCTGTTATGACGGTTCTCGCCCAGAATGTTCAGGGCTTTTTCTTCACCATAGGCTTCTTTCAGGGTTTCGTAGTGCGCCTTGGTGACCGGGTCGGTTTCGATGGCCCCTGGATTGAAAATGCCTTCCATGTAGCCGTGGCCATTATCAAACGCGTACAGATCCAGCTTTTCCCAGAAACCGTAAGGCTCACCATTTCCGTCCATGATATGCAGTTCCAACGGCATGGAACCGTAATCCTCGGCCTGTTCGCGGGCAGCCACGTAGGACGACTCATGCGTGACATTCGCGTGCATGGTGTCGTGCAGGTTTTCGTAAAACACTTTCCAGTTGGAAGGCTGCCAGACCTTGAAGCTGCCACCGGCCACTTCCACTTCACCCACAGGCGAGCGATCGCACAGATTGTCGATGGAGGTGATGATGGGGCCTAAAAACTCTTTCAGATCCGGGCCGTGGGCGCTTTGACAGGCGAACACAAAGCCACGATAGCTTTCCACACGAGCCACACGGCGCATGGAGAAGTCCGGGTGCTTAGGATCAAAGCAGGTGTTTTCCAGGCCGTTTTTCATGGGCGCGGCCAGATGCTGGCCGTCCAGCTTGAAGGTCCAGGCGTGGTAAGGGCAGCGGAAGAACTTGCCGGCATTGCCACAGCCATCGGCCACCACTTTCGCGCCCTTATGTGGACAACGGTTGTACAGCACGTACACCTTCTTGTCGCTGCCGCGCACCATGATGACGTCCTGACCACCCAACAAGGTAGTGTGGTAGTCGCCCGGCTTAGGTACCTGGCTGTCGTGGCCGATGTAGATCCAGGCACGGCCATAAATGCGTTCCATCTCCAGACGGAAGATTTCAGGGTCGGTATAGACCGATTTATGTACGCTGTCTCCCCGCACCAATGCGGACAACTGTTCGTTGCTATAGCTCATCATTACCTCCTTGCTGCCGGATGCTTGACGCACCCTCTTTATGACTTTTCCATCTTGCACTGCGGTGCAAAATGATCCTGGAACTGCTCGAATACGGTGGACACAATCTTGTTGCTCATCTGACCCTTGTCATTCGGGGCCACTTCGCGCATGTAGTAGGTCTGCACCGGATACTGGTTGTTGTTAAAGGCAAAAGCCCCGCGCACGGACTCGAACGGTGCGCTGCGCAAGGCTTTGCGCAAGGCCTCGCGGTCGGTGGCGGCCTTGGGATCAGACTTCAATGCGCCATCCAGCAACAAAGCAGCGTCATAGCCCTGGGAGGCATACATGGACGGCAGGCGACCGTAGGTCTTTTCAAACTCCGCCACAAAACGCTTGTTGGCGGGGTTATCCAAATCCGGCGACCATTGGGCGGCGTTGGCCATGCCCTTCATGGACTCGCCAATAGCACCAATCGTGTCCTGGTCAGCCGAGAAACCAGGGGTATATACGGCCATCTGCGTAGACAGACCCGAGTTGATCAACTGCTTGATAAAAGACACGCCCATACCGCCGGGCAGGAAGAAAAACACCGCATCCGCACCCGAAGCCCGCATCTGGGCCAATTCGGCGGCGTAATCCATCTGGCCAACCTTCACATAAACCTCGTCGGCAATCTCTCCCTTGAACAGACGCTTGAAGCCTTCAATGGACTCACGTCCACCGGGATAATTGGGGGCGATCAAATAGACTTTCTTGTGCGCCTGATCGGTCACGTACTTGCCCATGGCGGCAGGGATATCCTCGTTCTGCCAGGACACGCTGAAGAAATTGGGGTTGCAATGCTCACCCGCATACTCAGCCGGGCCCGTGTTGGCGGAAATATAGACGGTGTCGCTGCCCATAATCGTGGGCATCACGGGCAGCAGCACGTTGGAAAAAGCAATGCCGGTAATGACATCGACCTTGTCGCGCTTGACCAGACGGTCCACTGCTTGACGGCCTTCCATCGGTTTTTGCTGATCGTCCAGCACCGCCAAGGTCACATCCACACCACCGAACTTGCCGCCCGAGTGGTTCAGGCCCAGCTCGAAACCATCACGGATTTCCTGGCCAATAGCCGCACCAGGGCCGGACAAGGTGGTCAATAGCCCCACCTTGAATACTTCCTGACTGGACGCCGGGCTACAGGCCAGGGCCAAGGCCAGCGTGCTCATACAAAACGCTACTTGTTTTTTCATGTTTGTCTCCGTCCTCTGTCTGTCAAAAAACTGGACTTCAGGTCTGCCTGGGATCACCCCCACTACGACGGAAGCTGTGTATCACTGACGCCTGTGGTTTGTGCGGCGCTTGTCCTGCAGGCCGCAGAGAACGGCCCCAAGGGACTACGTGAATACAGCAATTCCCAGTCGTATCCCAATCTGCTAAGGTGCCGGGACAGGATTACTGTTTTAGGTTTGAAATACATTAGACCGGCTCAGAACAGGCGGCTATCCAGATTCGGCAAGCCTTATCCCTAACCGGCAAAAATTTGGAGACACACATCATGCAAGCGTGGTTTATGTCAGGGCTGGCCCCCTTGCAACACAGTGCGCCGCGCTTTGAATCGCGCTGCCCGGACCAGACACGCAGCGAGACCGCCGGTTTTCTAACCGAACACCGTCTGACCTGGAATGACGGCCCAGTCGACGCGTCCCTGCGCTACGCCAGCAGCCACAGTTTTTCCTTTGTCTTGCTGAAATATGGCGCGGCGGTGCAGGTATCGCCCGGCATTCTGGAAGACTTTTTGCTGTTTCAAGTCCCCATACAGGGACGATCCTGTATTCGGGTTGGTCGGGAGTACGTCCAGGCCAACCCTAACATTGCCAGCGTGATCTCCCCTTCCCTCCAGGTTGAACTGGATTGGGAACAGGGCTGTGAGCAGTTTTTAGTGAAGATCCCACGCCACAGGCTGGAAGAAGTGGCCCGGCAGACCTTGGGCTTGAGCTTGGATCGGCCCATTGAGTTTGCGGCGGGCATGTCTCTGGACTCGCCACACGGCTGTGCCTGGCAGCACCAGATTGGCAGCTTGCTGGCCTATGGCGGGCATTTGCCGCCGGAAATGGATCAGTGGTCGCGTCAGGCCGAGGACAATCTTCTGCTGCATCTGTTCCATACCCAGCCGGGTAACTACAGCCAGCAATTGCAGCAAAGCGTGCGCCCGGCCAGTTCGCGCCGGGTACAAAGAGCCGAAGATTTCATGCGGGCCAGCCTGGACGAGGCCCTGACGCTAGAGCAAATCGCCACCGCTGCCTGTGCCAGTGTACGCAGCCTGACCTTGGCGTTCCGTACGGAACGGGGGCTAAGCCCCATGCAGTTCTTAAAGCAGATTCGTTTGGAAGCGGCCCAACAGGCCATCCGCCACGCGGTGCCGGGCACCCAGGTCAGCGAGATTGCCTTGCGCTGTGGGTTTAACCATTTTGGCCGCTTCTGTGCCGACTACAAGTCCCGCTTCGGGCGTTCGCCCTCGCAGGACTTGCGTATCGTGGATTAGTCCTTCAGGGCCTTGCCGGGAACCCAGACACGGCCATCAAACAGACGGCGCGCCGTACGGTAGAAGGAACCAGCCTTGGCATACCACTGGCCGTCTTTCTTTTCCACTTCCGCACCAACTGTCAGTACGCCAGAGGGCATGCCCAGACGCAGCGGGCCTTGCGGGGCAACCGAGTCGGACAGGCATTGCGAGGGCAGACTACCCGTCAAACGAGCCGCCACAGCGGTACACAAGGAGATGGTCAGTGGTAAGGCGCGGTGCGGCTGGCCGTTGGAAATCACGCGGGCAACCAGATCAATCTCTTGGGCGGGAACCACGTCGCCGGACAAGGTGGGGTTGTCCTGGGCGGGCGACACGATGCAGACAAAGGGCACGATGCGAATCTGACGCGCAGCGTCCACATCCGGAGCAATACCCATGCGTACCGAAGCCTGTACACGAATCGCGTCCAAACGCTCCAGCACTTCAGGGTGCGATTCCAGCCAATCAGGCAGTTCAAGACCGGTCAGGCCCACATCCGCAGCACGTACAAACACCGCCGCATTGGCCGCGTCCACCAGCGACACCTCGATACGGCCTACGCCAGGGACATCCAGCCATTCGGTCAATTCACCACTAGGCAGCAAGGAACCGGTAGAAGCACCGCCTGGTTCTACAAAGTCCAGACGGATAGGCGAACCTGTGCCGCCTACGCCGGGAATGGACAGATCGCCGTCGTAACGGGGCTGACCCTCTTCCACCGTGAAATGGGCGTGGATGATCTTGTTGGTATTGGTATTGAGAATGCGCACACACGCTTCACCGTCCTGAACCTTGACCATGCCTTGCTCAACAGCGTAGGGGCCAACTGCCGAGCTCATATTGCCGCAGTTGCCACGGTAATCCACCTTCTCTTCCTTGATCGCCACTTGCGCAAAGGTGTAGTCCACATCGGCGTCCGGATGGCTGGACGGGCCGATAATACACACCTTGGACAGAGAGGAGACGCCGCCGCCCATACCGTCCAGTTGGCGACCGTAAGGGTCCGGCGTACCCATAGCGGCGGAAAACAGAGGCGTCCAGTCGTCGCGCTCGGCAGGCAGGTCTGCAATATTGAGCATCAAGGCTTTGCTGGTGCCACCACGCATGAACACGGCGGGAAGGGATTTTTGCTTCATCACGTTATTCCTGGTTCTTGGCTTGCGCCATTAAAGAAAATTGCGCCGTCTCCTGCATGGGTTCGGCGTGAGAGACAATCGGTTCACTAAAAGAGTCTGATCGGGTCGTGCGCTGCTGTTGTCGTTCCAGTTGCTGCACTTTTTCCTCGCTGGCATTGCCCAGATGGCGGGCCAGCAAGGCGGAGGCCTGAGCGCGTTCGCCCTTTTCCAGCAAATCCAGAATCGCCAGATGCTCCAGGCATTGACGACGAATACGTTCCCGATCCAGCGTTTCCTGATATTCCAGCAAGCGCCGCAACTGATTCTGACGTGTCACCGTCTGGGCGATAAAGCGATTGCCGGACAAGGAGGCCAAAGCCTCATGGAAGGTGGCATTGGCCTGATACATCTCGGCATGCCCGGCGTGACGCCAGCCGCCGTCGGCCAAGGCTTGCTGTTGCAGCCGCACACGGCGCAAAACGGTGGAGTCAATGGCAAAACCGGGCAGCAACATGGCGGCGGGTTCCAGCATCTGACGCAAGGTATAGCTTTCTTCGCAGGCCTGGGGGCCGTCAATCATGGGCAGGAAAGACCAGCCTTTGCTGGCACGTTGCTCTATCCAGCCCTCATTAGCGGCACGAGCCAGAATACGGCGCACACGTTCGCGCGTCAGGCCGTAACGGCGCATGGCGTCATTTTCCGACAAGGTATCACCCCAGATACCCGAGAGCTTGTCGCGGGCCAGTTGCAAGTAGATCTGGTCGTCCTGGCTGGTGCCCAGCTCTTCTTCGATCACACCGAGCTGGTCCGCCCCTTTCAACAGGTACAAGCCACGCCGAGGTGGCTGTGCGCCCACAATCCCTTTTTCCGCCAGATAGGCCAGCGCCCCACGTATGGGCGAGCGCGAAGCACCCAGCGCCTCGGCCAGAGATTGTTCCGTCAAATGATGCCCGGCCTGCAAATGCCCGGCCCGCACGTAATCCAGCAGGCGATGCGCCAAAGTGACATGCAAAGAATTGGATTGGCTTTTCATGCCGACATTCCTAAAAATCGAAGCGATCCTGGATCGTTTTATTGTATTATATACAAACAAAATACAATTTAATTGTTTTACAAAGGCTCCAGACGCATAATTTTGTTGGGATTATTCTTGTCGAAAGCCCGCTGACATCGCGCGAGTCCACACGGATTCACACAGCGATGACGTAGTCAGAGGGCCCTCAGGTCGGCCCCCTCCAACCTTCTCATTACGGATGAATCGTTTGCCATGTCTCAGTCTCTTGCCCTAGAAACGCTGTCCCTGAACGGACGTTCCGTACGTTACGTTCCTATCGCCGACATACCCGGTATTGAAAAACTGCCGTATTCGCTGCGCGTTCTACTGGAAAACCTCTGTCGTCAAAAGGCCGTGCGTCACGCCGATGTGGATCAGGAGATTGATTCCCTGCTCCAGCGCAAGGTGGGCGACGGCATCACCTTCTACCCTGCCCGCGTATTTGGTCAGGACATTCTGGGTTTGGTGATGTTGCTGGATATGGCAGCTTTACGCGAAGGCGTTGAGGCCGCCGGTGGCGACGCCAGCCGCGTTCGGCCACAGGTGCCTATCGACGTCATTATTGACCACTCCCTGCAAGTGGACAGTTGGGCCAACCCCAAGGCGGCCGACATCAACCTGGCGCGCGAATACCAACGTAATGGCGAGCGCTTTGCCTTCCTGCGCTGGTGTTCCAGCAACTTTGATGGCGTCAAAGTCGTGCCGCCCGGCAAAGGCATCATGCACCAATTGCACATCGAGCATATTGGTCAGGTTGTCTGGACCGAGGAAGGCAAGGACGTGGATCTGGTCTACCCAGATAGCTGTGTGGGCACCGACAGCCACACGCCTATGGTGAACGGCCTGGGCATTCTGGGCTGGGGTGTTGGGGGTATTGAAGCCGAAGCCGTGATGGTGGGTCTGCCCGTTGCCATCGCCCTGCCTGCCGTAGTGGGTATCGAGCTGACCGGCAAGATGAATGACGGCGTGCTACCTACCGACCTGGTGCTGGTCATTACCCAGAAACTGCGCGAACTGGGCGTGGTTGGCAAGTTTGTGGAGTTCTTTGGCCCCAGCGTGGACGAGCTGTCCCTGGGCGACCGCGGCATGATCGCCAATATGGCCCCAGAATACGGTGCCACCGCCGTGTTCTTCCCCATTGACGACGCCGCCCTGCACTACATGCACATGACAGGCCGTCCGCAAGAGCAGATTGATCTGGTCGAGCAATACAGCAAGGTTCAAAAGCTGTGGCGCGATCCGGCCGCTCCCGCTCCTGTTTACGACACCGTGCTGAAACTGGATCTGAGCAGCATCAAACCCAGTCTGGCTGGCCCCAGCAATCCCGAAGATCACCTGGATCTGGATACTGCGGCCCAGTCCTTCCCCGCCCATCACCAGAAAATTGCTGGCCGTCCTTACGACCCGCAACGTGCGGTGCCCGTGGAAGGCGAGGACTTTGTTCTGAATGATGGCGATGTGGTCATTGCCGCTATTACCTCCTGTACCAATACGGCCAACCCCGCCAATATGATGGCCGCCGGTTTGCTGGCCCGTAACGCCGTGGCTCGTGGTCTGCGCAGCAAGCCTTGGGTCAAGACTTCGCTGGTGCCCGGTAGCCAGGTCACTGCCGACGTGCTGGAACGCGCCCAACTGCAAGATGACCTGGATGTGCTGGGCTTTAACATTGCTGGTTTTGGCTGCACCACGTGTAACGGTGGTTCGGGCCCGCTGCCTGCCAATATCGTCAACGCAATTGAGTCGGAAAAGCTGATCGCCACCGCCGTGCTGTCGGGCAACCGCAACTTTGAAGGCCGTATTCACGCCAACGTGCGTGCTGCTTACCTGGCATCGCCCGCTCTGGTCGTAGCCTACGCCCTGGCCGGCAACCTGAATGTAGACCTGACCCGCGACCCGCTGGGCAAAGATCAGGACGGTAAAGACGTCTACCTAAGCGACATCTGGCCCAAATCGGCCGAAGTACAAGAAGCTATCCACGGCGCTTACGACCGCGACCTGTTCATCGAACGCTATGCCGAGCTGTACGACGGCGGCGAACCTTGGGACGCCCTGGCCCGCGAAAGCAATGGCGGCCACTACCCATGGGAAGCCGACAGTACCTACATCCGCAAACCGCCTTACTTTGACGGCCTGCAACGCGAGCCCGCCCCCGTGGCCAACCTGCGCGGCATGCGTCCGCTGGCGATTTTGGGTGACTCCATCACCACCGACCACATCTCGCCATCAGGTTCGATCAGCCTGGGTACGCCTGCCGCTGACTTCCTGCTGTCCAAGGGGGTGGAGCAAAAAGACTTCAACAACTACACCACGCGTCGTGCCAACCACGAAGTGGTCAAACGTGCGACCTTCGCCAACATCCGTTTGCGCAACAAGATTGTTCCCGGCGTGGAAGGCGGTGTCACCAAGGTGATGCCTGAAGGCGAAGTGATGCGTATTTTTGAAGCGGCCCAGGCCTATCAAGAACGTCAGGTTCCCCTGCTGGTGATTGCCGGCAAGAACTACGGTTGCGGCTCCTCGCGCGACTCCGCCGCCAAGGGCCCCGCTTTGCTGGGTGTCAAGGCCGTGGTCGCAGAAGGCTTTGAGCGTATCCACCGCACCAACCTGGTCGGTATGGGTGTGCTGCCTCTGCAGTTCCAGGACGGCACCAATGCCGACACCCTGGGTCTGGATGGCACCGAAACCTTTGATGTGAAAGGCCTGGAAGAAAACCTGGGGGTACGTTCCCAAGCCGAACTGATCATCCACCGTCTGGATGGCAGCACCCAGTCCGTGCCGGTGATCGTGCGCCTGGATACGGTCGAGGACATGGAGTACTGGCGCCACGGCGGTATCCTGCCACGCGTCTGGCGCAAGTACCTGGAGAACTAAGCCTGTGCAGGCTTAGCTCATCCAGCTAGTTCGCCACATCAAACGCCAGGGGTCACACCCTGGCGTTCTTGTTTGGCCAGTCGCAACCAATGCTCGATGCGCAGCAAGGCGTGATGCGCACTTTGCTGACGGATTTCATCCCGCGTCCCATCAAACACAATGGTTTCGGTATAGACGACCAAAGGATCATATTTATCCTGCGGCTTGAACAGCCAGGCAAAACATTGCGTCCCGGCCGGAATCTGCGGCTCTGCAATATCGTCCGCCACCCCCGTATTGGCAATGATCACATTGGCCGGAGTCAATTCCGCCGCTCCTTTGGCCATAGCCCGTGCCACTGCTTCACTGCACAGATTGTTTTCTGCCAGCACCCGCTGATCGACGCCCAGGCATCGATACTTGGCCTGCGGCGAATAAGTCACAAAAGCACAATCGAGTACGGTTGCCGCCCCCGCTTGGTCAGCCAGCGTGGACGCAATCAGACCTGCTGTGCAGGATTCTGCGGTTGCCAGCGTCAGCCGGGCCTCGGTCATGGTTTTAACCAAGCGAGCAAGATCTACATCGTTCATGGCATACCCTCCTTATTGCTGAAACAAGGACGGTTTATTCAACCATAAAGTAAAAAAGCAGGAAACCGGCTCCTGCTTTCTGCTCACCATCGGGAACATGCGCTTACGCTGCCCAGAAACTTGATCAGTCCCCAAACAGGCTGGACATATCCGTTGCTTCCAGCCCCAGGTTGCTAGCCAGTTGATCAAAGCAGCGCAAGGCCGCTTCTATATCCTCGTCCGGGATCCCTTCAAACAAGGGAGCACGAGATTGGCGCAGCAATTCCAGCAAACGTTTGTGAAAGTCGCGCCCTTTATCGGTCAGGCACAAAAGGCGTGCACGCTTGTCCTGCTCGTCGGGCAGGCGCGCCAGCAGGCCGCCAGACTCCAACTGATCGATCAGACGCACCAGCGTTGGTCCCTCCAGCCGCATCATGCGTGCCAGTTGCCCTTGCCGTATCGGTTCACCCAACTGAGCCAGATAACGGATAGGCAAAATAGTGGCCTCGGACACACCGTAACGCACCAGGGTCTGATCCAATTCACGACGGTAAAGGCGCGCCAGCACAATCATGGACAAGCCGAACCTTTCATAAAGTTGGTGATTCATCAGGAGGTCTCCACAGCGCGCGGCATAGCATTAGGCGGGTAAGCATAAACCAAAACCGGTGTGGCCCCTTGCAGGGACTGGGCGACGTCCAATATCGCCTGCGCTAAAACGGTATCGCTGCAAGATTGGCTGATGCGCTGCAGTTGTTGGGCCAATTCCTGCGGCTGGTGCTCAAACCCTTCCAGCAGCTCACCTACCAGCGATACACACGCCTGCTGCTGCGCCCCGCGCTTGGCCAGGCGTTTGAGTTCAATCACGCCACGTCCCAAATTGATCAGTGACAACAGGCCCGGCGGAGTCTGTTCCCCCATCCAGTGCAATAACTGCACCCATTGCCGGGCCACTCGCCCACGCCATACACGAAACAAACGGGGGCGGGAACGACGTATCAAGGGATACAGCTCACGCACGACTCGCCGCACCAGCGCTTGGCCACGAGGATGCGTACGACGCGGCAAAAGGAAAAAAGCGCTGCACACCACCGCCGAACCCGCCAGCAAAGGCAGGGATTCTTTCAGGATGATAGGTCCAGTCACCGCTGCCATTCCCGCCTGGCTGGCCAACTGAAAACACATATTCGCATCCAGCGCCCAAGCCGATGTTGGACGATTTGCGCGCAACAAGCCCCCGATCACCACAAAGGGCAGTACCGAGGCAATCACCTGCCAGTCCGTCACCAAATGCCCCTGAAGCAGATAACGATACAAGCTGGCCACCACCACACCCACAGTAATCCCGGTAAACATGGTGCGACTCATTAACTGCGGGCGCGGCATGGAGCCCAGAATGATGGAGAAGGTACACACCCCCATGGCCATCAATTCCAGCGCCGGGCTGGACAAGGCAAAGGCAATTGCCCCGGCACTAAAAGCCGCCAAGCCACTGATCAGTCCCGTGCGAGTTGCCAAGGGCCAATCTACAGAAATAGCGGGCGTGGTCAGAAAGCGGTGGCGACCACGTCGGGCGGGCGCCTGAGTGGCAAACAAACCTTCTTCTGCCCGTTGGATTTGCCCCATGGCACGGCGCAAACGGGCCAGGCTGATTTGCCCCTCCTGTCTGGCTGCCGTCTTTGCCAGCACCTTCAAAGGCTGACCGTCCTGCAGGCGTTGCGCCTGCTCCAGCAAGGACGATGCATAATCAGCGGCGAGGCACCGCCCTCTTTCTCTTTGACGCACAATCATTTCACTGGCAGCCAGCAACTCGATCACCGCATACAAAAACGCATCCACATAAGGCAAGCGGCGATACGCATCCCAGGAACCGGCCGCCAAAATACGGGCTTGGCCGTCCAGGTCCACCATCTCCTGGCGGATCCGGCTGAGCAAGGCCTGATCCGGCTGTGCATAAGACGGTCCCAAGGCGTGCGCCGCCAAACGCAAGGCATCGGCTGCCAAAACACGCACACGCTGGTAATACGTCTTGCGCTGACTGCGCGGTGTCGTCCGGGAACACAACAAGGTTGTCACCAGCACCCCGATCAAGGTGCACTCCACCCGCGACAAGGCCAAGTCCAGCGACGTATCCGGTGCCAGCACAGACGGCAAGACCACCACACCAATGGTGATGCCTGCCAACATGGGCAAGTAGGACAAGGCACCCCGCAACACGTGGGTCAAAGCCGACGCCACGCCCACCACCAGCGCCATACCCAACAATTGCAAATAGGCGTTGGGCAAATGCAAAAACGCCAAGCCCAGCCCTGCTCCTATCAAGGTTCCCAAAATTCGCCACAAGGCCCGCTCATACACCAGGCCCCGATAGGCCTGGGACAAGACCCACACCGGCATGGCAGCCCAAAAGGGGTTATCAACGGACAACAAAACAGCAATCGCAAAGGACAGCCAGGCAGCCATGGCCATATTCAGGCCATGCAAGAGCGCAGGCCGATCCAACTGCATCCAGGGAGAAAAGGCAAACATAAGAAAAGGGAAACTGAACAGTCGCTAAAGCATGATTATATAGATAGCTTACCTACCTATTCAATTAACACCCGCCTTTAAGGGATAAACACCCCGCGCCTGACCCCTATTTATCAGCCACCTCATTGTTCATTGTCAGTTTTCATAAACTATCGCTCTGCAGACATAGTCAAACCGTACGGGACCGTTCTATGATGTTGGCATCCTGATAGGCGGGTACCCGAAATCCCGCCCTATCACCCCGTTTTCTTGGCAGGAGTCATTATGCAAAAGTGGCTGACACGCTACACCGCCTTCTACATCATCATTGGCCTGACCGCCTTGTTCTTGCTGCTTTCCTTGTTCAAAAGCGCAAGCTGGCTATGGCTGGCGATCCCAGGGCTGGCCCTGTGTATCCAGGGCTTGGTGGACATCACGCAAACTCGTCACGCCATTCGTCGCAACTATCCGGTTATTGGCAATCTGCGCTTCATTTTTGAAGCCATTCGCCCAGAAATTCGCCAGTACTTTCTGGAGGGCGATGAGCAGCAACTGCCCTTCTCACGTGCGGACCGCTCCCTGGTGTACCAGCGAGCCAAACAGCAAATTGACAAGCAGCCTTTTGGTACCCACCAGGAGGTCTATAACAATGGATATGAGTGGATGAACCACTCCATGACGCCCAAACACATCAAGGACGCGCAGTTCCGTATTGATGTCGGCGGACCGGACTGTACCCAGCCTTACTCGCTGTCGGTGCTGAATATTTCAGCCATGAGTTTTGGGGCGCTGTCAGCCAATGCCATCCTGGCCCTGAACAAAGGCGCCAAGATGGGCAATTTTGCGCATGACACGGGCGAAGGCGGCATCAGTACCTATCACCTGCGCCACGGTGGCGACCTGATCTGGAATATTGGCTCGGGCTATTTTGGGTGCCGGGATGAACAAGGCAACTTCTCGCCCGAACGCTTTGCCGAGCGCGCCACCCAGGATCACGTCAAGATGATTGAAATCAAGCTGTCGCAGGGAGCCAAACCCGGCCACGGCGGCATCTTGCCCGGCACCAAGGTCTCACCGGAGATTGCCCTGGCGCGCGGTGTACCCGAGGGCGTGGATTGTAATTCGCCAGCCAGCCATAGCGCCTTTCGCTCCCCCGTCGAATTGCTGGAGTTCGTCGCCAAGCTGCGTACTTTGTCCGGCGGCAAGCCCGTAGGCTTCAAACTCTGTATCGGGCACCCCTGGGAATGGTTTGCCATTGCCAAAGCGATGCTGAAAACAGGCATTACACCGGACTTTATTGTGGTCGATGGTGCTGAAGGGGGTACCGGTGCCTCCCCCGTGGAGTTCATTGACCACGTTGGTACTCCCTTGCGCGAGGCTCTGCGTCTGGTCCACAACACCTTGGTCGGTATTGGCCTGCGCGAGCAAATCCGCCTGGGCGCCTCGGGCAAGATCATCAGTGCCTTTGATATGGCCCGCATCATGGCCTTGGGCGCAGATTGGTGCAATAGCGCACGCGGCTTCATGTTTGCCGTGGGCTGCATTCAGGCCCAGGCCTGTCATACCGACAAATGTCCAACCGGCGTGGCAACGCAAGACCCGCAACGTCAAAAGGCCCTGGTGGTGGATGACAAGTCCTTGCGCGTGGCCAGCTTTCACGGCAATACCCTCAAAGCGCTGGCTGAATTGCTGGGTGCGGCAGGCCTGGAACATCCGAACCAGCTACGCCCTCACCATATCGCCCGTCGTATCAGCAACGGCGAAGTGCGTGTGATGTCGGCTCTGTTCCCGGATCTGAAAAAAGGCGAACTGCTGCGCGGCCACTACCGTCAAACGATTTTCCGCGTAGGCTGGCCCATGGCCAATCCCGACTCCTTCGAACCGGCCTACAGCCTGAGCAAAGCCTTGTCCTACTTGAATGATGAGGCTGACCCCGAGGACACAATCAAAAAACAGGATGCCGCCGACAGCGCCGGCCAAACCCTGGTCTGAACGCGGTATGGCGGCTGTTTCCCTAGCGAGACTGCCGCTGCATCCCTACCCCTGCATCGACTTCCCCGTAGACTTGAACACCGGAAGGCCGACTCCAGCTGCTGTCGGCTGAACGGTCCGGTGTTGAACACGCTGCCAGTCCCAAGACCATGACCAAGGCGCTCAGCACCCCATAAATCTGTCGCATATCAAGCTCCTTGATGATAGGCGTCTACTGTGCCACAGAATTTGGGCAAACAAATTTCCATCTGTACTAGAATGCTCTGATCATGGTCAGGCACTGCGCACTCCCCTTCTCAGGTACTCGCCGCCAGTTTTTACTGGTATTGGCGATATGCGCCCTGCTCTTGCGTGGCCTGATTCCCAATGGCTATATGCCCAGTGCCGACCCCGCCAATGCAGCCGCCCTCAGTTTATGCGTGCAGGGCGACCCTTTCCTGGCGCAATGGAGCGGCCAATTCTCCGGACCGGAACACGACGAGCAGCACACGCTGCATGCCGCCTGTTTATTTGCTCAGGCCCAAGCACAAAAAGCCCTGAATGATACGCCCAGCCCCGCCTGGGATCTGGCACAAACACCACGACATACCTGGGACACTGCCCAACAGGCGGCGGCTCCCGTTCTTCCCCTAACGGGCCCGCCCCTGAGTGCGCGCGGACCTCCCGCTACGTCCGTTTCCTGACTAGCCCTGGCTGCCCGGCGCAGCCACTCCATGTTGTCAATTAGCGGGATATTTCTATGAACGCCTCCTTCTCACGCCGCCAGCTCTTGCTTGCCATGCTGGCCACTCCTTTGGTCCTGAGCGCTTGCGGCGACAAAGCCCCCAAGCAGCCTGCCTTTCGCAATCTGGAAGGTGTGGACATGAGCAGTGCCGACTTTGCCAAGGATTTCAGCTTGCTCGATACCGAAGGCCAACGTCGCACCATGGCCGACTATCGCGGCAAGATCGTACTGATCTTCTTTGGTTTTACCCAATGTCCCGACGTCTGCCCGACCGCACTGACCCGGGCCGTCGACATCAAGGAGCAGTTGGGCGAGGATGGCGACAAGCTGCAAGTCTTGTTTATCTCCATTGACCCGGAGCGCGACACGCCCGAATTGCTGCGTGCCTACATGCAGGCTTTTGACCCCAGTTTTGTGGCCTTGCGCCCCACCGAAGAGGAGCTGGCCAAAACCGCCAGCGACTTCAAAGTTTTTTACCAAAAGGTTCCTACCGGCTCCAGCTACACCATGGACCACAGTGCCTTGACCTATGTGTATGACACACAAGGCAAGTTGCAGATCGCCCTGCGTCATACGCAAACGGCTGAAGAAGCCGTGGCTGATATCGGCCAGGTACTGGCTTTGAGCAAATGAACCCCAACAGGATTACCAACATGAAACGTACTATTGCTTCCTCGCTTTTCTCCCTGGCCGCCTTGATGAGCCTGCCTACCCTGGCCCAGGCCGAAGTCACCGTGACCGATCCCTGGGTTCGCGCCACGGTTCCCGGCCAGCAAGCCACTGGCGCCTTCATGGTGTTGCAATCGACTGACAACGCCCAGTTGGTGGGTGCCAGCAGCAGCTTGAGCAAACAAGTAGAAGTGCATGAAATGGCCATGGAAAACGACGTTATGCGTATGCGTCAGGTCGAGAAAATCGACCTGCCCACCGGCAAAGCTGTCGAACTCAAGCCTGGCGGGTACCACATCATGCTGCTGGGTCTGGACAAGCAGGTTCAAGAAGGCAGCTCGGTGGATCTCACCTTGCAAATCCAGAATGCCGCTGGCCAGAAGGAGGAGCTGAAAATCAACGCCCCGGTCCGTGCCTTGAACACCAAAGCCAACCAGGGCCACAAGGGTGCGCACGGCCACTAAGCCACCTGCCTGCAGTCCTGAACACGAGCTACCTTAACGGTTTGAAGGGCTTTGTTTCAGACTTGCGGGTTTTCCATAATTGGCGGGTTTTGATTCGCTGACGTACAGTGAAATCACTGACATAGTGTCAGTAAGCTGTCTGAAACACAGCTTCCCAAAACTGCCATCATGGTAGTTCACCGCCGCCAGAGCGGCATATAGGCCCTACCGCAACGGTAGGGCCTTCGTGTTTCTGGAGCCGTCTCATTGCGTATCACTAGGCCCCTGCCCAGGTCTGGAGTACAGTTAAAACCGTAGCGTCGGTTTAACCTTGCAAGGAGTACCTAGATGGCTCTAAGTCCACATGACAACAATCGCTCTGAGTTGCTACGTCAACTGCCCTTGAAACCAGGATGGTTCATTGGTCTGGGCATTGCCCTGATTATTTTGGGTCTGATCGCCTTGATCTACGTGGTTGGCGCCACCGTTGCCAGCGTGGTGTATGTCGGTATCCTGATGAGCATAGGCGGCGTGCTACATCTGGCTCATGCCTGGAGCGCCAAAGGCTGGCGCGGCTTTCTGTTCTGGAGCCTGAGCGGCATTTTGTACTTGTTCGCCGGTCTGATTGCCATTAGCAATCCTCTGGTGGGTGCTACCGTCCTGACCCTGGTTTTTGGCGCATTCCTGATCGCCTCCGGCGCGTTCCGACTCTGGATCTGGTTCCAGAACCGGGCCCAGGCAGGCGGCGGCTGGATGGCCTTTTCCGGCCTGATTACGCTGGCAGCCGGTTTGATTATTGCCGCTGGCTGGCCTGGCAATAGTGTCTGGATTCTGGGCTTGATCCTGGGTATTGATTTGCTGACCCAAGGTTGGGCTAGCCTCTTGGTTGGCATGGCGATCAAACGCAGCAACACGTAATCTGACAGCAACACTCAAAGGCAAGTTTGCTTGCCGTTTTGATCGCCTTGTTAGCACTGCGCAATACATAACAACTCACAAAACAATGCCCGATCACAGCCTCAGTCTGGTCGGGCATTGTTTTCACATAAAGGTAGGAAAGCCCTTGCAGCTAGAACCCTGTTTGCTGTTTCTCATCCGCAAAACATCGGCTGCCAAATTGGCCAACGCTAATAAACCCGAAGCACAACTCTCTGACCCAACGTCCAGCTCAATTATTGGCTCTCCAATTCCGGCAAAGCTGCATCTCGTCCTCGCAGCCAAGGCTGACGCGTATGCGCCAGCATCTGTGCATCGCCAGGGCTATCGCCATACGCCATATCCAGTGCAACTGGTTTATCCCCCAGCCAGGCCTGAAGACGATTTACTTTTTCCTGCCCCCAACAATTAGCACTGGCCATTCCCACACAGCCTTTTTGCTCATCAAAGGCCAGCTCTGTTGCCAGCACCTGCACCATGCCCTGAGCCTTAGCCCAGGCTTGCAAATAAATAGACGGCGAGGCACTGACCAGTAGCACCGTATCGCCCCGTTCTCGGTGAGCACGGATTCGTTCCATCATTTCAGGACGGACAATCTGTGGCACATAGTCCCGCACATACGTGTCGGCCAAAGCCTGAACCTGCTCCCGGTTCAATCCACCCAAGGCACTACGCAAAAAACGATGCTTGATCGCCTGACGACGCTGCGGGCCGCGATCCCACACCAACACGCGGGGCACGCAGGCTAGATAAGCACGAATACAGACCGGCCAGCCCCGCATGCGGCGTATAAAGTCCTGCAAGCTGTCCCGATCTGTAATCGTGCCATCAAAATCAAATGCGACCAGCACAGATACCCCTTTGGTGTTTGGAAAACAGGCTAGTGTAAAGGGGAACCCCCGCCCTTCCCAAGTCCGGCCTTATAAAGCCCAGCCACCCAGGTAGAAAACGGCCAACGCCAGTGCAATCAGAACCGTGCCTACATTCAAGCGGCGCAGCTCGCCGGAGAACAGGCGGCCCAGCACTAAGGTACAAAAACCCAGCATGATGCCCGTGACAATATTGACGGTCAGCACGATAAACACGGCACACACCAAACCGGCCATGGTATCGACCGTATCGTCGGTATTGAGATGACGCACGCCCCCCAGCATCAACAAGCCCACGTACATCAAGGCTGGCGCCGTTGCGTAGGAAGGAACCAGACCGGCCAAAGGCGACAGGAAGATCAGCATCAGAAAACCCAGACCCACCACCACGGCCGTCAGACCGGTACGGCCACCTGCTGCCGTCCCCGCTGCGGACTCAATATAAGCGGCAGCAGGCGACGCTCCCAGGCTGGCCGACACCAAAGAACTTAGCGAGTCTGTCGTCAAGGCGCGGCTACCGTTGATGATTTGGCCGTCCTTGTCCAACTGCCCGGCATTGCCTGCCACCGCCCGGATCGTGCCAGTGGCATCAAACACCGCCGTCATTACCAAGGCCAGAACGCTGGGCAGAACCACGGCATTTAACGCCCCGCCTATATCCATCGCACCGATCAAGGAGTGCTCGCCCAGCAGGCTAGGCATGGCAAACAAGCCGGTAAAGCGCACATTGGGATCGAAAATCAGACCCACCGCCGACAGCCCCAGAATCACCAGCAAAATGCCGCCTGTCACACGACGGCGCTCCAGGCCAAAGATCGCGGCCAGACCCAACACGCTCAGCCATACCGGCATGGACGTAACATCCCCCAAGGCAACCGGCAAACCTGCACCGGTATTACGCGTGACCAAGCCCACTTCATTGGACGCGATCATCAGCAGGAACAGGCCAATCCCGATACCCGTGCCATGCGCGATACCCAAGGGCAAATTGCGCAGGATCCAGGTGCGAATCCCGGTGGCGGAAATCAGGGTAAAGATCAGCCCCATCAGGAACACGGCCCCTAAGGCGACAGCCGGACTGAGTTGCTGGCCCAGCACCAGATCAAAGGCCAAAAATGCCGTCAAAGACAAGGCACAGCCCACGGCAATCGGCAGATTCGCCCACAGCCCCATCAGCAAAGAACCAAAGGCACTGGTCAGACACACGGCCACAAAAACCGACGAGGTATCAAAGCCCGCCTTGCCCAGCATGGACGGCACCACAAAGACGGAATACACCATTGCCAGAAACGTGGTCAGCCCTGCCAGAACTTCCTGACGCAAGGAGCTGCCGCGCTCTGTATAAGCAAAATGTTTTTGCAACCAACCACCCGCAAGTGGCGGGACCAGGGCCTGCTGCCCGGGTCGCAATGCGGATTCTTGCTCAGCCATACTTCATGCTCCTTTATCAGTATTGTGATGTCTGAAACGGTGCGTTGCCGTCATCAGGAATCAGTAATGGACAGTCCCAGCCCCAAGAAGGGCGAGAGGCTTCACACAAACTGAATCAAAGGAAGTACCGAGCAAAGACGAGTCCTGCCCTGCCCGCAACAAAATGCAGACATGGACGAGGAAGAAAAAGGTATACGGGGGTGTCTCCGACCGAACCGAGGCCTTTGCGGCGCTTCTTTTAATCCCGAGAATGGGAAGTGAGGCCCATTCTACGAGCCGTCAAAGACAGGAAAATCACCTCTAGGTAATGAGGGTTATCAATCGCTTGGGTGGCTGGACACAGGCATATAGGCCTGAGTGATGAACTGCTGGCGCAGCGTCTGCCATTGGGATTGCATGTCCTGGGCCTGCTGCTCGTCAGGCCGCAAACGCGCCGGCTCCAACTGCATCAAGGCCAATCCATATTTTGCCGCCGACAGCTCCTGGGCCACACTGGCCGACTGCTGCACGGCCTGAGCCGGGCGCTCCTGCCACAACGCCGCCAAGCCCATCAAGCTATCAGAGGCCTTGGCCAAACGCTGACGCACCGAACCGGCAATACTGACAGGCCAGATTTGGGTAAACATCACGTACATGACCGCATTGCCCAGCAAAATACCGATCACACGATCACGAGCCGAATCCAGATCGAAGCTAGGGCCAAAGCCTTGTAAAGTCACCAGATAAAAGGCAAAGGCAATTTGAATGCCGGCATAGGAAATACGCTCTGGGCCATAAAACACCCAGGCTCCCAGCAAGGAAACCAGGAACACGACGACCATCAGGCCACCAATATCGAGCAAATGCGGCATCACGAACAGGATGGTGATAAATCCCAGCGCCGCCCCCAGCAAACAGCCCACAATCCGCAAAGCCAGCTTGTGCACAGTTTCCCCGGTAGAACCCAAGGCCGCCACATAGCAGGTAATCATGGCGGTATGAATACCCTGCCAGTCTGCCGCGCTGTAGATCAGATAACACAGCACGGCGGCCGCTGTTGCCTTCAAGGCATGGTGCTGGTACACGGGATTGGTGAAGGCATCAGGCACCATGAAAGAGCCATGCTCCGGGTCCGCTTTGCCAATGGACACCGCCCCCGACAAAGCCAGCAAAGCATCTCGTAAGTCTTGTATCGCCAAGGAGCTGGACGCCGGCAGTTCGGGCAGATCATCCATCTGCGGCAAGCGGCCTTGTTCAATATCCTGTGCACTGCGCCCGCAAATCTGGGCAAAAGCGGTGGCCTGCTCATTATCCAGATGCTGATCGCGCAAAACGGCCACGGCCAGCAAGGCGCGATAACTGTTCAAAATGGCCTGATCCAGGTCCGCCTGCTCGTGTGTGGGCCGCAAATGAAACAGCCGTATCCAGCCCAGTCGTTTTTGTTGTGCGCTAACGCCCAAGGCCAGCTCGTCCCACAAATCCTGCGTGTCTGCCTGCCCCGTCAAACCCTGAGCCGCCAAACGCAAACGCGCTGCCAGCTCACGGCGCAACACCTTGTGCGGATACAAACCAAAGCACAGATTGAAGATCAGCACCAAGCCCATGGGGGCGAAGGTCATCAGCCAGGCATACAGCACCGCACGGGTCGCAATTTCGCCAAAAGGCACATAGCCCAGCAAGGTCAGCACAAAGGCGATCACCAAAGCGATAATGCCGCCCAAAGGGCCCAGCTTGCTGGCTACCCCTAAAAACAGCAGCACAAAGGACGTCAGCACCATGGCCAGCAAACGCCAGGCCGGATACTGAATCGTGACCTGGATCAGTGGTATCAGCAGCAGCACCACCAGAGACACCAGCACCACCAGGGCCAACGCCAGTACCGAGCTTTCCCCGGCGTCGGACTTCATCACAAAGAAGATGACAAAACAACTGACCGCAGATTCGGGAATGCCGTAATTCATGGCCAGCAGCACCATCAAGGCGCACAGCACGGCCACTCGCCAGCTTTGCGCCAGACGGCCAGGGGTGGGCTGCAAGTCTTGCCAGACCAGCCGAGCCAGCCCCGACAAACCAGTCTTAGCAGTTGCCATCGCGATGAATAATCGTGGTGGCCGAGGCCCCCATACGCATCAAATCCTCGGGCGGGGCATCCAGGCGGATACGCACCGGAAAACGTTGTGCTACCCGCACCCAGTTCATGGATTTTTGAATATACGGCAGGCTGCGCGGTAGATTGATCTGTTCCTGGCTGCTGACGCCCCAACCAATTTCCTCCACCTTGCCCGAGAGCTTGCGCGAAGGATCAGACAACACATACACGGTGGCGCACGTGCCCGGTTTGATCTCTTTCAGATCCGTTTCCCGGTACATGCCCGTCACATACCAGGAGTCCGTATCCAGCAAGGTAAAGACAGACGTGCCCGGCAGCAGATGCTCCCCCGACCCGATACGCAAACCCACGATACGACCATTGTGGGGTGCCTTCACCTGGGTATGCTCCAGATCCCGCTGGGCCATCGCCAGCCCTGCTTGGCGCGCCTGCACCATCGCTTCTTCTGCTTGCGTGTTGCCGACCAGCGCCTGAGCCGCACCCGATTGCTCGGTGGCCTGTTTCAAGGTGACTTGCGCATCGCGCAACAAGGTATTGGCCTCATCCAATTGCTGTTGGGACACATAGCCCTTGGCCGCCAGATTAGCCAATCGGCGCTGGCTTTGAGCAGCCATCGCCAAATTGGTTTTTGCACGCGTAATCTGATCATCCGCAATCACAGCGTTATGCCCTTCTGCACGCACGGCACGCTGTTTCATGTCCAGCGTCGCCTGGGCCAGCGCCAGTTCAGCCTGGGCTTGCTCCAGACGCAACTGATAAAACACCGGGTCCACGGTAAAGAGCAATTCATCGCGGTGAACGAACTGGCCGTCACGCACCACCATGCGCTCAATTCGCCCTGGCAAGGAGCTGGAGATATGCACGACATCGGCACCCACCACCGCATCTTCGGACAAGGGGTTGTTGGCAGATCGCTGCCAATACCACCAGGCCAAGACAAGGGCGGCGACAACAATCAGCACACTCAGCAGGCGGGCAGCGCCTTTACGGGAAGAAGATTTCTGTGCCTGGGTCATGGCTCAGTCACTCGAAAAAAAGAAGAAGTGCGGCAAAGGTCAGGGCTAGCGTCAGGCAGGCATAGACAGGCAAACGCATGGGCAGGGCATCATCCACACCTGCGCGAATCAGCCCCCAACGAATCAGTAAAGTCAGTAGCAAGGCGCCCAACACGCACACCAGCCAGGCAGGAAAGTACGAGCCCGCCAGAGAGACCGACGGTGCAAGAGAACATCCCCCCAGCAAGGGCAAGGCGGCCAGAGCGGCTATTAGCGCACGCATGCGTGGCATCTCCCGATTGTTTTTAATACGATCTGCATAGGCTGCCCTGATCGCTGCGAAGAATTGTACCTGAGCCCTTTCAAACCCATTCCATTTATTCCTGCCCAATTAGATCCCTGTGTACCTCGCATTTTTACGCGTATAGTGACCAACCATTTTCTGCTAGGGTCTCAATGACAGCCATCATGTATGCCGAGTTGCTATGGACGAGGTAAGGCCGTTTACACTTTAGCCCGTACACACCAAATATCCGATGAAAATGCTCGCGAACGGGTCCGCTTGTTAGACCTGGTCGAATTGCATATGTCTTAAGTCCGCCCTCCTTCTTTCATGCTTTTTTGATTTTTCAGGACGCCATGCAGACTCACTCTTACCTGGGACAGTCCCCTGCCCTGCGCCAGCAACGCCAGGCCTATCGCCACGGTGTACCAGCCTGCGTTTGCGCGCACCCTTCCATCCCCTTCATTCACACGCGTTTAAGCGCCTCGGCCAGTTTTGCACCAAACGCGGCTCCCGCAGGCCCGGCCTTTCAATCCCATAATGCACTGGATCAAAAGCCCATCACCCTGGCTCCCAAACTGATTCTGAGCAATCTGCGCCTGTTTGATGGTGAAACGACTGAGCTGAAAAAAGGACTGGCCGTCCAGATTGACCAGGGTCGCATTACCGCTGTCATGCCCATTGCCGAGATTCCGGCCGACGCCACGGTCATGGACTGCCAGAACAAAGTCCTGATGCCCGGCCTGATCGATGCCCACTGGCATAGTTTGTTGTGCGCTGTCGACCAGATGACGGCCATGATGGCTGATCCAGCCGACCTGCATTTGATTGCCAGCAAAGAAGCCGAGCGCACCTTGCTGCGCGGCTTTACCACGGTTCGTGATGCCGGTGGCCCCAGCTTCTCTTTGAAGCGCGGTATTGATATGGGCTTGCTGCATGGCCCGCGCATCTATCCCAGTGGTGCCATGATTGCGCAAACGGGCGGCCACGCGGACTTCCGGATGCGCTACGAAGTCCCACGCGCCGAGGGCGAGCTAAGCCACACGGAACGAGCCGGTGTCACCTGCATTGCCGATGGAGCCGATCAAGTTCTGCGCCGCGCTCGTGAGCAACTCATGCTCGGCGCCAGCCAGATCAAGCTGATGGCCGGGGGCGGTGTTACCTCCTTGTACGATCCGCTGGAAGGGCTGCAATTTAGCGATGCAGAACTGCGCGCCGCCGTGGGCGCCGCTAGCGACTGGGGGACTTACGTGATGGTGCACGTGTATTGCGCCCGTGGCATCCAACGTGCCATCAAGGCAGGCGTGAAATCCATCGAACACGGCCAGCTTGCGGACGAGGAAACCGCCCGCATGATGGCAGGCGAAGGCGTGTGGTGGAGCCTGCAACCCTTTTTGGCTGATGAGGATGCCAACGTTCAGCACGACCCGCGCAGCAAAGCCAAGCAGCAACAAGTGGCCGTGGGCACCGTGCGTGCCTACGAGCTGGCAGACAAGTACCAGATCCAGACCGCCTGGGGCACCGACATTCTGTTCACCCCCGCCCACCTGCCCCACCAGGGCCGCATGCTGTCCAAGCTGACCCGTTTTTACGATCCGCTCAAAGTGCTGAAAATGGCCACCGGCGACAATGGCCGACTGCTGCAACTGTCGGGCTTGCGACAAGCCTATGACGGCGAATTGGGCGTAATCCGCCCCGGTGCTTTGGCCGACTTGCTGCTGATCGATGGTGAACCCGAGCAAAGCCTGAGCTTTCTGGAGCAGCCCGAGCAGAACCTGCTGCTGATCATCAAGGACGGCAAGCTATACAAGAACGCTCTACCCGTCTGACCCCCATCCTCTAGGAATGTCCATGCCAAACGAATTGATGCAGTTGTTCAAATTGATCGGTCTGGGGCTGGCGTTTTTGCTGCCCATGGCCAATCCCTTGACCTCCATGGTGATGTACCTGTCTCTGGGCGAAACCCTGAGCGCGCAAGAAAAGAAGCAGCAACTGCGCCAAGCGACGTTGTATGTCATTCTTGCTTTGCTGATTACCTATTACGCAGGTTTGTGGATCACCTCGGCCCTGGGCATCTCCATGGTGGATATGCGTATCGCAGGCGGGCTGATTGTGGCCTATATCGGCTTTCGCATGCTGTTCCCCCCGTCTGTCAGCGAGGTCGTCTCCAAAGCAGCGGATCAAAATACGGCCGCCCACGACAATATCGCGTTTGTCCCACTGACCTTGCCCTCTACCGTGGGCCCCGGCACCATGGCTCTGGTCATTAGTGCTTCCTCCAAAATGGCAGGCATGCGCGAACACTATGCTGAATGGGTGTTGGTGGCAACGCCCCTTATTCTGGCCCTGCTGATCGGCTTGATCTTCTTCATTTGCCTGCGCTCCTCGCTGAGCATCGTGCGCGTGATCGGACATAATGGCGTCGATGCCATCTCACGCATCATGGGTTTTTTGCTGGTTTGCATGGCGGTACAGCTCGTTCTGGAAGGCGGACAGCAGTATGCTGCTACGCTGCTGACTCATTCTGCCGCATCCTGAATTTATGTCTATGTCTTGTGCTCCTGCAGTGCGTCTTACCTTGGCAGTCATGGCTGCCCTTACGCTGGCCGCTTGCGCTGCGCCCGATCGTAAGTCCATGACCCAGTCCCTACCCGAGCAGGATGCGCCGCAGCCACCCCGCCTGACATTGGCCGAGTACAGCGGCCCCGATCAAAGCCAGCCCGCTCCCCATGTGCGGGCCAATCATGAATACAGCCTGCCTGAACTGATCGACCTGGCCCAACGCCTGAACCCCAGCACCCGCATTGCCTGGGGTGAGGCTCAACAAGCAGCCCAAGCCGCCGGCATGGTAGAAAGCACCTACCTGCCCTTGATCTCTGCCAGTGTCGTGGGCGGCTATATGCGCAGCGACCGCGACAGCAGCGTACATATTCTAGGCAGAGAGGTCGATGTGGACTACGACACGCATTTAAGCGGAGCCGTCCCGTCCCTGACCTTGAAATGGTTGCTCTTTGACTTTGGCAAACGCGCTGCCTTGCAAGAGGCCGCCGACAAGCTGGCCATGGCCAGCCGCATTACTTTCAGTGGCGTGCATCAAGCCGTGATTGCCGAGGTGTCCATCAGTTACTTCAACTACAACTCGGCCCGCCAGCGGGCACAAATCTCGGCTCAGGGCCTGAAAAATGCCGCCCTGATTGAAGACATCGCCCTGGAGCGACAACGCAATGGGCTGGGTACCCAGATTGAAGTGGCTCAGGCACGGCAACTAAAAGCCCAAGCCCGTCTGCACCATGTCAACGCCAGCACCCTGACACGTCAGTCTTACCAAACCTTGCTGGGTGCGATTGGCCTGTCCCCCGACACAGAGCTGAACGTGGCCGACAGTACCGCCCATCCCCTACCCGATGAACTGGACATCCCCGGTAATGACACGCTGAAAAAAGCCATCGCCCAGCGGCCCGATGTGCAGGCCCTGCAAGCGGCCCATCAGGCCAGTCTGGCCGGCATAGATTCCGCCGAAGCCAGTTTCATGCCCAAGCTGGCCTTGATGGGTTTTATTTCCAAACGCATGGGTTCATTAAGCGTAGGCAGCCTGCCCGAAGTCAGCCCGCAATCCTCCTCCCGAGGAGCCGTGCTGGCACTCAGTATTCCGCTCTACGATGCCGGACTACGCAACAAACAGGTACGTGAAGCCCAACTACGCGCTGACACTGCTCGCGAGCGCGTCGCCAAAACCGAGCAGGACGCCTACAAGCAAATGATCATCGCCGCCGATGCGCTGCGAGCGGCACTGGAATCTCACCAAGCCGCCACCAGCCTGGTCGAAGCGGCCCAGATCACCTACCAAGGTGCGCTGGAGTCCTATAAGGAAGGTCTGACCGGCATGACCTTGCTGACCGAAGCACACACGGGCTTGTTGGGAGCCCAAGAAGCCCAAACTGCCGCCCACACAGCCGGTTTGCTTGGCTCTGTGAATCTGGCTTTTGCCATGGGGGAACTCAACCAGGCTCCCAAACAGCCCTGAGCACGACGGACTACGCAATCTCGCAATCACAGCTCCAGTTTTCTCTCGCCCTGTTTCGCTCTCCCCCGCTTACAAGCGCATCAGCTCGCCTCGTTCAACTTATGCGATCACACGCAGTGTAAAAGCCAGGCTGTAATCGCGTTGGCCAGGCCGGATTTCTTGTCCTAATTGACGCTCCGTCGATAGAGGGAAAAAGTGCCAACGGAATTCAGGACGAGTCATCCACCATAAAAAAGGGAGCCACTCAAGGCTCCCTTTTATTGATGCAATTGCCAGGGCAACTTACTGTTCTTCAATCGCGTCCAGCGCCTTGGCCAAACGCTCCACCGAGCGTTCCAGATTGTTCAGCTTGTCTAGGCCAAACAGACCAATTCGGAAGGTCTTGAAATCAGCAGGCTCATCACATTGCAAAGGCACGCCCGAGGCGGCTTGCAAGCCCGCCTTGGCAAACTTCGCAGCCGAATGAATCCCGTCGTCCGTGGTGTAACACACCACCACGCCCGGCGCTTCAAAACCCGGTGCGGCCACGCTGCGGAAACCATGTTCGCTCAGCAAGGCACGCACCTTGCGGCCCAGCTCCAATTGACGATTACGGATCCAGTCAAAACCCAAGGCTTCTGTCTCGGCCATCGCTTCTTGCAGCACCTTCAAGGAATCGGTTGGCAGGGTCGCGTGGTAAGCATGCGCCCCATTCTCATACGTTTCCATGATCTGCAGCCACTTGCGCAGATCGCAGGCAAAGCTGGTGCTGGTCGTGGTTTCAATGTGCTGGCGAGCACGCTCACTTAGCATCACCAAGCCGCAACATGCCGAACCGGTCCACCCTTTTTGTGGAGCACTGATCAGCACGTCCACGCCCACCTCCTTCATATCCACCCACACGGTGCCCGATGCAATACAGTCCAGCACAAACAGACCACCCACCGCATGCACGGCATCCGCCACCTGACGCATATAGTCATCGGGCAACATAATGCCGGAAGCGGTTTCCACATGCGGGGCAAAGACCAAGTCCGGTTTTTCAGCCTGAATCGCAGCGACCACTTCTTCGATAGGAGCAGGCGCATAAGCAGCCTGCTTGCCTTGCTCAATCGGGCGGGCCTTCAGAACCGTGGTGCTGGCAGGGATGGAACCCATGTCAAAAATCTGAGTCCAGCGGTAGCTGAACCAGCCATTGCGTATCACCAAGCACTTGCGGTCCGTTGCAAACTGACGGGCTACCGCTTCCATACCAAACGAGCCACTGCCCGGCACCACAATAGCCGAATGCGCCTGATAGACCTGCTTGAGCGTGCGAGAGATTTCGCGCATCACTTCCTGGAAGGTCTTGGACATATGGTTCAAGGCACGGTCGGTGTAGACCACCGAATATTCAAGCAGGCCGTCCGGATCAACGGGGGTGCTGGTTTGAGACATGAAAACCTCGGAATTCAAAGGGAGAAGATATCAAGATCGACCGATTTTAGACCAAGCCGCTCTGTACGGGCAGCTTGCCCCCAAGACCCTGCCAGTCAGAGGAAAGTACACAGACAGCTTGAATAAGAAAACCTGAATGAGAATTATTGTTATTATTCACTATTCTTTTTTCTGCCTGCTCTGCTAAGTCGCTCCATGTCTCACCCTTCACGTCCCAGAAAAGCCTGGCTCGCCTCGTATAGCGAGCTGTTTGGCCTATGGCGGCGCAAGGCCGAGAGCCGGGAAGATGCGGAAGATGCCATGCACGACACCGTAGTAGGCATGCTGGAAAACAACACCGCCTTGATCGACAACCCACGGGCCTATCTGGCACGAGGCACCAGCAACCGTCTGATCAGCCGCCATCGCCACCAAACCGTCCTGACTGTTTTGCCCTTGGACGAACTGAGCGATACCGAGCATCCCCGCCAGGCCGGAGCCGACAGCCACGCCCAATTTGAACAACTGGCCGACGCTCTGGTGAGCGCGCTGGCCGACTTGCCCCCTAAATGCCGAGAGGTCTACATCAAACACCGCCTGGAGGGCTGGACCCATACTGAAATTGCCCAGGACATGGCGCTTTCCCGCAGCATGGTGGAAAAATACATGACTCGTGCCTTGCGTCACCTCCATGAACGATTGCACCATTACGTACCTGACTGACGCCATGTCGTACACAAAGCCCGCGCAATGACCCGCCCCTCTTTTTCCGACGAACTGGATCACCCCAGCGATGCCGCGCATTGGTTCGCCCGACTGCAATCGGGGCAAGCTAATGAACAGGATCACCAGGCATTTCACGCTTGGCTGGATGCCGATCCAGTCAACAAGCGTCGCTACCGCGAGGTGGAATACCTGTGGCGCGCCACCCAAGCCGTCCCGGATGAACGCCTGCGCAGCCTGCTACCCCATTCCCCTGGCCTTGTCCCGTCTCCCAAACGCCGCTACCTGACACTGGGTTTGGGCGCACTTGGCGTGCTGGCCCTGTCCGCTGGTGCCATCCATCAATCAGGCTGGTTCAGACCAGTAGAAGAAACGATGCAATGGCTTACCGCCAAAGGTGAGCGTCAACAAATCACCTTGCCTGATGGCTCCGTCATGGACTTGAATACCGACACCATTGCCCAGGCCCGTGTCTCTGCATCCAAGCGGGAAATCGAACTGCTCCAAGGCGAAGCTTTTTTTACCGTCCAGCACGACCAGACGCTGCCCTTTATCGTGCGTACCGACTTGGGCACCGTAACCGTCACCGGCACCCGCTTCAATGTGCGGCGGCTGGCAGACAGCCTGCAAGTCAGTGTTCAATCCGGTTCGGTCAAGGTGCAGTCCGGCCCTTGGTGGCGTCGTCAAGAACGCCTTTTGGGTGCGCAGCAACAAGTGCTGTTGCGCCAAGGTGCAGAGCCAGGCCCCGTACTCACTACCGACGTGGAAAGCCTGACAGCCTGGCAGCGCGGCAAGATCATTTTCAAGAACACACCGTTGGAAGTGCTTGTACAAGAAATGGCTCGCTACCTACCCCAGCCTTTGACTTTGGACGCCCCTGCCCTGCGCCAGCACCGTGTTTCCGGCATTTTCGATATCGATCACCCCGAAACAGTGCTCAAGGCACTACCCGCTATTGCTCCAGTCCACATTCACCGCGAGGCCTCAGGTGTGCAGCGCATCGTGGCACGCTAAAACAAGCCTTTCAGGGCCTGTTACAAAATAGTCATGATTCTCATTCCGGTACTTGGGTGCTTTGTGCGTCTAGGTAGGTGAAGGCGGCCATCCCCTGGAGGGCAGCCCCCTGAGTCCCTTTGGCCAAAGGCTGAGCGCGTCTATCGCGCGAGATATATTTTCATTGGAAAACGTAGGATCGTGAGCCCCTTTACCCCACGTCGTCGCCACTCGCCCCTTTTGCGGGCGAACTTGAGTGCCTTGACCATAAGCGTGAGTCTGGCCTTTAGCCTAGCCCCTTTTGCTGTGCAGGCCCAACACACTGTTTCTCTTCAAATCCCTGCCCAGCCTTTGGGCGATGCCCTACTGAAACTGGGCGAGCAGACCGCTTTGCAGATCTTTTTCTCTCAGGATGTGGTTGCTGGCCGTCAAGCCCCGGCCGTATCGGGCCGTCTGGCACCTGAGCAAGCTTTGCGCCAGTTGCTCGACGGCAGTGGCATCAACTACACCCGAGACGGCAACACGATCACCTTGTCAGCCGGTGTCACTCAGTTGACGCCGGTCACGATACGCCGTGCCCCCACAGACACTGCCGACAGCTACGTCGCACTGAGCAGCCGTGGTGGCAAGCTAGACGTGCCCTTGATCGAAACCCCACGTTCGGTCTCCATCGTCACGCAAAAGCAGTTAAAGATTCTGGCCCCACAAAGTATTGAGCGTGCCCTGGCTTACACCCCTGGCGTTCAGACTGACGTATCCGGCTCGGGGGACCTACGCATGAGTGGCGCAGTGATACGTGGCTTTAGTGACGGCAGTGCCTACTACAAGGATGGTTTGAAGCAGCTCTCGGCGGGCACCTATGGTTCCTGGAACGATGACATGGACAGCCTGGACAGCATCGAAGTGCTGAAAGGCCCGGCCTCGGTGCTGTATGGACAAGGACGCCCCGGCGGTGTGGTCAATGTGGTGTCCAAGCGCCCCACAGCCGAACACGTCAACAGTCTGGGCCTGGGCTATGGCAGCTACCAGCGCCGTCAATTGACGGCGGATATCGGTGGAACCTTGAATGACGACCAGTCCTTGCTGTATCGCCTGAACCTGTCCGGGCGCAAAAGCCATGGACGCACCATAGACTCACGCGACGATCGTGTCTCGGTGTCCCCCTCCCTGCTGTGGAAACTGTCCGACCGTACTAGCCTGACGCTTTTAGGCTCTTACTCGCGCGAACGCGGTACCCCCAAGTCCTGGTGGCCCAATCTGTTTTATTATCCCGAAGTGACCGACCTGCCGCTCAAACGCACCGCCGGGGATCCGGCGTTTGACTACTTCAACCGCGACACCAAATCCATAGGCTACGCTCTGGAGCATGACACCGAAAGCGGCTGGCGCTGGCGTCAGAACCTGCGCTATTCGGAAATCGACATTGATTACCGCCATATCTACGCCATGGCTGTTCTGGCAGACCAGCGCAGCATCTCCCGAGCCAGCCTGGCCCAGGAAACCAAAGGTCGTACCTTCACCGTAGACAGCCGGGTCGGCAAGGACTTTAACTGGGGGCCACTGGAGCACACATTGGAATTGGGCGTGGACTATCTGCGCTACAAAGAAAACGACGGTTTGGGCTTTGGCTGGAACGTGCCGGATCTGGATATGCTAGACCCGGTATACGGGCTATCCATTGCGCCGCCCGAACTGGATTACTCCGAGCGCGATCTGAAGCAGACCGGCATTTACATGCTGAACCAGTTGAAATGGGACAAGTGGGTCGCCAATGTCAGCTTGCGCCACGACACCGCTCGCACCGTACAAAGCAGTGCGACGCAGCCTCGCATGACGGACCGCGCCACCACCGGCAGTGCGGGTTTGCTGTATCTGTTCGACAATGGTGTAGCTCCGTACATTAGCTATTCCACCGCCTTTGATCCGACCACAGGGCGAGCCGCAAATGGCACGGCGTTCAAGCCCCGCGAGGGCAAGCAGTACGAAGCCGGTGTCAAATACCAGCCACCGGGTACCGATGCCCTGATTACCGCTGCGGTGTTTGATCTGCGCCAGACCAATGTCACCACACCCGATCCGAACTTCCCGCGCTTTAGCGTACAGACAGGCGAAGTACGATCCACGGGGATTGAACTGGAAGCCAAACTGCCCATTACGTCTGAGCTAAACCTGATGGCAGGCTATACCTATCTGGACCCACGGACCACGAAAAGCGAGCGTCCGGCGGAGATTGATCGGCAGACATTACAAACCGCACGTCAGACCGCCAGCCTGTGGTTGGACTATCGGCCCCAGCAGATTCAGGGTTTGATGGTAGGGGCGGGTGTACGGTATCGGGGCAAGTCGCCCAATGATGTACGGCCCGATGGCAGTCTGAACGACAACCCCTCTTTCACCTTGGCAGATATGGCGGTGGCCTATGAGACCTCCCGCTATCGGGTGGCCTTGAACGTCAACAATGTATTCAACAAGAAGTACTACACCGGCCAGTTCCGGGGCATGGAGCGCGAGGTGATGTTGAACATGAATCTGTATTGGTAACGCTGTTGCTGGACATGGGCCTGTCTTGCCTGGCAAGCACGACTTGCTCTGACTGAGAGCAGCGGCAGGCCGCGTCTTTCTTGACTCGGTCTGCCACTCTGAGTACCGTGATGAGCACGTTTCACCTAGTCTGGGTCTCATCATCATGCAGGTAGCACGCTTTAGTCAGAACACCCTGGGACGCGATATTGCGGTTGGCGATATTCACGGTTGCTTCACCAAGCTGCACGCCTCTTTAAAGCGGATTCGCTTTGATCCGTCCAAGGATCGGCTTTTTTCGGTGGGAGATCTGGTGGATCGCGGCCCGGAGTCGCACCATGTTCTAGGGTGGTTGGACCTGCCCTGGTTTCATGCAATTTGTGGCAATCACGAACAACTGACTTGGCGGCGCGCGGTTGGGCAAGCTATTCAAGAGGTTGATCACCGTGTGCATGGCGGGCTCTGGCTGGATGATTGCACTCCGGACGAACAATCCATTATTGCGCAGCGTCTGCAAGCCCTGCCTTTAGCAATGGAAATTGAAACGCCATTGGGTTTGGTGGGGATGGTCCATGCCGACTTTCCCTACGATGATTGGCAACACATCCATACCGAGAGTTTTGATGCCCATGACCGCCATGTCTGTATGTGGTCCAGGGACCGCTATGTGACTGGCTACGATGGCATGGTCAATGGCCTCCGGGCCTTAGTGCATGGACACCAGACAACGCACAAGATGCGGCAATTGGGGAATGTGTTTTTCATTGATACCGGCGGGTGGCTGGATCATGGGCATTTCACCTTGCTGGATTTGAAGCGTTTGGTGGCTTTGTAGGTGCTTTTGTTTTCGATTACGGATTGTGAGTGCAAGATTAGTCTCTGGGGAAACGCTGTTTCGGTCCTGCTGAGGTGTCGGGGCTGAGCACTGGCCGGCGCTACGCACCGGCAAGGAGCCAAGCCCAGAGGACGGCCCCTCGGTCCAGACTGGCGTTTTCACGAAGCACTATCTAAACAAGCAGCCTCTACGTTTTTTGTCTCCATACACAGCAAACCTCCAGCTCAACACACAAACAGCCTGGCCCCCAGCAACCAAGAAACCGAAGAAGAAGAAGAAGAAGAAGAAGAAGAAGAAGCCAAAACAAAACAAAACCGCCTCAGTTCCCAAAAGAAACTGAGGCGGTCTCACCGTCAGACAAACAGCCAACAGGCCAAAGGCTTACTTCTCCACGCCTCCACCCAGAATCACGCCGTTCACTTCCTTACCGTAATAACTTTCCTCGCCATCGTGGAACTCCACACGCGCTTGCTCAACCGTCCCTTTCTGACGGGCATCCTTGGGACGCTCATGACTATTGATATACGCCGCTACGTCCCACGCATCCTGATCGGACAAGGAGAACGGTTTACCCAAAGGCATATTGGCCTTGATAAAACCGGCAGCCGTATCAATCCGTGCCATCCCCGCTCCCCAGTTGTAGGAGTTCGCCCCCCACAAGGGCGGGAACACCACACCACTTTCGGCATCCTTCTGTCCCTGACCGTCCACCGCGTGACACAACACACAGTTGTTGGTGTAAACCTCTTTACCCCGCGCGACGTCATAGCCCAGCTCGGTCTTTTTAAGTTTGGGAAAACCAGCACCCGGCAGCTTCTGCCCCGTCGGCGCCCCATCGGACATCCAGTACATATAAGTCATCAGGTCACGATACACATCACTGCCAGCGGGCGGCGCAACACCCGAAGGCGAAGCTTGGGCGTTCATCGAATACGTGAAACAGCCCATGATGCGATCTTCCAGGGTACTGATGGCCTTGGTCTTGGAGCGATACGCCGGGTAACGAATATACGCGCCCCACATGGGTGCCGAGTGCTCACGGCGTCCCGCATCCAGGTGGCAGTTCACACAGGCCAGGGTGTTGCCCACGTGATCCGACACGGTCGTGGAGGTTTCCATAAAAATAGTGCGACCGCGACGAACCGCTTCACCATAAGGGGTATCCGGAATGCTGCTCTCTGCAGGGGGCAGGTAATACCCATCTGCCCCCACCGGCAGCCCGGCGGTCACCGCTAACTTATCCTTGCTTTGGGTCTTGCGATCCGCTTCCATCGCCGCACGACTATAGGTAGCCTCACCCAGTTGAGAGGTTCCCTCATCGGGCGATCCCAGCGAAAACGACAGCCAGCCCTTGGCATTCAAGCCATAGCCAATTGCAAAAAGCAGCACACCAATGCCGGCCCCCCAGGCCAGCCTGCGTCCACCCGACATAGCGGATTTGCTGCGACCATTGTGTTGAGTGTCTTTCATGAAAAGCTCTCTGTTCTGATCTTATTTCGCCTGCTTGCCATCGGCGGGCAGCGAGGCGGCATAGTAGGAAACCGCATACAAGTCCTCGTAGGACAAACGCGAGGCAATATCGTCCATCAGGTTTTGCGGCGAGTTGTGGCGATGCCCGCCCTTCCAGGCCGACAACTGGCTGAACAAGTACTCGGCTTGTTGCGCGGCCAAAGGAGGGAAAGAAGCGCCCACACCTTCACCCTGACTACCGTGACAACTAATGCAGGCTGGTACGTTCTGCTTCCAGTCCCCTTGATGAAACAGGACTTCGCCACGGGCCAGGTTCGCATCCGAACTAGGCACATTAATGAGAGGTGCAGGCAGTGTGGCGTAATAGCTAGCCAGCTCTTTCATATCGTCCGGCTTCAAGCCACGAGCCACATACTGCATGGACTCGTTCAGGCGTGTCCCGTTGGCAAAATCCTCCAGTTGCTTGAGCAGATACGCTTCTGGCATACCGGCCAAACGTGGCGTGATGCCCGCACCTTCACCCGCCTCACCGTGGCAGGAAGCACAACTCCACACACTGCCCTGCCCGGAATGCACCAGCACAGGGGCATCCTTCAAAGCGGCAATAGCGGGTACCACGGGAGCCCCGCCCGCGTTGGCAACAACAATGGGGGCGGTCGGTTCATCGGGCGCAGCATGCGGCGCCAGATCGTGCAGGTACAGGCCCACACCTGCCAAAGCCAAGGCAAACAGCACAGCCAGCAGAAAAATCGGAATGGGGCGAGGCGGCTCCCAGGGCTCGAAAGTGGGGTCGATGTTCTCGACCTGAGGCGAACTAGAAACTTTTTTCATTGTCATGACTTATCCTATTTAGCGCCCGAGTCCGTCGAGACTTCAGCGGGGCGACGATCGTAGCCTCGATCGCGTTTATCCAGTTCCTGAGCCGTGGTCGCATAGGTGCGATCCAGCGCCAACAGATACGCCACCAAATCCAGGGCTTCCTTACGGGCAACCACGTGTTTGCCCGCAGGCTGCAAGGATTCCGGTAAACGCACGACCACGTCACCTTCAGCCAGTTGATCTTTCAGCTCGAACATATAGGGGTAGGACGGCATCAGGCTCCAGTCAAAAATCGCACGGGGCTGATACAAATGGGTCAAATGCCAGTCACGGCTTTTCATGCGCGCCCCCACGTTGAACAGGTCCGGACCAGTACGCATGGTGCCCAGCAAGTGAGGCGAGTCGTAGAAGTAATCGCCCGGAGTGGACGCACGGCCCCAGCCATGTGAGGTGTCAAACAAAGTTTGACCCGTGGAGCGTGGCTGCTGGCTGTGGCAGTACAAACAGCCGTTAGCCACGTACGCCTCACGTCCCAACAACTGCTGAGCGGTATAAGGTTTCAGCGGCTCGGGCGGTTCCGAGGTACGCAGTTGCCAGGCTGGCAAAATCACCAGCATCAAGGTCGCCAACAGCAACACGCCAATGGCCCCGATCAGTAAAGGTAAGAGTCGATTCATGACGCATCTGCCTGAGCAAGAGTAGGAGTCGCATTAACAGCGGAGTCTTTGCGCAACAAGAGCAAGGCAAAGTGAGCCGCAAAAATGAAGTGGCCCAAGGTCATCATGGTGCCGCCAATGGAGCGGGCTTCCAGATACGGAACCATCTTGCGAGTGATCTCGCCAAAGCTTGAACCAGGGTCCATCAAGCCCATGCCCTGCACCACACCGGCAATGCTCAGGGCCAGCACGTAAATCGTGAAGCCTGCGGTCACCAGCCAGAAATGGGTTTTGATCAGGGCCGGAAAGGGCCAGCGACGTCCCAGAATGTGCGGCATCATGTAATACAGCGTGCCGAACATCACCATGGACACAAAGCCGTAGGCACCCAGGTGGGCGTGACCGACGGTGTAATGCGTAAAGTGCGTGACCGAATTCACCGAGCGAATCGCTTCCAGCGACCCCTGGAAGGAGGACAAGGTGTACATCAGCGCACCAATCCACACGAAACGCAGGGCCATGGATTGCTTGAAGGCCCACAGGTTCTGCGCAACGGTCACGTGCTGGTTAATCGCCACGGCAATCACCGGCACAAACATCATGATGCTGTGTACTACGGACAAGGTAACAGCCCAGGTTGGCACCGGTCCGCCCATCAAGTGGTGAATACCGACCTGGCTATAGAACAGCGCCAGACTCCAGAAACCCAGCAAGGACACGTTGTAGGAATACACGGGTTTACCGATGATTTTGGGGATGATGTAGTAAGCCGCGCCCACACCCATAGGCGTCAACCACAGACCCAACACGTTGTGAGCAAACCACCAGTTCACCGTTGCCTGCTGGGCACCGATATGCAGACCAGGGATGTTGGACACCAGAAACAGAAAGGGAAACCAGACCATGCCGGCCAGGAAGTACCAGCCTGACACGTAGATGTGACGCGACTTGCGGTTCGCTGCGGTCTCAATCGCAGGCCAGGCCAGGAAAAAGCCTCCTACCGCCAGCAAAATGTCGATCTGCCAGGGAAATTCCAGCCACTCGATCCCGTCAGACCAACCATTGGCCACGGCAATCGTGCCACCCAATACGCCCAGGGTCCACAGCGCGGCGCCAAAATACACCATATTGGGGCGACGCAAAGGCGTATGAAAAATACGCGGCAACAGCCACAGGGCCACACCAATCCCAGTCACCGACAGCCAGCCATAGGCCACGATGTTCAGGTGCAAGGTCCGCGCACGGCCAAAGGTCACTTGGGCCACATCGGCCAACCAGTCGGGCCAATGCAGTTTCAACGACGCCATCACACCAAACACCGAACCGATCAGCAGCCAGGTAATCCCGACGGTAACCAGCAGCAGAACCGGCCCCCGACCACTGCGGTCAATACCCGCGCGTAAAACGTCAAAACGATGGGTCTGTGCTTCGTTCTCCCCCCCAAAGGAAGCACTATCATCCGGCTGCCCAAGCTCACCTTTCATGAAGATGGTCTCGGCTTCGTTCTTCCCAACGAAAATCAGCTTGTTTGCTACGGCCCAGACAAGAATGCCCAGTGCCACCAAAGAGGCGACAAAACTGGTCGCCAGTAATATTCCTAATATAGGAGTCATGTGAGTTAATACCCGATATCTGTCATGCGGCTAAGCCTAAAGAAACGTCATTGCCCAAGCCGGTTTTATTAAAAAAGTAAGTACCGAGATACAAATGCAATGCAATCTCCTTCACAGTAGAGGATCAGGATTAAGGCCAAATTAAGAGAATTTCTCCTCTCGCCCCTACCTTCAAGACTGCTAACATGAACGCCGAAATGTAATAAAAATCAGGCTTTACCTGCACAAGCCGCATTCGCTACAGGGGGAGAGAATGCACGTTTTACTTGTTGAAGATGATGCGCTTGTCGCCAGCGGAATTGTGGCGGGCCTGCGACTGCACGGACTGACCGTGGACCACGTGGACACAGCCAGCCTGGCCGACACCGCCTTGCTGTCTTCGCACTTTGATGTCTGTATTCTGGATCTGGGCTTGCCCGATCAGGACGGGCTGACGCTGCTGCGCCGCTGGCGCGACCAAGGCCGCAAATTGCCCATTCTGATTCTGACGGCCCGCGATGCCCTGCATCATCGGGTCGAAGGACTGCTGGGCGGGGGCGATGATTACGTCATCAAACCTTTTGACCTGGACGAATTGCTGGCCCGTCTGCATGTCTTGACACGACGAGTCGCTGGCCATGAAACCGATTGCATTGAATATGGACGGCTCAGTTTCTGTGCCTCCACCGGCCACGTCACACTGGATGGCAGGCCGGTCAACCTGGCGCGCCGCGAACTGTCCTTGCTGCGCGCCTTGCTCAATAAGCCCCACACCATCCTGAGTGCCGAACAGCTATGCGACAGCATCTATGGCTATGACCAGGATCTGGAAAGCAATGCCATCAATGTGCATATCTACCATTTGCGCCGCAAGCTGGGCAGCCATATTGTCCAGACCGTGCGCGGCCTGGGCTACAAACTGGGGCCTGCCGGCTAGGTATTGAACGCCATGAGCTTACGCCTTCGATTGCTGCTGATTATCGGCATTTCCCTGACCGTACTCTGGAGCGCAGTCGCCACCTGGATGCTGATGGATGCGCGTCACTCTTTGCGAGAGGCGCTGGATAGCCGACTGGCCGCATCGGCCCGCATGGTGGCCGGACTGGTCGCCCAGTTCCCGAATTTGCAGGAGCTGGCCCAATCGGCACAGCAACCTTTGGACATCATTGCCCGTGACGGGGTCGCCTGCGAGATCAGCGTGGTGCGCAGCGAAGTGGAAATCCAGGCTGTCAGCCGTACTGCAGGCAGCCCCGACATGTCGCAAGTGGCTTTGGGTTTTGGTACACACGTGCATGGCGGCAAGCGCTGGCGCACTTTTGTGTTGCGTGAAGGCCATATCCAGATTGCCGCCGCCGACAGTATCGAGATACGCGAATCGCTAGTGCGGGAAATCATGCTCTCGGCCGGTCTGCCCTTTGTGGTGGCCTTGTTTGGCAGCCTGCTGCTGTTATGGATTGGTATCGGTCACGGCTTGGCCCCACTGGAGCGGATTCGGGATTTGCTGTCGCGCCGCCGTCCAGGTGACGACAGCCCGCTACCCAAAGTCAAAGCCCCGATTGAGCTGCAACCCTTGCTGCGAACCATTGAAGAACTGCTGGAGCGACAACAAGCCGCCATCATGCGCGAGCGCCGCTTTACCGACAGCGCCGCCCACGAGCTACGCACCCCGTTAACAGGCATCAAAACCCATATTCAAGTTGCTCATCTGGCCGCCCAACGCCCTGGAGAGCGCAACACGCTGGATACGGCCTTGAGTCAGGCCGATCAAGGCGTGCAGCAGCTACAGAACATTTTGCAGCGACTGCTGGAGCTAGCCCGACTGGACGGTCAGGGCGCCAGTCAGGAAAGCAGCCAGGCGGACGAGGCCGTGTATGCTGCCTTGCATGCGCTTAAAGCCATTTACGGCGACACCATAGACCAAATCACGCTGGATATACGCAGCAAACCAGGCCCGGTGAAAATTGAAAAATCCCTGCTGACAGTGGCCATACAGAACCTGATCGACAATGCCTTGCGCTACACCAAAGCGCAGCAGTCCATCAGTCTGCGGATTGAAGCGGGAGAACCGGGTTACTTGCGTATCAGCGTGCTGGATCATGGCCCCGGCTTGAGCGACAGTGAGCGGGATATGGCCATGAACCGTTTTTGGCGCGGTTCGCAGCAGCAGGCGGGGTATGGGCTGGGCTTATCCATCGTGAACGCCATCGCTACCCAGCATGGCGGCACGCTGGAACTGCTGAATCGTCAAGGCGGGGGGCTGGAAGCGCGTCTGACCGTGCCAATCGGTGCGCAAAGGCCGCTCTATAACTAACGTCGCTGTTGCTCCCCAGCATCTGGCCTATTACTTGTGAAGCACGAAACGCTGATTGCTGATTGCTGATTGCTGATTGCTGATTGCTGATTGCTGATTGCCGAGCAGTCTACGGGCACAACGCCCGTTCTAGCCTAGTCAGACATCCTCGAACACACCGGCTGAAACCGAGTCAAGCGACAAAAAAAGCCCCCACGCTGCGCCTTCGGCTTGCTGCCCCCCGAGGGGGAGCTTTTGCCTTGGGGCGGCCCGGCGACAAAAAAGCCCCCACGCTGCGCCTTCGGCTTGCGCTCCACCTCGCGGCTTGTATGCCGCTCGGATTCGCTAGGCACACAGCAGTCCACAATGGACTGCTGTGTGTCCAGGCTCATCCCCGAGGGGGAGGTTTCGCCGGGGGCGCCGAGCCTTGGGGCGGCCCGGCGACAAAAAAGCCCCCACGCTGCGCCTTCGGCTTGCGCTCCACCTCGCGGCTTGTATGCCGCTCGGATTCGCTAGGCACACAGCAGTCCACAATGGACTGCTGTGTGTCCAGGCTCATCCCCGAGGGGGAGGTTTCGCCGGGGGCGCCGAGCCTTGGGGCGGCCCGGCGACAAAAAAGCCCCCACGCTGCGCCTTCGGCTTGCGCTCCACCTCGCGGCTTGTATGCCGCTCGGATTCGCTAGGCACACAGCAGTCCACAATGGACTGCTGTGTGTCCAGACTCATCCCCGAGGGGGAGGTTTCGCCGGGGGCGCCGAGCCTTGGGGCGGCCCGGCGACAAAAAAAGGCCGGAGCCCCTAAGGGTCCGGCCTTTTCAGTTTGACGCGGTGCTTGCCTGTTCAGGCAAGCCCATCATCAAAGAATTTGGATTTTAGTTGCGCATGGGCCTTTTTGGCCTGCACCTTCGATGAAGGAAACGCGTTGGTTCTCTTCCAGAGTTTTGAACCCGGTTCCCTGAATTTCACTGTGGTGTGCGAAGAGATCCTTGCCGCCGTTCTCCGGCACGATGAATCCGAAGCCTTTTTCGCTGTTGAACCACTTCACAATACCAATTTCTGTCTTCAAAATAAGTCCTAAATGTAATAACGAACAGAGAAAATAATTTTCCCTCCCAGAACTATCCTCTGATTTTGTCCACAAAGATAGCTCCGTTACTTTTAAATCCAAAAAATCCGGCTTTTCTGTTGTTTCCTGAGCGTTTTTAAGCGTTAACCCTTACCCACAAACCAGCGTAGCCGGCCCTTGGGCAGCCTGCCTTGATGACCCGCCCCTCCCCTAAATAAGCACCGCCGCTGCGCCGCTCCTGACCGGTGTTTGACTCCCGTTCCAGCGGCATCGCCCGGCAAAAAACCCCACGCATCCCCAGCACTCTTGGCTATACTGGCTCGCACAAAGCGGTCCACTTATCCTGATTGACGTGTGTCATGTCATGATCACGAGGAACATACAATGAATCGTAGAAACTTCCTGCTGGCCACCCCAGCCGCCGCACTTGGAACGCTGGTTCTGCCCTCCACCAGCCTCTCTGCCCCCGCCATCATCACCAACACCAGCCAAATCCTGCCACGCCACACCAAAGGCCCGCGCATTGTCATTTGTGGCGGCGGTTGGGGTGGCATGACAGCCGCCAAATACCTGTCCAAACTTGTGCCGCAGGCGCAAGTGGTACTGATCGAGCGCAACCCCACGTTCTGGTCCGGCCCCATGAGTAACAAGTGGCTGATTGACATCGTCAACACCGACTTTCTGAACCACGACATGCTGGCGCCGTCCATCAAGTACGGTTACAGCCTGGTGCACGCCGAAGTCACCGCCATCGAACGCGACAAGAAAACCGTGCGCACCACCCAGGGCGCGCTGGAATACGATTACCTGATCCTGTCGGGCGGCATACGCAATGCCTACGATGCCTGGTTCGGCAATGACACCTACGCGGCAGAATACACACGCCAACACTTCCCCAATGCCTACATCCCGAATGCCGAGATGTTTGCCTTAAAAAACAAGCTCAAAGCCTTCAAGGGGGGCACCATTGTGATGACGCTGCCCCCGCCGCCCCATCGCTGCCCGCCCTCACCCTACGAACGGGCCTGTTTGATGGCCTGGCATATCAAGACCAACAAGATTCCGGGCAAGATCATTATTCTGGACCCCAAACCCACCATCGCCCCCATTGGCGAAGGCTACCGCGCGGCCTTCCAGGAGTTGTATCCGGACATCATCACCCACGTGCCCAATGCCCGAGTGCGAGAGGTTGACCCCTTCAAGAAACACATCAAAACCACCGCCGGCGACTTTGATTTTGACGACGCCGTGCTGATGCCCCCGCACCAGGCCGCCGATATGGTCTGGAATGCAGGTTTGGTCGGCACGGGGCCTGACGGCAAACCCACAGGCTGGGCCAATATTGACCCACGGTTGTTCACCGCCCGTGACGACGACCATGTTTACGTGGTCGGGGACTCCATGGGCTTTATTTCCGACCAGTTCGGCCACTATCCCAAGAGCGCCCACGTGGCGCACGCGGTGGCCAAGATCGTTTCCCAGAATCTGGCCGAACGTATCGCGGGCAAGGAAGTGGTACCCGTCCTACCCGACAACCTGTGCTACATGATGGTCAACGGGGATCCGCAAGAGGAAATCTCGGTCAAGTTTGAATACGAACTGGACGCAAGCGGCAAGGTTCTGCAAACGCAGATTGATATGGATGTCCGTACCCCCGACCTTGTTCAAGAAGACTTCCAGTGGATCCAGAGCCGTTTCAATGACTTCCTCTAAACTTCCTTCCCGTTTTGTCCGCCGCCGCCAGCTTTTGCTGGGCAGTGCGGCCGGGCTGGGCGCCGCCTGGCTACCCATCAATTTGCATGCGCAAGTCGCCTTTGATCAATTGCTGAAACCAGCCACTGCGGCCCAGGTGCAAGCCATTGTGGACGAGTTCCTGAAAGGCGCCAGCCCAGAAGAAAAAGGCATGAAGCTGGAGATGCCCGCTCTGGGCGACAACCCCGCCGCTGTGCCGGTCAAAGTGGTGCTGGACTTGCCAGCAAGCGACGATGTGTACTGCCAGGAGCTGATTATTCTGGCCCAGGGCAACCCGCACCCGCTGGCCTGCCGTTTCAACTTCACGGCCCTGGCCGGAACAACGGAAGTTGCCGTTCGCCTGCGCCTGATTGAAACCCAAACCATCCGCGCCCTGGCTCGCTTGAACGATGGCCGTGTCCTAAGCGCCCAGCATCACATTACCGTGACGGCTGGCGGTTGCGGCATGTAAACAAGGGGTACTCATGAGTAAACCACGTATCTGGATCAGCAATGCCACGCCCAAGGCGGGCGAAATGGTGCGCGTGCGCGCCCTGGTCGAACACCGCATGGAAAGTGGCCTGCGCTTAAGTAAAGACGGCCAGGTTGTGCCACGCAACATCATCCACGAATTCAAGGCCACCTTGAACGGCGAGCCCTTGTTCAACTGGTTTCCAGAAACAGCGATCTCCCAAAACCCGTACATTGAATTCACCTTTGTCGCGCGGCACTCCGGGGCACTGGAAATGAGCTGGACGGACGATCAAGGCGCCGTCATTACGGGCCAGACTGCGCTGAGCATCAGCGGCTGACTGCGGGCCACTTGCTGCCAGACGCCCTGACCTGCCCCACTCAGCGCCCCTACCGGGCGCTGAGTTCATAACAGCGCTCTATATAGTCATACAGGGTGGGCTTAACGGTAATGCTACGCTGGCGTCCTTTCCTACAACGAAGCACATTGACAAGAAGCATGCCCATGTCCCTCTCTCTGGTAGGTCGTCTCCTTATTGCCCCCGCCTTGTTAGCGGCCAGCAGCGCCGCCGCGCCGGCCTGGGCCAGTTCCACACTGGACATCAAAACGGTGGCCAGCTCCTGTGCGAACTGTCACGGCCCAGATGGGCGTTCCACAACCCTCATTCCTTCGTTGGCAGGCCGTCCCGAAGCCACCTTGCTGGAACAGTTGCGCTCCTTTGCCTCGGACACGCCCCCAGCGGGCACCACCATCATGAGTCGTCTGGTCAAAGGCTACCAGGACGCAGACCTGGAGGCCCTGGCACGTCATTTCTCTGAAATCCCTTCTACCCCACGCAGCGTTGCGCAAGGACGTTAAGCATGAGCACCCCCTTGAACTCCTCTCGTCGCCAATGGCTGAGCCGTGTCGGTAAAACCAGTGTGGCTGGCCTGGCCCTGAGCACCTTGCCCGTGTACGCACGCAGCAGTTCGGCCCATGTGATTGTGGTCGGTGGCGGCTTTGGCGGTGCAACGGCTGCCCGCTACTTGAAGCGCGGTGATCCATCCCTGAAAGTGACCTTGATTGAACCGGCCACCACTTTCTACACCTGCCCTTTCACCAATCTGTATCTGGCCGGCTTGCGCCGTTTTGAACAGCAAGGCCACGGCTTTGATGATTTGCGCGCCGCCGGGATTGAGGTCATTCACGACCTGGCCACCGCCGTCGACTCCCAAGCCAAGACCGTGACCCTGGCCAAGGGCCAGAAGCTGTCTTACGACAAGCTGCTGCTCTCGCCCGGTATTGATTTTCGCTGGAACACGCTGGAAGGCTATGACCAGGCCGCCTCCTTGCTGGCCCCGCACGCCTGGAAAGCGGGCGATCAAACCCGTTTGCTGAAAAGCCAGCTCGATGCCATGCCCAATGGCGGCACCTTCATTATGGTGGCCCCCGAAAATCCCTTCCGCTGCCCGCCCGGCCCGTACGAGCGCGCCAGCATGGTGGCTCACTACTTCAAACAGCACAAACCCAAATCCAAGATTCTGATTCTGGATGCCAAAGACGGCTTTTCCAAACAAGGCCTGTTCCAGGATGGCTGGAAACAGGTCTACGGCGACATGATCGAATGGGTGCCCTTTTCCAAAGACGGCAAAGTCGCCCGCGTGGATGCCGTCAAACTAAGCGTAGAGACCGAGTTTGGCGAAATCCACAAGGCCGATGTGCTGAACGTCATCCCACCTCAAAAAGCCGGAGCCATTGCCGAGCAGGCCGGTGTCACCAACGCCAGTGGCTGGGTGCCCATTGACCCGCATACCTTCGAGTCCGAGCAGGTCAAGGACATCTATGTGGTGGGCGATGCCACCATTGCCTCACCCATGCCCAAGTCGGGTTTCTCGGCCAATACACAGGCCAAGCTGGCAGCGGCTTCCATCATTAATGCCTTAAGCGGCAAGCCTGCGCCCCAGGCTACGCTGAGCAATACCTGCTACAGTCTGATCGCCCCCGACTATGGCATTTCCGTGGGGCACTTGTACGCCTTTGCCGATGACAAGCTGGCTGAAGCGTCCGGCGGGGTCAGCCCCAAAGAAGCCAGCCCGGCCTTCCGTAAACAGGAAGCCCAGTATGGCGAGGCCTGGTATGCCGCAATCAGTCGTGACATCTGGGGCACCAAAGGCTAAGTGGTTCTAACCCGGTCCTAATAAGCAGCGCACATGATGAATACAGAATTTGTACTGTGGGTCAGCTTGGCCATTGGCCTGCTCTTTGGCATTAGCGGCCAGCTCAGTGGTTTTTGCTTTTATCGTGGCTTGACCGAGCGCTGGTCCGGGCGCAGCGGCTACAAGCTTCAGGGCTTTGCCCTGGCGCTGGCCGTGGCCCTGGCCGGAACACAACTGGCCGCAGGCTATGGCCTGATCAGTCTGGACAAGGCCCTGTATCTGAATCCTACTTTTTCCTGGCTGCTGGTGCCACTTGGGGGTGTGCTATTTGGTGCAGGCATGACCCTGGCCAATGGCTGTGGCGCCCGTGCTCTGGTCCTGTTAGGACAAGGCAATCTGCGCTCTTTTGTCGTACTGCTTTGTTTAGGCATCACCGCCTACATCACCTTGACAGGCCTGCTGGCGCCGCTGCGCATCAGCGTGGCCCAAGCCACCAGCGTCACCCTGCCTGCGGTCACCCTGTCTGAAGGTCCCATCCGATCTATTGTGATTGCCCTTATCGTCGCCGCCCTGATCGCTTTTGCCTTGCGGCGCCGACAGGACGGCCTACGCTTGAATGATCTGCTGGCCGGAGCATTGATAGGACTGCTGATTGTGGCCGGCTGGCTGACCACGGGCTGGCTGGGCGATGATCCCTTCGAACCCTTGCCCGTCAGCTCGCTAAGCTTTGTCGCCCCGATTGGTGAAAGCATTCAATACGCCATGATCTCCACCGGCATGAGCCCACGCTTCACCATCCTGATCGTGGTGGGTGTGGTGGTCGGTTCCTTGCTAAGCGCCCTGCTGCGTCGCCACTGGAAACTGGAAGGTTTTGAGTCGCCCCGCCACATTCTGCGCTCCATGGCAGGCGGAGCCTTAATGGGTGTAGGCGGCGTGCTGGCCCTGGGCTGCACCATCGGCCAGGGTTTAAGCGGCCTGTCCACCTTGTCGGCCACCTCCTTGCTGGCGGTGCTCGGCATTATCGTCGGCGCACGCCTGACCTGGACCCGCCCAACAGCCTGACTCCGTGTTTCAATAAGGGCTTGATTGACGGCCCTTCAGACTGCCCAGGCCACCTCCGTCTGGCATCGCTGATGCGCTCTTATTGAGACTCCCGCAATGCGACAGATCCTGCTTGTTGTCGATGTGCAAAGCTGCTTTTCGCCACCTCCGTGGCTAATTGAAGGCATTAACGCCCTGAGCACCCGCCTGCCTTGCGCAGCCTTGATTGAACTGCACGACGAGTCGCAAACGCCCTTTTCCAGCCAGTTGGGTTGGTGTCCGCCGCGCAGTGATCGTTGTCTGGTCGATGCCAAGCAAATCTTCATCAAACATGGCTACGCCCCTAGCCCGGCGGCGATGGAGTATTTGCAGCAATGTCAGGCTGATCGCATTCTGGTCTGCGGCATTCAAACCGATACCTGCGTGCTGGCCGCAGGCTTTGCCTTGTTTGATGCGGGGCTGCACCCTACTCTGATTACGGATCTGACGGTCGGCTCGTCCCTGGATCGCTCCAGCGAGCTGGGTATCAAGCTGTGGAAACATCACTTCGGGCGCACAATTCACAGCAGCGAACTGTTGGCTGAACTGGACCAGCCATAAACAGCTCGCTTTCACAGCCTGCGCCTCTTCACACCCATCTGATCCCCCCTTCTGTCTACCCTAGCCACAACGCCCCTCACTCGATTCCCAACTCCTGCTGCCCCACTTCCTGAAAACCGCGCCTGTTCCGTGCAAGTACAAGAGCGTGCTAGATGAAAGCTCAACCATCGCGTCCCTGACTAATCATTACGTTTAGCGTAATCATTCAACCATGGGCTTTATTGATAGCCCCATACCGCCACTGATAGGGTCGTTTCCAGAAACCTGCAAAAGGTTCACTTACAAGGAGACGAGACATATGCATTGGCTATCCATTGCCGTATTAGGAGGCATGTTCGTACTGGCAACTGTCTTACCCATCAATATGGGGCTGATTGCTTTTGTAGGCGCTTTTCTGGTGGGTACGCTGGTGGCGGGCATGGGCGCCAAGGAAATCATGGGCGGCTTTCCGGCTGACCTGTTTCTGACCCTGGCCGGTATTACCTATTTGTTCGCGCTGGCTCAAAACAATGGCACGATCAACTGGCTGGTCAGCATGGCTGTGCGAGCCGTGCGTGGCCGCATCGCCGCCATTCCCTGGATCATGTTTCTGATCACGGCCGCATTGACCGCTGTCGGTGCCGTCAGCCCAGCCGCCGTTGCCATCATTGCCCCGATTGCGCTGGGCTTTGCTCGCCAGTACGGCATCAACCCGCTCTTGATGGGTTTGCTGGTGATTCATGGCGCCCAAGGGGGCGGCTTCTCCCCGATCAGTATTTATGGCGGCATCACCAACCGTGTGGTCAGCGCCGCCGGTTTGCCCTTGAATGAAATGGCCACCATGATGGCCAGCCTGGGCATCAACCTGGCCGTGTCCATTTTGCTGTTCGTGTGGATGGGTGGTTTGAAGCTGATGCGTCAGAAAGTGGACTTAAGTTCAGCAGACGTAAACGTTGCCCGCGTGGCCCATGGCTCGGGTGGCCCGCAAGTGTTTGGCGACGCTGAAGCCGAGGCCTTGGGCGAAGAGCGCAAGACCGCCCGGAAAAGTCCCGATGCCCTGGTCGAAGCCGGCAATGGTGCCAGCGAGGCCCCGCACTGGTATCGCGTCTTGACCCTGGCAGGCCTGTTTATCCTGGCCGTTCTGACCTTGTTTTTCAAACAGGATATTGGCTTTACCTCGATCACCATCGGTCTGGTACTGACCTTGATGGCCCCCAATCTGCAAAAACGCGCGCTGGGCCAAGTGTCCTGGCCTGAAATCATGCTGATTGTGGGTGTCAGCACCTATGTGGGCGTGATGGAATCCATGGGCACGATTGATTTTGTTGGCCATAGCGTTGCCCAACTGACCTCTCCCTTGATGGCGGCCTTGCTGCTGCTTTTTGTGGGTGCGGTCGTGTCGGCTTTCGCCTCTTCCACCGCCGTGCTGGGTTCGCTGATTCCACTGGCCGTGCCCTTTTTGCAAGGCGATGGCGGCGTGGGGCCGGTGGGCTTTATTGCAGCCATGGCCGTATCCTCCACCATTGTGGACGTCAGCCCCTTCTCCACCAACGGCGCACTGGTACTGGCCAATGCTCAGGGAGTGTCGCGTGATGCCTTCTTCCGTCAGCTTTTACTGTACGGTGCTGCCGTCACGGTTATTGCCCCAGTCGTCGTCTGGCTGCTATTTGTGGTGCTCTAAAAACACCTGAGCAAACAGAAAAGTACGGCGGGCCCCGATACCTTGGTAGCCGGGGCCTGTTTAATGGAAATTCTTACCGCATCCATGGGCAGTTCAGGTATAAAGACTCGATCCATTTTCAAGCGAGCCGCACAACATGAGCCTGACAGCAGAATGTGACGACTACTTCAAACAAGTCGAACAAGGCCTGTATGCCGAGCGCTTCGATCAGGAAGTAAACTTGCTCCCCTTCGTTCAGGCCCAAGCCTTCAGCGAACAGTTCAGCGGCCACCCCACGCTGGACGCCCTGGGCGGTCTGATTCTGGACGATCCCGATACCAGCAGTCACCATGTCTGGGTCTGCGAATCCCCACTGGCCGGGCAGGTGTTTTACTTATCCCACGACGACGACAGCCGCATTGTATTCCCGTCTTTGTCAGCCTTTCTGACGGCAGCCCAACAGGCGCTGGAACGGTCTTGTTGCTTGAGTGAGCTGCATCCATCACACACACCCTTGTGTCCTGATCAAACGGGCTTGAGCAATTTCATCACCCATTTGTGCGGGAACGATGAACATGAAGAAATCGCTATCCCGCTCATTCCCAGCCTGGACTTGCAAGACTTTCCTTTGCTAAGAAGGCTGGCCAGCGCCGACAACTTCTTTTTAAGCGAAGTCCTGGCGCAGGAAATCAAAAAACGGCCTCGGGCCGATTTGCTGACCATTGCCGAACTATGCAGTGCCCATCCTCATCCGCAAGCTGCAAAAGCGGGGGTGGCCGCTTTACGTGCGGTTAAAGCGCTATAAGCCATAAGATTGGGTAGTAGGGGGGTTATGCCTGCAAAGCCTATTCCCGTCTGTCCCTCCCCGGCGGTCAGTCCTCAGCCTAAGGTACGTCAGCCTGGAGCCGACAAGGTTTACTCCCTTCCAAGTCCCACCAGCCCCCCCTCAACTGCGCCCTCCCCCCTATGGGAAACGCCAAAACAGCTATGGCGTCGCATTGATTTCTGAATAAAACCTTGAATCCTGGCGAATTCTTACACCGTAATGAGAATGATTGCTATTATTTTGCCGTTGTTTTAAGCCTGATGCCCTCTTTCCTTCTCTGTCACCCGCTTTTCGCGTCCTGAAAAACGCGGCTTGCATGACGAGTGCAGCGTCCAAGAAGAGCGGATTCCATCCGTCACCCGCAGCGGCCAGGCAAGCACGGCTTTTCTCAGTTTTCCAGTTATCAATCCAGCACCCGGAGACGGTGCTGAAGTAGGAGGCGCGTCAGCGTGAAAGAGTCATTTCGCCAATGTATGGCATGGCTGCATACCTGGGTCGGTCTGGTAGTGGGCTGGATCCTGTTTTTCGTCTTCGTCACGGGCACGGCAGGCTATGTAGACGATGAAATCACCCGCTGGATGGAGCCCGAGCGTCCCTTGCCCATGCAAGTTCTACCTGAGCAATCCAGCCAGATGCTGGATCAGGCCCTGACGCAGCTACAAACACATGCCCCGGCAGACTCCAAAGCCTGGACCATTACCCTGCCGCATCAAGCCCTGAACCCACGTGCCACGCACGGGCTGTCCATTGCCTGGGAAGAAATGTCCCAACCCGGTCAGCGTGGCCGTCGCGGGGTCGAGGAACTGGACCCGGTCACCGGCCAGATTCAACCAGAAACAGAACCCCGCGCCACCGCTGGTGGCACGGGTCTGTATCGCATGCACTATGCGCTGCACTACATGCCGTACCCCGTCGCTATCTGGCTGGTCGGTATCTGCACCATGCTGATGCTGTTGGCCGTCATGACGGGCGTGGTGACACACAAAAAGATCTTTACCGACTTTTTCACCTTCAGACCCGGCAAGGGACAACGCTCCTGGCTGGACGCACACAATATCGTCAGCGTGATGTCCCTGCCCTTTTTCCTGATGATTACCTACACGGGCCTGATCTTTTTCATGTCCTTCTATATGCCGACCGGACGAGAGATCATGTACGGCGCAACAGAGGAAGGACGACAGGCTTACTTCCAGGATATTCGCCAGCAAAAACATGACTTCCTGCCCGTCAGCATGCCGCAGGCTCCGTTAAGCGCGATGATGCACAGCGCTGAACAAACCTGGGGCAAGAACAGCATTGCCTCGGTACACATTACGCATCCGGCAGATAGCCAAGCTTATGTAGAACTGCGCCGCACCGGCGTGACGGGCGTGTACTGGACCCGTGCCGAAACCCTGCGCTTTAACGCCATCGATGGCAGCGCCATGAAGCCGGACAACACGAGCAATATCACGGGGGACACACACCGCGTGCTGCTGGCCTTGCACGAAGGCGCATTTGCCGAATGGTGGTTGCGCTGGCTGTACTTTATTTCTGGTTTGCTGGGCTGCGCCGTTATTGGAACGGGCCTGGTGCTGTGGACCGTAAAACGCCGCACCCATCATCAAAAGCGCCTGTCCAAAGCCACCGCGCTGAGCGTATCCGAGCGCTTTGATGCGGCGGGCCTGCGTCTGGTGGAAATCCTGAATGCCGGAACCCTGGCCGGTTTGCCGCTAGGTCTGGCCGCCTACTTCTGGGCCAACCGCCTCTTGCCGGTCACTATGGCCGACCGCGCCGCCTGGGAATTTCATGTGCTGTTTCTGGTCTGGGGCTGGTCCTTCCTGTATGCCTGCTGGCGACCCTTGAAGCGCGCCTGGCTGGAACTGCTCTACCTGACAGCCGCCGCCTATGGCCTGATTCCCGTCCTGAACCTGCTGACGACCGACCGCCATCTGGGCGTTACCGTCACCCATGGCGACTGGGGGCTGGCAGGCTTTGACCTGAGCATGCTTGGCCTGGCCGCCATCTTTATCTATATCGCCATAAAAATGAAACGTAAATGGCACATTGCCAGCCTGTCTAAAAAAACCGCAACCCCTGCCAACTTGCATACTGCGGGAGTGAACGGATGAGTGGACTGACTCCTCGTTACCGCCTGCAAGTGTTGTCGCGCATCGTGGCCGCCACGGTGGGTGGCTACGCCTTGGCAGACGCCGCCACCGTATTGCTGACCTTGCTCTGGCCTTTGCCCAGAGCCCAGGCTGTCCTGGCGGCCAATATGTTGAGCTTTGTCTGGTACACCATCGCCGTCATGTGGGTGTTCAGTACCAAAAGTGCCACTCGCGCCTGGTTGGGCATGGTGCTGCCTACCGCTTTGATCGCCTTGCTCTGCTTTCTGGTGATGCCGGAAGGAGGGCTGCCATGAGCAATACCAGCCTGTGGCTAAATCTGGCCGTATTTATCAGCAGTCTGGCGGGCTTTATCTGCCTGGCCTTGGCCAGCGATCGCCAGGGTGAATTTCTGCTGCATCGCGCGCCTCGCAAGCAGGAAAGGCGGATCTTTCGTTTAATCGGCTGGCCTTTTCTGGCCGTGGCTTGGCTCTTGTGCTGGCAAGGCTGGGGCTGGAGCATCGGCACGGTTGCCTGGCTGGGCTGGCTGACCATGGCCGGAGCCGGACTGACCTTTTACCTGCCCTGGTGGCCTTGGCAGGAAAAGAAACCTGTGCGGGCCAAACCTACGCCAGTTGCGAAGGCAGCGCCTAAAGCGGCTGGAATAGGTAACACTGAATCGGCATCACGCATGTCTACACGTAGCCTAGTCTTGGCCAGCAGCCTTCTGGCCATCCCTGCTGCCTTCGTGATTTATCTGACGCAGCAAGGCCCGCAGCCTGTATTTGGCAACAATGCCCTGCAAAGTCAGATTGGTCCGTGGTCGTTTGCACTGGCTGAAACGAATGACCAAGCCCCTATCAGCGGGCCCACCGGCGCACATCGCAAAGCGTTCCAGATTCGCTTTTGCCAAGCCTGCGACCCGCATATACGCCGCGCCTATCTGCAAGTCAGCAAGCCCGAGCCTATGCCTACACCCCGTCAGGCGTTTAACAGCACACGCTGGACACGATCGGTAGAAATTGCCATCCCGCCCAATAGTGAGGTTGAGCATCAACTATGGCTAACTGTAGAAGCCAAGAATGGAGAAATCTACCATCAGGCTTTTGATTTCCACCAGGTATCACCCGTGACAGCGGCTTTCATTGAGCAAATGCCGTAAGCGTGACCTAAACCGAAAGGGCCAAGCATCTTGGCCCTTTTTTTATTCCTACGCGATTCGGATTTTCCACTGATACTCACTAGCCAATGTTTAAAAAGCAAAACACATCAAGAAAACATAAAACCAATAAAGACGTCAGAATAAATACGTCCCAAAATCCGCCTCCTCAATTACTGAAAATCTAAACTCGTAAACAAAGCATCAAATAACTATTTATATAAACAACTTTCCCTGTTTCATCTTTATTTCGCACCCCTGATTTTTAAATTTCATTCAAAGCAGCTAAAAAATTAGCCCACAAATTACTTATAACGCCATCCCAAAAAGCAGCAATTCTTCGCAATTCCAACAAAACCCTGCATCTGACACAAACTGCCACCTTAAGCACATTTCTCACATTTACTATAAAAAAACACCACCCTCAACAAAGGAAAACTTTTGACAGTTGTTTTCCTTTCCTTCAGTGGGTGAACCGTGCTTATCGCTAGAATGCTGCCGTGTTACATCACTAACAGGGCCATATCATGTCTTTAATTAAACGATGCACCGCAGAAACGCTGGGCACTTTCTGGCTGGTCTTTGGGGGCTGCGGAAGTGCGATCTTTGCCGCTGCCTATCCTGAACTGGGAATTGGTTTTGCCGGAGTAGCCTTGGCCTTTGGCCTGACCTTGCTGACCATGTGCTATGCCATTGGCAATATCTCTGGTTGCCACATCAATCCGGCTGTCACGCTGGGGCTGGTCGCTGGCGGACGCTTCCCCGCTCGTGACGCTATTCCCTACATCCTTGCCCAAGTTATCGGCGGCCTGCTGGCCGGCGGCGTTCTGTACCTGATCGCCAGCGGCAAAGCCGGCTTTGATCCCGTGGCAGGCTTTGCCTCCAACGGCTTTGGCGAGCACTCGCCAGGCAATTACAGCCGCAACGCGGCCCTGATCGCAGAAATTGTGCTGACCGCCTTCTTCCTGTTCATCATCATGGGTGCGACTCACAAGCGTGGTCACGCTGGCCTGGCCGGTGTGGCGATTGGTCTGGCGCTGACCTTGATTCACCTGATCAGCATCCCCATCACCAACACCTCCGTGAACCCTGCCCGTTCCACCGGCGTGGCCTTTTTCCAAGGCACCTGGGCCATGGAACAGTTGTGGCTGTTCTGGGTGGCCCCCTTGATTGGTGGTGTGATCGGCGCCTTGGTGTATCGCTTTTTACATGCCAACGACGAGTAAGCAACACTGACATCGGCATGCAGAACAAAAGAGCCGCATCGTCTGGAGCAAGGCAGCCTGCCCGATTCAAGACAATGCGGCTCTGTGCAAAGGACGCATCCTTGGTGACGTCACGGCAAAATGTCCAGCACAAACCTTACCGATAAACAAGAACCATTCTCATCGATTACCTACAGGTTAACGATAGTAGTCATCGCTTTTTACCTGTCTATACAATAGCGACGTCAATAACGGTTCAGGTGAGAGTCTTCACCTTGATGAAGCGCCGACGGAGCAACGACCCCGGAATCTCTCAGGCAAAAGAATCTTGAACCCTTGACGTTCTGGAGAGAGGCACATCAGTGCCCACCGAAGGGGACCGTCGCCCGCCGATGGATAAGCTCTCAGGTAAACGGACAGAGGGGGTACAAAGGCCATATGGTCTTTGTCCACCTATTTGTCCGGAGCCTATTTATGAGCAGATAGTCAGGCGCCTTGTCTGACCGCCTGGCACACCACCCCTTTATTCCCATTTTTATTCGCACACAGGTCTGTTTTGGCATTTCATGTCGTCAGAACAAGGAGGACTGCTGTGCGCTCCCTACTTTATGTAGATCGGCATCAAGAAAACCGTTCTTGAGGACGGGTTGTGCCCATTGTTTTCTCGCAGCACAGTCATAATTACGCATTTGAACGAAAAAAAACTAGGAGTACAGTGTGTCTCAGCAACATTCATCTGGACTGCAACGCTCGTTGAAAAACCGGCATCTGCAACTGATAGCAATTGGAGGCGCTATCGGCACCGGGCTATTTATGGGATCAGGCCGCACCATTAGTCTGGCCGGACCCTCGGTCTTGTTTACCTACATGATCATCGGCTTCTTTTTATTTTTTGTTATGCGGGCAATGGGAGAATTGCTCCTGCATAACCTGGAATACAAATCTTTTGTGGATTTTTCCGCCGATATTCTCGGGCCCACCATGGGCTACTTTCTAGGCTGGAGTTACTGGTTCTGCTGGGTAGTTATTGGCATTGCCGATATTGTCGCCATTACCGGCTATACCCAATTCTGGTGGCCGGACATTCCACTGTGGCTACCCGGTCTGGCTTGTATTGCCTTTTTGCTGATCTTTAACCTGCTGTCGGCCAAATTGTTTGGCGAGCTCGAGTTCTGGTTTGCCCTGGTCAAGATCATTGCCATCGTGGCACTGATTGGTGTGGGCGCGTACCTGCTGTTTACCGGCTTTGTGGGCCCAACCGGCGAAAAAGCCAGCCTGACCCATTTATGGGATCGCGGCGGGATGTTCCCCAATGGTTTGAATGGTTTCTTTGCCGCTTTCCAGATCGCCATCTTTGCTTTTGTGGGTATCGAACTGGTGGGTACCGCCTCGGCTGAAACGGCTGACCCTGCCAAGAACCTGCCCAAAGCCATCAACAAGATTCCGGTTCGCGTGATTGTGTTTTACGTGTTGGCCCTGACCGCCATCATGACCGTCACCCCTTGGGATATTGTCGCGCCCAACAAGAGTCCGTTTGTGAACATGTTCTTGCTGATTGGCGTGGGTGCCGCAGCAGCCATCATCAACTTTGTGGTGCTGACCTCGGCCCTGTCGTCCGCCAATAGCGGCATGTTCTCCACGGGCCGCATGTTGTACGGTCTCTCCAAGAACAAGCTGGCTCCCGAAGCCTTCAGCCAACTGTCGCGTAACGGTACTCCCCGCAATGGTCTGATCTATTCGTGCGCCCTTTTGCTGTCCAGCCTGTTCCTGCTATACGCAGAAGGCGATGTGATGCGTGTGTTCACAATTGTGACCACCGTGGCCAGCATCTGCTTTATCTTTGTCTGGGCCGTGATCCTGATCACCTACCTGAAGTACCGCCGGGTTCGGCCTGAGGCACACGCTGCATCAAGCTACAAAATGCCCTTTGCCATTCCCATGTGCTATCTGACTCTGGTGTTCTTTGCCTTTGCGCTGTACCTGTTCAGCCAGGAAGAAGAAACCCTGATCGGCCTGATTGCCACACCTTTCTGGTTCCTGGCTCTGCTTATTTGCCTGCCTTTCTACAAGAAACGCATGAAACAAGATCTGGCCCTGAGTCTGGCGACGCAAAGCGTACGCTAAACCAAGCAGGACACAGCACAGTGCGCCCCCGCACTGTGCTGCCGCCACCGGGACTAGCCGTACTGCTGGAGCTGTGTGTTTACTCGGTCCGGGCTGCCCCTTCTGGCTCGCCCCCCTTCGCCACATACAAAGTTTGACTGGGGAAGGCAAAATCGGCACCGTGCTGCTGCACAATATCAATAATCTTCAAATACACATCCTGCTGAATGCCCAACCACTCGGCCCACTGAGTTGTTTTGGTAAAGCAATACACCATGATGTTCAGTGATGAGTCTGCAAAGGCATTGAAATAGACCAGCGTCGTCTGTGTCTGATCAATATCAGGGTGTTGAGCCAGCATCTGGCCAATATCATCCACAATACCGCGCAGCTTGCCGGCATCCTCATACCTCAACCCCACCTCGGTATTGATCCGCCGGTTCGTCATGCGGCCCGGGTTTTCCACACTGATGGAAGAAAACAAGGAGTTGGGCACATAAAGCGGCCGTTTATCAAACGTCATGATCTTGGTCAGGCGCCAACCAATCTCAACCACCGTCCCTTCAATATTGCGATCAGGCGAACGTATCCAGTCGCCAATCTTGAACTGACGATCAAAGTACAACATGGCGCCGGAGAAGACATTGCTCAAAATATCCTTGCCTGCCATACCGATCGCAATGCCGCCGATACCACCAAAGGCCAACAGTCCGGACATACTTAATCCGAAGTGCTCGCCAAAAAACAGCAACATGAGAACAAATGCGCCGAACTTCAACACCCGTGCAATCAGGCGTGCCGAGGTCGGATCCCGCCCTTTGCTAAGCTGCGTTTTCTCCAGACGGTTGATCAACAGCGACAACGTATGCATCAACACCGCCGCTGCCGTCAGCACAGCCACAAAATCGACCATGCGCGGTGTCACCAACGTCACGTGGTAATCGGCAATAGCCATGTTTACGTACTGGCGGGCAACCGCAATGGCGCCGTACAACAAGCCCAACTGCACGATTTGCGCGATGACATTGTGCGACCACTTGCGCCGACGATGTCTCATAAAAGCCAGAATAAATGCCGCCAGCAAGCAGGCCAGAAAGATCCCCATACCTGTCAGGTATTTGATCAACAAGGTGTGATCCTGCACTTTTCCTCCGATTGCGCCGTCCTTGGCCAAGCGATTATAACGAGTTAGGTTTACGTAAGGGTAAACCCACGTTGTGACAGGGCTTGCCTTGCTCATAGACTAAACCGTCAGTCTGAAACAATAACAATTCGCGCCAAAGGAAAACGATGGTTTTAAAGGCTATTGACTCACTCAATGAATTCATCGGCAAAATCCTCTCATTTATCGCCATTATTTTTGCCACCATTATTATTTATGAAGTGTTCATGCGATATGTGCTCAATCAGCCTACCCGATGGACATTTGATGCCACCAAGCAGCTCTACGGTTTTTACTTTTTGATGTTGGGCGCCTATGCCCTCAAGCATCAATCTCATGTCCGCGTTGACCTGCTGATCCAAAAGTTTTCCCCTACCGCTCGCAAATGGACTGAGCTTGCGGGCTACCTCATTTTCTTCTTCCCCTTCGCCTGGGTATTTCTGACTCGCAGCTATGAGTTTGCCATGCGTTCTTTGGCCCAAGGTGAAACGACCTACGGCGCCGTTCAACTGCCCGTTTACCCACTGAAGATTTCCATGGTGGTGGCTGCCGCCCTGTTGCTGATTCAAGGTATTGCCGAGGTAATCCGTCTGCTGACCCAAAAGGAGCCCGGCCATCATGACGCCTGAGTTGATTGCACTGCTGATGGGTGGCCTGCTGTTGCTGGGCCTATTCATGGGCCATCCCTTGGCTTTCGTTCTGGGTGGAACAGCCGTTATTGGTACGCTCATTGCCGGCAAACCCATGGTCTTGGGCATTGTCGTCAACCGCATCTATGGCGATGTTCTGGACAACTACACGCTGATCGCCATTCCCTTGTTCATCTTGATGGCCCGCTTTCTGTCCGACTCGGAAGTCACGGACAAGATGTTCGAGGCCCTGCGACTTTTAATGTCGCGGGTGCGCGGTGGCCTGGCACTTGCCGTTGTTTTTCTCTCCATTTTGCTGGCGGCGACCACCGGCATTATCGGCGCCTCTATCACCGTCACCGGCATGATGGCATTACGCCCCATGCTGAAATATGGCTATTGCCCCAAGCTGACCACCGGCGTGATCGCCGCCTCGGGGTGCCTGGGCATTTTGATCCCACCGTCCATCATGCTGATCCTGATGGCCAGCTACTCACCGCTGTCCATTGGCGAGCTGTTTGCAGGCGCCCTGATTCCAGGCGTGCTACTGGGTTTGCTCTATGCCGCCTGGGTCGTCTTTATTGCCTGGCGACACCCCGAACGAGCCCCGTCCGTCGAGCCGGAAGAACAGATCTCAAAACCGGCCCTGATCAAAATGTTGCTCCTGGAGGCCGTCCCACCTATTTTCCTGATTCTGGGTATTTTGGGCTCGATGCTAGCGGGTATTGCAACGGCCACAGAGGCATCAGCCATCGGGGTCTTGCTGTCCTTGCTGATCGTCATTTTCCGAGGCAAATTCCAGTGGCGCACCTTCTTTAATGCCCTGTATGAAACGGGTCGCACCTCGGCCATGATCCTGTTCATTGTGGTCGGTGCCACGGCGTTTACCGGAGTGTTCAACATTACGGGCGGACTGGGTGCGGTCCAGGACATCATGCGCGGCCTGGATATGGAGCCCTGGCTGCTGATCGTGGTGATGCTGCTGATTGTCTTTATCCTGGGCTGTTTCCTGGACTGGACGGGTATTGTGCTGCTGTCCTTCCCCATTCTGTTGCCCATCGTTCAGGAAATGGGAGTCAGCCTGCTGTGGTTTGTTGTTTTGGTTGCTGTTGTGTTGCAAACCTCATTCCTGACCCCTCCTTTTGGATACGCCCTGTTTTATCTGCGTGCCATTACCCCTCCCTCAGTCAAAACTACGGAAATTATTACGGGGGTTATTCCGTTTATTTTCCTGGTCATTCTCATGTGTATATTGATAGCCATTTTCCCCAATCTGGTCACATGGCTACCACACGTGCTGTACGGCAGTTAATACAACTAGGAGACACCATGAAGCCAACAAAAAAGATACTCACCGCACTGACCACAGCCGCTCTGCTCAGCATGACAGGCCTTAGCCAGGCAGCCCCTCAAAAATGGACAATGACCAGCACCTGGCCCGCCTCCATCGAATTAGTGGAGATGGACAAAAAGTGGGTCGAGCTTGCCAATAAGCTGGTCGGCGACGAGCTGAAAATTGAATTTTTTGAAGGCGGCTCTCTTGTCCCAACCGGTGAGGTCTTTAGCGCGGTAGAGTCCGGCACCATTCAGGCCGGTGCCGACTGGCCCGGCTATTGGGCAGGCCGTAACCCAGCCTTCTCCCCGCTGGCCACGCACTCGAGCTTGTTCAATGCCATTGACTATGCCAACTGGATCAAAGAATGGGGCGGTGCAGAGCTCTATAACGAGATTTACGGTAAATACGGCATGGTCTATCTGCCCTATGCCATTACCAATAATGAGTCGGGCTTTCGCACCAACACCCCCATTCGTAACCTGGAAGAGCTAAAAGGCAAGCGCCTGCGCTTATCCGGTCTGGAACAAGGTCAGGTGCTGGAGAAAATCGGCGGCACCCAGGTATCGATGGCCGGCCAGGAGCTGTATCAATCGCTGGAGCGCGGCGTGATTGACGGCGCCGAGTTCTCGACGCCCAACGTGGATGTCTCGGCGGGCCTGCATCAAGTCACCAAGCACTGGTCCACACCCGGCTGGCATCAATCTGCCTCTGTATTTGGCGTCATGATCAATAAAGCGGCTTGGGATGCCTTGAGCGACACCACCAAAGAAAAGCTGAAGATTGCCGCCGACGCAACCATGATGTGGTCCATTGCCTTTACCGAAAAACGAGCCACCGAAGGTTTGCGCACCTTCCAAAAAGCGGGTGTTCAAATCCACCGCATGGATGACGAAAGTCTGAAAACCATTCAGCAGGTAACCAACGAGGTCATGATTTCCGTGGCCTGCAGCAACCCCGATGCCGCCAAAGTCTATGCCAGCCAGATCGAATACCTGCAAGACTACAAAGACTGGCGCGAGACCTCCATGCCCTTTAATCTGGGACGCCCCATTGACGGCCCGGACCTGGAAAAAATCAAGGCCTGCATGAAGTAAGAGCCTGCTCGTTCATGAGTCAGAAAACGATAGTGGTTCGCCACTATCGTTTTTTAACTCGCCAGACCCCGCAACAATGAGACCGTCATGAGTTTGATCTCTTTACCCGGCAGCTTACTGATTGGTGGTGGTGTTCTAGAGCAACTACCCGATTTGCTGCGCTCGATGCACTGCCAGAAAGCGCTTCTCATTACCGACCCCACCATGGTCTCGTTAGGCCATCCACAGCGGGTCCAGACTTTGCTGGCCCAGCACAACATACACTGCGATATCTTTTCCGAGACTGTCCCCGAACCCACCGCCGCCTCGATTCAGGCCGGTGTCGTTCAAGCCAGCAGCAATACGTACGATGTCTTGATTGCCTTGGGCGGTGGCAGCCCGATTGATAGCGCCAAAGCCATTTCCGTTCTGAGCCGTCATGGCGGTACGATCCGAGACTACGCCGTTCCAGCCCACGTCACCCGCAAAGGGCTTGCTCTGATTGCCATCCCCACTACGGCCGGCACCGGCTCTGAGTTCACCCGTTTCACCATCATTACCGACGAACAAAACGACGAAAAGCTACTGTGCACTGGCCCGGCCTTTGTACCGGACGCAGCGCTGATCGACTATGAGTTGACTCTGACAGTCCCGCCGCGCACGACTGCCGACACCGGCATTGACGCCATGACACACGCTATCGAAGCGTATGTCAGTCGCAAGGCCAATGCCTACAGTGACAGCCAGGCCTTGGCGGCAATGAACCTGATCGGTCCCAACCTGGAGCGAGTCTACCAGGACGGTCAAAACCGTCCTGCCCGTGAAGCCATGATGCTTGGAGCGAGCCTGGCAGGTGTTGCCTTTTCTGCCGCTTCAGTGGCACTGGTGCATGGTATGAGCCGCCCCATCGGCGCCTTCTTTCATGTTCCGCATGGTCTGTCCAATGCCATCCTACTACCAACGGTCACGGCCTTCTCCATCCCGGCAGCCCCTGAACGCTATGCACAATGTGCCCGAGCCTTAGGGTTCGCTGCACCTGAGGATAACGACACCCTGGCCAATCAAAAACTGCTGAGCACATTACATCAACTTAACCAGAACTTGCAGGTTCCCAGCCTACGTGCCCTCGGTATTGAGCAATCACATTTTGACTCTCTACGCCCAACCATGGCCCAACAAGCCCTGGCTTCAGGATCACCCAACAATAACCCCCGGCTTGCGTCTCAAGAAGAGATTGAGGCCCTGTATGCTCAACTCTGGACCTAAGCGGCCTTCAAGAACAGTCGTGTCTTGGCCCACTCCTGCTCGTCGCAACGAAAATAAAAAATAAACCCCAAATCAAAAAACGTGGGGTTCATCAGCAATCTGGATCGTGGTAAACACGATCGTTTTTTTTGTGCCCGCCAGTCAGGTTTGGCCTGCTTTGATCACTACAAGACCTCCAGAAAAGCACGTAAAGCCTGGATTTCCTCGTCACTCAAGTTCAGCTCCCGGATCCGTTCAGACTTACGCGGCACCAATGGACCGGTTTCTTTAGGGTCCGGGCCCATTGCCGCATCGTACATACGCAGCAGACCGTCCAGACTGGGGAACAAACCATTGTGCATCCAGGGACCGGCCTTGGCGACATTACGCAAACTGGGAGTGCGGAACAAGCCCAGATCAGCGGGGTCTCGGCTCCACTCGAACCGCCCCAGATCCTGCAAACGACGTCCATAAAAAGACAGGCCAATATTGTGAAAACCGTTGTCCGTCAACATGGGGCCGTTATGACAGTTCATGCAACGCGCCTTGGTACGAAACAGATGCAGGCCGATCAGCTCCTGATCATTCAAAGCGGCCATATCTCCGGCGATAAAGTCATCAAAGCGCGTTGCTGCCGGACGGAGGGTGACTACATAAGCGGCCAAGGCTCGGGCCAATCGCGCGGCGTCGATGGGATTGGATGAGGATGCGCCAAAGGCTTGTTGAAATGCCTGTCTATAGTCCTCTGACTCCTGCAAACGCGGCATCAAGTCACTCAAGGCATGGTTCATTTCCAGCGGATTTTCAATAGGGCCAACAACTTGCTCCTGCAAGGTGTTGGCACGGCCATCCCAGAACAAAGCTTTGGCAAACGGCGCAGCAAACAAGGGCGGAGTACGGCGCTTGCCCATCAAGCCGTCCTCCCCGACGGCGGAGGCTTTGCCATCGGTAAAGGACTTGTCCGGCTGATGACAGGACGCACAAGAAATCTGCTTTTTGCGGGACAGTTGCTTATCAAAAAATAACCGGGCACCCAAGGAAACAATCTGTGTGTTCCTGGCATCCTCTGCCGCCTGGGGCTGGGCGCTGGAGCCCGGCCCCGGCACGGGCCCCCACTCTTGCCAGGGCTGCCCCGGATCAATAGTGGGCGCAGGCCATTGAGCGGGGACATTTTTATAGAGGATGCGTAGACACTCGGCCTCCAGCCTGTCCTTAGCTCCACAGGATTGCTCTGTTATCTCCGACGCGGAAGGCCCCGTAGTGAGCACAGGAGCAGAAGCTAAACCTGAGCCAAGCTTCTGCTCCGCTCCTGTCTCCACTCCCCCCGCCGCGCAAGCGGCTCCTGGCAGCACGGTTGCCAGTGCCACCATCAGCAAACTTGCGCCTGCTCGCCCCCCTTTTAATATCGATAGGAAGCGCGCAACCACAGCTCTCGTCCTGTGCGATAAAGGTTCGGGTTCAGCACCGAAGTCGGTGTCGAGACCACTACGGGTGCTTGCTTGTCCAGCACGTTTAGCACATCCAGCCCCAGGCCCAGACCTTTAAGCATGGCCGGCTCCCAATCCAGGCGCATATCCCAGGTCCAATAGGAACCGACCCGACCGGACTCATACTTTTCCAGTCCGTCGTTCCGACTCAGACCCACATAATGCACATCCATGCGCGCACTGTTCCAGTTGATCCGGTTGTTCATCTGCAAACCATAACGCGCCCACCTACCAGTCACACCGGCACTGACTCGCCAAGGCAGGTTGTAATCCCCCACTGGACGATCACCCCGGCGTATCAGGTCACCGTTGTAATAGATGTTCTCCTCCTGTGCTTCGGCCTCGCCATCGTAGCCATCAGCCAGCTTGTTATTGCGCTTGCTGTGCTGATAAGTCACATCCACACGCGCTGTCCACAGGCTCTCACCCAAGGTCCAAGGGGCCGTGCTCATCAGACTCAAGGTAAAAGCATCCGTTTTGGACTTACCGTTGTTCGTGTAGGTGTAGCCTGTCTTGGCCAGCCCTTCGAGAGAGACTTGTTGACGACCATAACGGCGTACATAGGCCAGCTCGGCGGCCACCTTGCTTGATAACTGCTGCTGCAAGCGCAAGGCCCACTCGTCGTCATACGGTGTTCTCAGCCCATCCAGCTTGTAGGCCGTGTGCGACGGCCGGTCGACCGGCTTGCCCCCCGTCACCAACAAAGTGTGTAGTTGGCTCTTGCGCTCACGCATGGCGGTTCCAAGAATATCCATGCCGTAATAACGCGACCAGCCACCTGACAGGCGAGTTTCTCCTGTTCCCAGCACATCCCATTCCAGCAAGGTACGTGGCGCCAGATTGGTGTTGCCAAAGTAATTGTCTTTATCCATGCGCAAGCCCGTGGTCAGGGCCAGATTCTGCCAGGCCAGGCGATCCGACACATAAACGGATGCATTGGTATAGCTGACTCCCACCTCTCCAGCACGGTAGTAGTTCAAGGTCTGGACCTTGCTAGCTTGCCCACCGCTGTAATGACGTTTTTGCCCCCCATACGCATCCTGATGACGGACAAACTCTCCCTTGGTGTGGGCCAGCTCAAAACCCACATAAGGCGTATGTTCAATGGCCCCGGTCTGGAACGGCTTGAACTCCAGTCGGGACTTCAAGGTCAGGTTGCGCTGCTCGGTGGATTCCTGCCCAAACCCGCCGCTGATATAGGTGTAGTCTGGTCGGCCATTGGGCAAAAACACCATATTGACCATGTACTCCGTGCCGTCGGAATTACGGTAGCTGTTCATCTGGTCATAACCCAGTTGCACACGGCCTAGCCCCCACCCAAAGTCATGGTTCAGATCGAAACCCAGACCATAAGCTTTCTGTTGATGCTGCCACTGAACCCGATTGGCCAGGATGCCGGAATCCACCAGGTCCTCGCGCCGATCCGCGTACTTGAAGGTCAGGGCGGAGTCCGTGCTGGCACTCCAACGGGTATGAACTTTGGCGAACACATTATCGACACGGTCCTTGGAGTTCGTATTCACATCGGTGAACTCCTTCTCGTGCAAGACGCGCATGGTGCGATCAATGCTGGACTCACGCCGGGACACATTGATCAAGGCAGCGGTGCTATCCGTGATGCCCACATCCAGCATGGCGGACGAAAAGCGCTTGGTCCAGGCAGGAGTGAAACCCGGTTCACCGGCCCCAAACTTTTTCTTTTGCTCTTCGGGCACAGTCTGCGACGTTAGCTCCGAGGAGTTGTAGCTGAAGTCCGCACGAAAGCTGTTATCACCCTTGGGATCTCGCACCTTGGCATCGACCACGCCCCCGGTAAAGCGACCATACTCCACGGGAATGCTGCTATCGAGCACCGTTACGCTCTCCAGCATATGGGTATCCAGGTTGTAGGCCTGAGCATAGGCGGGCACGTTGCCCACCTGCAGGTTCAAATTACGGCTGGCCGGATCAATCTGATTGGTGGAGCTGATGCCATCAATTTGGAACTGATTCTGGAAGGGGCTGGCCCCATAAAAGCTGATATCTTCCAGCGCCAAAGAGCCACGATTTGCACTGGTTTTTGCGGCTTCGTTCTGACGAACAGCCGGGTTGTCGGCCAGAAGGCTGGACAGATCACGGTTACCCGCTGCGCGTTGATCCAGTTCTTCGCGGGAATAACGGCGCTCTCCGACACGCTGCCCGTGGACACGGACAGGGTCGAGCACGGACAAGCCTTTGGCAACAGGAGCCGTCACAATCGCATAACGCTGATCGCCCTGTGCTCTGGCCGCCAATCCCCAAGGGGCCAGCAAGGTATCCAAAGCCTGCTCAACCGTCAGTTCGCCTTGCAAGGCTACAGCGCGCTTTTCCCGAACCTGCCCCGGTGAAAACGCGATCTCCACCTGGGCTTGACGGCCAATCTGCAAAAGTGCATCGGCCAAAGGCTGAGACGCCATATCCAGCACGATCGGCCCGGCCGCGTGCGCCTGCATGGGCTGCATCAGCAGCAAGACACTGGCCATCAAGATAGCCACTTGCCCCTGCTTAAAGCGCGAGCCTTGGGAAGAAGAAAAAGAGTCGGTTGCCACGCCGGAACGAACATGCCTGCGCATGGCAAAAAGAGGCGGCGTGTCCTGCAAAGCGCACTTCATGATGGAGCATCCTATGTAAACAACTACCCTCAGGACGCTGTGCTACCCCTCTTTCCTCACCCCTGATGACCATCGTATTTTTTTATTGATAATAATTATCATTAGTAAATAACTATAAGCCCCGGCAACTCCCTGATTTGTAAGCCTTGCCCCACGGTCAGCAAGTTCAGGGCGGCGGCTGGCCGAGCCGCTTGCACCACACCGGACACCCGCGTTGCCTCCGCCTTCTCGCTACCCATCCAGATCACGCGATGCGTGTACTGTCCCAACTGACGGGCCGCTTCCCGCAGGCTGACATCATCAAAACTCAGTAAACCATTCGTCCAGGCCGGGGCCGCTTCCGCGTGTGTGGAAGCCGTAGACTGGGCCAATTGCGCCTGCAATTGCCCGTGCGCCACCGTGGCCCTGTCTCCCGGCTGCAAGATCACCGGCTGCGACGTATCGCAAGACTGGCACTGCACCTGCACGGTATGTTCATACACTGCCACAGTACTGACCTGATCGTTAAAGCTGACCTCGTAGCGCGTCCCCAAGGCCGTCGCCTGCGCCAGGCCGGTTTGCACAGTGAACGGGCCGGTCTGAGCCGTGGCAGACACCACCTGAAAGAAGGCGCGCCCCGACTCCACGCTGACCTGCCGTTGACCATTTTCAAAATTCAGACGCACACGGGTCTGCGCGTCCAGAATCGCCACCGAGCCATCAGGCAGACTTAATTGGGTGATCTCTACCCCACTGTTGATCAAACCTTGCTGCTCAAACATCTGCCAGGCGTAAAAAGACGCCCCCATCAAGACACAGGCACTGGCCAGCGTTTTGACACGGGATTTTCGCTTTTTACGGGCAATGGGCAGCATCGACACCTGATCCAGTCGCCGCCAACTGGCCGCCAAGGCATCATAGGTTTGAGCATGTAAAGGATCAGCCCCATACCAGGCATCGAACTGAGCCAGGGTGTCCGGCTCTAGCTTGGCACCTTCTTTGCGCACCACCCAACGAGCGGCATCTTCATCCACACGGCTCCAGGCCGAATCTGGCGGCGCGTTCATTCTGCGCAATTAAAGACTTGGTGCGCCACCAGCAAAATACGCATCATGTGTTTTTCAATGGTGCTCTCGGACACCGACAACTTCTGGGCGATCTGCGCGTAGCTCATCTCTTCACAGCGATGCATCATAAAAATACGTACGCTGCGCTGGGACTGAGCCATCAGGGCCTGCTCCAGACGTTGCAAGGTTTCCTTGGCCTGCACTTCTTCGTACGTATCCGGCGCATGGTGATGGGCGACACTCAAGGCGTAGCCATCGAACGCAGCCTGCTCGCGTGTTTGACGCCGATACCAATCCGCCGCGATATTGGCGGCAACTTTGAACACATAGGCTCTGTGGTTGTCCGCCGTAACCTGCTTCCCCTTCTCCAACAAACGCAGCCACGTGTCATGTGCGCAGTCTTGCGCCAGTTCAGAACAATGCGTACGCCTGCGCAAATAACGGATCAAATCCGGGTAATGGGTCAGGAACGCCGCCGTCAGCTTGGACATAGAAAGACAATCAGATAAACATATAATTAATAATCATTCTCATTATTATATACACGCCCAACGCCTTGTTTGCTACTACCTGCCATTAATACGCTGACTAATGGTTGCCGTCGCCTGGATGCCTTCCCCTGTCTGCAGGCATAAAAAAAGCGCAGCGTGTCTATACGCTGCGCCTGCCAAAAACCCAAGTTTGAGTGCTTAGGCTTTCTTCAAGTACATGGCCTTTAACAAATAGCTAATGCCATCAATCTTGCAATCGACTTCGTGGTCACCCCGAACCAGACGGATGCCTTTGGCCTTGGCCCCCTTTTTCAAGGTATTGGAACCTTTCACCTTCAGGTCTCGGATCAGAATCACATCGTCGCCAGCGGCCAGCACATTGCCGTTGCTGTCTTTAACGATCAGCTCATCACTATCGGTTTCAGACTCCAAGGCCGGGTCTGCGTCTTGCCATTCATAGCCACAATCGGCACATACCCATTGCTCGGTGTCATGGTAGGTATTTTCCAAGGTGCACTGAGGACAAGGAAGCGGTGTGCTCATATTTTTTTCCTGTAAAAAGCTGGGTGCTGCTGCACCAGAAGTGCGGCCAGTTTAGCCCTTTGCATCAGGAAGGCCAAAAACGCTGAGCCCCAATACAGCCAGACCGTACCTTTCACGGGCACCTGCCTGCGTATTGCGAAACGGTTGTCTGCACAAACTCGAACCTGTTGAGCATCACACTAACAAGGCAACAATCTGTTCAAGCACCAATCCCATACCGCCTGGGCCGACTGTCTGACCGGGGCTGAGCGCCTGCGCACCAGATAGAAGTCCGGTCCCAAAATCCCTGCCTGCGCCACCTGCACCAAGCGCCCAGCGGCCAGATCCGTTGCCACAAAAGCCTTGCAGGCCAAAGCCACGCCTTGGCCTGCCATAGCAGCATCCAATGCCAGCGTTGTCTGGTTGAATACCGCGCCCGGCAACTTGCCGCCGGCTTTCAAGAAGGTAGCCCAATGCCCTTGAGCGTCATGCAATAAGGGCAACACACGCAACTGTTCAAGCGATAAAGGAAGCGTCATATTCCCCACCAAACGGGGGCTGGCCACGGCCACGACATCCTGACGAAACAACAACTGGGCCTCCAGGTCCGCCGCAAAAGGCGGGCGAGTCAGGCGCACGGCAATGTCAACCTGATCACGCTCAAAATCCGACAAGGCCTCCGTTGCCACGGTACGTAGCTCCACATCAGGCAAGGCCGCCTGCAAATCCCCCAGGCGGGGAATCAGTAACTTGGCAGCCACCGTGGGCGTGACACTGATCGTGACCGTATCAGGGCGTACCAACAAGCGCCCGGTTGCATCAGCCAAGGTATCAAAAGCACGGGTGACCTCGGCCAGATAGGCCGCACCCGGCAAAGTCAGTTGCAAACCACGCGGATGACGTTGAAACAGCGCAAGGCCCAAATGCTCTTCCAAGGCCCGGACTTGCTGGGCAACAGCCCCTTGCGTCACCCCCAGCTCATCCGCGGCGGCACGGAAACTCAAACGACGACCAGACACTTCAAAAGCACGCAAGGCATTGAGCGGGGGCAAGGAACGGCGAGATTTCATCATTTTTAAACAGTAGTTTTTCTACACCCTTGAAGGCTTATTTATCGCATGATTTTTCTAATGCAGGCTGAAATAATAGTATCAATCTCAACACACGGAGGCTCTCATGACTGTAGAAAAAGTAGCACTTATTAGCGCAGGCGGCTCGGGTATGGGTGCCGCAGCGGCCCGCAAACTGGCCCAAGATGGCTACCACGTCGCCATCCTGTCCTCGTCCGGCAAGGGCGAGGCTTTGGCCAAGGAGTTGGGCGGCATCGGTCTGACCGGATCGAATCAATCCAACGAGGACTTGCAGCGGCTGGTTGACCTGACCATGCAACGCTGGGGACGTATCGACGCCCTGGTCAGCTCCGCCGGACACGGCCCGCGTGGCCCGGTTCTGGAGATCAGCGACGAAGACTGGCACAAAGGCATGGACGTCTACTTTCTGAATGCCGTGCGTCCAGCGCGACTGGTGGCACCCATCATGGCCGCGCAAGGTGGTGGGGCGATTGTGAATATTTCTACAGCCTGGGCGTTTGAGCCTGCGGAGATGTTCCCCACGTCGGCGGTATTTCGCGCCGGGCTGGCCAGCTTCACCAAGATTTTTGCAGACAGCTATGCAGCCAAGAATGTACGCATGAACAACGTGCTGCCCGGTTGGATTGATAGCCTGCCCGCCACCGCAGAACGACGAGAAAGCGTGCCCATGGAACGCTATGGCAAAGCCGAGGAAATTGCGGCGACAATTGCGTTTTTGTTATCGGATGGCGCTGGGTATATTACCGGACAGAACATCAAGGTGGATGGTGGACTGACTCGGTCGGTGTGAACGGTAAAAGGCTGATCAGGCTGCGGCGTGCATACTGGCTAGAAGCCGTCTGACTCTAAGCACTCACACTGAACCACATCAAACGACACGTGCATTCTGACGTATCCAAGGTGACAAAAGCCGTAGACCGTCATGCCACATAGGTATGGCTGGCAGGCCCCAAATTATTAGGTTTGACAGTTTTTTCTCTCTGCTGAGGGCTGTCGTCTATATGAAGCATGGAACGCTAGCGTTCCTTCAAAATCGCCACAATAATAGACTTTAGTGCTGCAATCGCCTCTTCAACACTATATTCTCCGATGGATACTGACCTGGCAACCTCTTCAATCGCCCCGAAAATTGCAATAAACCTCAGCCTGACGTCTGCTCCTTTTTTCGTCATGAAACAGCGAAAGATTTCCTCGTATGCGTCCGCAAAGAAGTCCCTGATGCGTAGTCGTATATCCTGATAATCAGGATAGGCCAGCAGTGCAGAAACAATCGCTTCGTATTGATTGCCGCCGTAGCAGGTGCACTCGATGTATGAGACGACTACTGCCTCAGCCGCGCACTCTATTGTTTTAGCGCCGGAGGAAATGGCTGCCTGAGTCGCTGCAATGACTCGCTCGTCGTAGCGTCTATAAAGCTGGATGAGCAGGCCTTCCCGAGTAGAGAAGTGGTCATACGTAAGAGCTTTTGTCACACCAGCCTTATCGGCAAGAGTGATGAGAGTCAGGGCCTCCGTCCCGTTGGCCCTGACGATACTATCGGCAACGGAGAGCAACTGCTCCCGTCTTTCCTGCTTGGATAAGCGCTTGGCCATCACTTTGCCCTCCCTTTTGCAGGGCTGGGAAATACAACAAACATCTGATCCACATAAATAAACACTGCTATTGCCGAGAGCATCATTTCACCGATTTTGTTCAGTTTCGTTTTGAATCGTCTTAAGGTTCGATAAACAAGGCTTTCTGAGCAAGCAGGATAACAATGCGTACAGTAACCAGACCGCCTACGAAGAAAAAGAAGCGAAGAAACTGTGTTCATTATGCTCATCCGTAGCGCGGTCCCTGACATCACGTGGTTAATTGTGTTCGTCACTACTCGCGCCAAAGTGTGCATGCGCATCGAAGCTAAGGTACAAAAGAAGTTCGCTATATCCTGGATAAGGATGTATGGCACTTTGCAATCCCTGTAGCGGAATGCCATGTTGCTTCATGACTTGGAGTTCACCAAGTAATTCACAAGCTCGTTCACCCAGGATACTGGCCCCGAGAATGTGGCCATGTTTATCGCAAATGACTTTTCCCATACCGTCGGTTTTCTGATCAACGACGGCACGGTCAAGGTCGGAGTATTTGCCCGTGAATACGGTTATTTCATCACCGTAAACGCACCGGGCTTCCTCTTCTGATAGACCGCAATGCGCCAGTTCAGGCTCCGTAAACGTGCACCAGGCCACCCCTTCCAGGCTGATCGGCTTCGGAGAGTCTGTGCTATACAGATTGCGTACAAGCTCTCTTGCCTGATAACCACCGGTGTGCGAGAACAGGTAGGGGCCAACCACATCACCAACCGCATAGATACCTGGTGTAGTTGTTTCACAGAAGTCATCAACCTTGATTCCTTTTGCGTCATACTCGACGCCCACATCGGAGAGATTGATTGTATCGGTATTAGGCTTTCGTCCCAATGCCAGTAAAAGACTATGGCCTCGAATTTCTTCAATGCTGTCTCCGGCGGTGAAGGACAAAACAATATCAGCGCCCTCCTGCCGAACCGACTTGACTGTGCGGCCAACATAGATCCCCACACCTTCTTTCAATAACATATCTTGAACTGCACCAACAAACTCTGGCTCCTCACGAGGCAAAACTGTTTCCGCCTGATCTACAAGCTTGACCTTGACTCCCAACCGTTGGAATGCCTGCGACAACTCGACGCCAATGGCGCCAGCGCCCAAAACGATCAGACTCTCCGGCAGGGATTCGAGCTGGAAGATATTTTCGTTGGTCAAATAGGGAACGCTCTGCAGGCCAGGAATACCCGGCACGACGGGCGACGAGCCGGTAGCAATCACTATCCGGTCTGCATAGATAGCCTGGCCATCAACATCAAGCGTCGTATTATCAATCAAACGTGCAGTGCCATGTCGGTACTCAATACCTGCATCTTGCAACGTGGGTACCGCTTCTGCTTGGTGGGCCTCTTCAATCAATGCCCTGACTTTGCGCATGATCGCAGCGCCATCGATGGCAATTGAGGCATACTTTTGCGCTACCTTGACATCTTTGGCTATCTGAATGAGCGCTTTACTTGGGATACACCCAGCCCATGTGCACTCTCCACCGGGCTTGTGTCTCTCGATGAGAACCACCCGTTTCCCAGCAGAAACAGCTGTCAGTGCCGAATTCAACCCACCGGCTCCAGCGCCAATCACGGCCAGATCAAAACTTTGCACGCCTACTCCTAGTCTTTCTAACAAGCACTGCTCATTAACCATTAACTTACCTTTGGTATATTACCTTTAGTAAGTTATGGAGTAAAGCCCTGTAACCGGATTGATTTAACAAGGCCCAGTGAGGATGGAATAGTGTGAATAACCGGGTCTGATGAATGACCGTCCCCCGTTTATGGGGTAGAGCCAGTAGAGCCTTTAGCAACTTGGTGGCGCATCCCAGGCACAACGGTACAACGCCGTGCTGCGACATGAACTCACGCAATTCTGTATATAGGCCATCGCTCCACTATCTGATGAGCCCCAGATAAAAAGCCGCTGTCTGCCAGGATATTGGGGGTTGCTGGCAGACGCCGCCTCAGTTAGGCAAGACCGTTTGTTGAATGCTCTTGGCTCTCGCTCTCCTTGCGGCAGCACCACACATGTCGCTTATAGCTAGCGCGCAAATTGATGAGGTGGGTGAACGTCCAAGCTACACGCTTTGCATTGCACGAAAGTATCCGAAAGGATACAATCAATTCCATGAACACGATCAACCGCAGCGAAACTTTCAGCACCTAGCTGACAGGCTTAAAAGACCTCAAAGCCAGAGCGAAGATCGTGGTTCGCATCAAACAAGCCAGCCTGGGCAATTTCGGAGACGTAAAGCCAATTAGTGATGGTGTGTATGAAATGCGCATCCACTTCGGTCCTGGCTACCGTCTCTACTATGCTCGTGAGGGCCGTGTGGTCTATCTGCTGCTTAGCGGTGGTGACAAGTCCTCCCAAAAGCAAGACATCAAAACTGCAATCGCCATGTGGAAACAAATTCAGGAGGATCAATCATGACCACCATTAAAACCGCCCCCTTCGACGCTGCTGAATACCTTGATAGCGAGGAAGCTATTGCCGAGTACCTCTCGGCTGCTTTGGAAGAAGACGATCCAGCTTTGTTCCTCTCTGCTCTTGCGGATGTGGTCAAAGCCCGAGGCATGACCAAAATGGCTAAAGACGCTGGTGTAGGCCGAGAAAGCCTGTACAAGGCTCTTGCTCCGGGCGCCAAGCCACGATATGACACTGTCCTGAAGTTAGCGCGGGCTGCTGGGGTGAAATTAACGGTAGAGCCTATTCATGCTTGAGAAGTAATTGTCGAAGCTAACAGCAACACTCCCTTGCCCGCTTTTCATGCCCGAGGGCGGCGCCATCCTCACGTTGCAACGCGCTCTGGATCATCAGGGTTTATAGACCACCTACTACGGCACGCGCCCCTTGCGCCGGCTCACTTGGATACGGCTCAATCCATTAGCGTTTTAACCTGCGCAGTATCCGGGTAGTCGGCATTCGACCCAAAGTGGAAGTCCGCTACGCACGAATGAGTCCCGAAAAGCTGCCCATCAGAACGCCCGCACGCCCAGTCGTTGTACGTCTACCTAAACAAACGACGTAGCCCCACCATTCGCGCCGACTCCGAGTGTCCAGAGGTACTTGTCGAAAACGCGGTCAGCGAACCAAAGTTCCTTGAAAACCGTCTTTGCCTCGGTGTGTACATCAGATGGAATGCATGTCCACAAGAGTTGGCAAGGCAGATCGGCAAGCGTTTTTGCCAGAACCTCCTTGTGCGCGTCGAACTGATCTTTCCAGACCGCCGCATACTGCTCATAGTCGACGCCCAATTTACCTCGAACGCCTCTGAGGCGGCCGAGTGCATCAACTGCTCGCTTGTCCAGTATTCGCACCTCGTGCTCACCAGCAAACCATAAGAACTTCGTGGCTGCCGAAAGCAGATAACCCGAAGTGCTCTTTACCGGAGCAACCTTACCCAGCTCAATCGCGAGAGTATGTACTTTGGCTTCGACGTGCTCCACGCTTTGAACGGCGGCTCTTAAGCGCGCTGCCGCCGTCACCCATCGTTGGCTGTTCGAGAGCGGATTGTTCTTTTCGGTCTTGAAGCCGCGGGCTACCATGTACTTCGCCGCAAGATCGCCCAGGACAACGGCATCAATTTCCCAGGAGCCATTTTTTCTCAGCTCTTTCATGAGCTTGCGGTCTGTCATAAACCATTGATTAGCATAGGACAACGCCGAGTGCTTCATCAACCAAAGCGTGCTTATATTTGATTTTGTCGTCGTCAATTTCATTGATCTCCCTTTTCGTAGAATCTGGTGAAAACGCGAGTACACACCTCCGGAGTACGGTCGGTGTGATCATTCGCCCATAAACAGACTGATGTAATCAGTCTGTTCCTAGCCAATAGCAGCTCATTGTAAGAATAATTTTCAGTGAGCATTATCGATACCAAAATGGAGCATTGCCCCAAACCATATACGCGCCACACATCAGGGAGGTAGAGCAAACAACCCCTGCAACCTAATCAATAGCGTGTGATCGGTGGTGACAAGCAACACTTGGGTTGGGCAGGCGAATGACATATCGCCAAGACAATTTCAGCCTACACGCATATAAAGCCAAAACGCGCACGTAAGCGGCAGGAGACGAGAAGTGGTCAGCATCAGCAACCGTCGTTATTCAATCCTGTGTTGACACTTGGTTGAGACTCAAGCCGCAGAAAACAAAAAAGCCACCCGACTGGGTGGCTTTAATGTCCTGATTTAACAGGGACCTGCGGATTATGATGCAGTCTTATGGGGTAGCATTAGGACGGCTTTCTCTTTCCAATTAATAAGTTACACCAAAATCAAATACTATTAGACAAGCTGTTTTTTGCTATACGGTTAACACTTTTTTGACAGTAAAACACAGCGCTAAAGGTTATAAACCGTCATTGAGATTTGCGAAGTTTGCATAAAGCCTAGCAAGGCAATGAGGCAATAAAATTGCTGGCAAAGCAGCTATAAATCAGGAAGAAGATGTTCGTACTTTTCTGGTAGCAAGCAGTAAGTTCCCGATAGATTTAATTTACATGCAAAAACCCCATCATTTTCTTTATATAAACTTCCGTAAAACAACAGAATTCTACCAATAGATTTATTATTTATACTTTTTCTTTCATCATTTTTAGGCCAAGTATATATTTTTACGCGAGCCCCCTCACCAGGGTCAAGAATTATTTTATTTCTTTTACTCAAACTTGAGACTGAGCGTATTTTTCCAAAATAAAGATGAGAGCTGATAGGAAGCTCATCCGTTAACAGAGCAACATCGAATAATTTATCATTTAAAAATGTTGCATATTGGCTATCTGGAAAGAAAAAAGCGCGAGATAAATTTTTATCGAAATTTCGACATATTGCGAACACTGTAGATATCTTGCTTGGCAACAAAAATTTTTCGCCAGTATGCCTGCCTAATGGTACTTCGGTAGGCTCTCCGTCAGGATCAGCAATTTGAGTAAGGCCATACTCATTATCAGAACCATCTTCACCAGGTGAATATTCTGGCGGAGAATCTTGCCAATCACTAATAATTGCAAGTTCAGAATTCTGAACAGCTCGCCGTAACTCTTCTTCTGAAGAGTAACTTAAACCCAGCCCACGCGGCGTCCTAAGTTCACATTTGACACTTTTGAACGCAGGTCTATGACGAAAATGTGCGGTGCGACTATTTGTAAATATGTCAGTATCTTTTGGAGCTCGACTAAGTGGCGTAGCGCATTCAGGACAATAGATAAATCCTTCCATTTCCTGACGATACTCCAACGGCCCTACTTCTTCACCCTCTTTTTCTAACTGCTCACGGGAATTCTCCCCATACTTCCAACCCTTAAGATATAAAGCATAAGGAATTCGATGTGTCCCGTTTTGCACAACTTCCTCCAATAACCCTACAAAAAAGCGTTTTAACCTTTTTGATATTCCTTCCATACATATAATATAATTATATTCTTTCAAATAGTAAGGAATTTATTTTCTAGCCAGATGGTCTGGAACCTCACTGAGAAGATTTATTTCCCCATCGCACGAACCGCCCCCATCAGACGATTGAACCGTAAGGATTCAATGCGTATTTTTATAAACTATATTATCTCCTAAATAGTATTTCTTTTATTTTAGGTTTAATATTTATAGGTAGGGGACGGCCCACCAAGCTCAATCATCTCTTCGCAAATCTGGTCTACCACAGTTTTAACTCCTACCTTTTCTTTCAACTCTCGCTTGGTTAGCGTAAGCGAATTATTCACGCCTGTTGTGGCCTTCACGAAGTTGGATAGCTGCTGTGTGATATCCAAATCAATAATACCTTCCTTTACTATAGGCCGGATATCGAAGATCACACCTGGCACCCCCCCCATTTGTAGCGATTGCCAGAAGTAGGAACGCTACGCAGCCATGGCCAACTGCTAATTGGGGGTAAATCCGCCCAGAGCTATATTTGGGCGCTCATGATTGTAGAATCACATCCACTACGTGGCGACGCGCTGTACGTGGTCCAGATCGTCCCAGTAATGTTGGAACAGTCATTCGTAGCGCACGGTTCTGTTGAACCGTTCGATGTAGATATTCTGTTGTGGCTTGCCCGGCTGGATGTATTCGAGTTTTATGTCCCATGCCCTGGCCCACTCAACAATTGCCGCACTCAGGTATTCAGGTCCGTTATAGCACCGAATGGCTGACGGCTTTCCCCGCCAACCGATAATCTGCTTGAGCGTACGGATCACGCGCTCGGACGGCAGCGAGAAGTCAACCTCAATCCCTAGTGCCTCGCGGTTGAAGTCATCGATGACGTCGAATACGCGAATGCTGCGCCCATCGGCAAGCTGGTCATGCATGAAGTCCATCAACCAGACTTGGTTCACGTTGATCGGCACGGTCAGTGGCTCAGGAGTCTAGCGAACCAGCCGTTTACGCAGCTTGATCCACAGGTTCAGTTCGAGCTCTCGGTAAATCCGGTATACCCGCTTATGGTTCCAGCCCAAGTCTCGAACATTGCGCAGATACAGGAAGTACAGGCCAAAGCCCCAGTGACGATGCTTGGCGGTCAGACGCAGTAACCCGTTGGCGATCGCCTCGTTCTCGGCGTCCTTCTTGGTGATGTACCGATAACAAGTCTGGCTGACTCTAAACGCCTCGCAGACCATTCGAATCGATACGCAGCGTTCGTGCACGGCACGTTGGGCTATCTCGCGGCGGCGAGAGGGCCTCACCACTTTTTTCTAGCTCCTCCGTCACAATCTCGGCCTTGAGTTTCTCCTCGACGTACATCTTGCGCAGCCGGGCGTTCTCGGCCTCCAGTTCCTTCATACGCTCCATTAGCGATACGTCCATGCCGCCGTACGTAGAACGCCACTTGTAGAACGTGGCCGAGCTGATGCCTAGATCACAGTACAACTCTAGAACGGCAAGGCCAGCCTCCACGCGCTTGATGGCTTCGATGATCTGGCTATCCGTAAATCTCGACTTCTTCATGTAGTAGAACTCCTCAATAAAAAAATTCTACTTCTGATCTCATCGTTTTTATGGGGGGATTACCAAGCCAAGAATTGGGAAGTTTGGGTCAAGTCGAACGCCAACAGTCAGGCGGAATGGATGAATTAGATGCCATCTGGTTTGATCATCATGACAAAAAGCTTCGCGCAGCCGGAGAGACCTACAAGCGGATTAAAGCCGCCATCACTGAGCTGAAAAATCCTATTGCTAGCGAATTCAATGCACAGGTCTTCGCGGCTTTCCGTAGCCAGCGCCTGGATACTGGTATTTCCCTGAACACCGTGAATCACGAGCATGCATACATGCGAGCCATGTTCAATGAGCTGATCCGGCTCGCTGTCTGGAAACGAGACAATCCGCTGAAAGATTTGCGCCAGTTCAAGGTGCAGGAAAATGAGCTGTCCTATCTGACCAACGAACAGATCGCTGTCTTACTGGTAGAGCTTAAGAAGTCGACCAACCCACATGTGGATCTGGTGTCACGAATTTGTCTTGCTACGGGTGCCCGTTGGAGCGAAGCAGAAAAACTACAACCACAGCAGGTACGACAGCGACTGATCCAGTTCGCCCGAACCAAGACTGGCAAGGCCAGAGCAGTGCCAATCAGCCAGGGAATGCAGGACGAGATTTTCACTGATCATGCCGAACATAGAAACATTGGAGCAATTTTCGCTGGCTGTACAGGTGCATTCAAAGAAGCCCTTGAGCGCGGAAGCATTCAATTACCGATGGGTCAGCTTACCCATGTATTGCGTCACACCTTTGCCAGCCATTTCATGATAAATGGTGGCAATATTTTGGCATTGCAACGTATTCTGGGACATCAGGATTTGAAGACGACCATGCGGTATGCGCATCTCGCTCCTGATCATTTAGACTCTGCTCGACAGCTCAACCCGCTCGTGTTTTGCCCCTGCGTTGGCGACTGACTGTCGGTACTCGACCCAAAGCAGTCGCCCACGAGTTTCCTCTCACAGGTTCAGCAGGGCTTGGATGCTGCCCTTGTTGACCTTGGCCTTGGCGACCTGCTTGCGCAGCACAGGCTCAGTAGCATGACCAAAGCGGCGCACCACATCATCGTAGGTGGCTATAGCGGCTTCACTCTGGTTCTGTTCGCCTTGAGTGACGCCCTTGTTGACCATGGCCTTGGCGACCAGCTCGCGCAGCGCAGGCTCGGCAGCATCACCAAAGCGGCGCACCACATCATCGTAGGTGGCTATAGCGGCTTCACTCTGGTTCTGTTCGCCTTGAGTGACGCCCTTGTAGAACATGGCCTTGGCGACCAGCTCGCGCAGCGCAGGCTCGGCAGCATCACCAAAGCGGCGCACCACATCATCGTAGGTGGCCATAGCCGCTTCACTCTGGTTCTGTTCGCCTTGAGTGACGCCCTTGTAGACCATAGCCTTGGCGACCTGCTTGCGCAGCGCAGGCTCGGCAGCATCACCAAAGCGGCGCACCACATCATCGTAGGTGGCTATTTCAGCTTCACTCTGGTTCTGTTCGCCTTGAGTGACGCCCTTGTTGACCATGGCCTTGGCGGCCTGCTCGCGCAGCGCAGGCTCGGCAGCATCACCAAAGCGGCGCACCACATCATCGTAGGTGGCTATTTCAGCTTCACTCTGGTTCTGTTTGCCTTGAGTGACGCCCTTGTTGACCATGGCCTTGGCGACCACCTCGCGCAGCGCAGGCTCGGCAGCATCACCAAAGCGGCGCACCACATCATCGTAGGTGGCTATAGCTGCTTCACTCTGGTTCTGTTTGCCTTGAGTGGCGCCCTTGTTGACCATGGCCTTGGCGACCAGCTCGTGCAGCGCAGGCTCGGCAGCATCACCAAAGCGGCGCACCACATCATCGTAAGTGGCTATAGCCGCTTCATTCTGGTTCAGTCGTCCCTGCCTGACGCCCTTGTTGACCATGGCCTTGGCGACCAGCTCGCGCAGCGCAGGCTCAGTAGCATCACCAAAGCGGCGCACCATATCATCGTAGGTGGCTATTTCAGCTTCACTCTGGTTCAGTCTTCCCTGCCTGATACCCTTGTAGACCATGGCCTTGGCGACCTGCTTGCGCAGCGCAGGCTCGGCAGCATCACCAAAGCGGCGCACCACATCATCGTAAGTGGCTATTTCAGCTTCACTCTGGTTCTGTTCGCCTTGAGTGACGCCCTTGTTGACCATGGCCGTGGCGACCACCTCGTGCAGCGCAGGCTCGGCAGCATCACCAAAGCGGCGCACCACATCATCGTAGGTGGCTATAGCCGCTTCACTCTGGCTCAGTCGTTCCTGCCTGACGCCCTTGTTGACCATAGCCTTGGCGACCAGCTCACGCAGCGCAGGCTCGGTAGCATCACCAAAACGGCGCACCACATCATCGTAGGTGGCTATAGCCGCTTCACTCTGGTTCAGTCTTCCCTGCCTGATGCCCTTGTAGACCATGGCCTTGGTGACCAGCTCGCGCAGCGCAGGCTCGGTAGCATCACCAAAGCGGCGCACCACATCATCGTAGGTGACCATAGCGGCTTCGTCATCGGCAACGCTTGCAGCTTTGAGCCAAAAATAGGCAGCGTCCTCTAAGTCTCCAGCGGTGTACGCTGCGCGGGCGCGAGTGCACCAATCATCGAAAGAGTAGCTGTCTTCGTTAGAAATTTTCTGCTCACTGCCGCTCTGAGCAAGCACTTTTGTTGAGTCGGTCAGATCAAATGGAGTTTGGGGCCCGTTTTTGCTAATTGATTCTTGTGCAGTGTTGATGGCTTTTGTGACATCAGCAGCGCGCGCTTCAACCTCTTGCGCATGCTCATCCATTTCCGTCTGCAACTGGGTGGCTTTCTGCTTGATTGATTCAATTTCTTTTCTCAACTCCTCTGCCTGTTCGTCAAACCACGCTTTTGCGCTAGCTTCTGCAACAGCCTCCGCCGCATCCTTGGCCGCGTCCTTGGCTTCCGACTTAGCATTGCGATACCCGAGAAATCCACCCCAAACCAGCAATACAGTGATGACGGCGCTTAGCAAAGCGATCGAGATGCCAAACTGGTTAACACTTTGCCCCAACTGTGCCAACTGGTCATCTACACGCTTGTCAACGGCTGTGATCTGTTGACGGATGGCCTCAATATCTTTGGCTTGAAGCTCCTTTTGTGACTCCAACTTACTTTGCTGCAATTCCAACTGGTTATCTACACGCTTGTCAATGGCAATGATCTGTTGACGGATAGCTTCAATATCTTTGGCTTGAAGCTCCTTTTGTGACTCCAACTTGCTTTGCTGCAACGCCTTGAAAGCCTGCAAATCGTCTTTCGAGGCAAATATCGAAGTCTCAGTCGCTTGCGCTACAGCTGTGCCGCACAAAAAAATGCAAATGGCCAGCAGCCTGCTCATTGGGCTCGCTCCGTTGGTCAATTTCATACGTTTTCGTAGTTTGTAAATTCTTTGTCGCGGGTGCTAAAAAAGCCATTGATTTTCTAGGCTGGGCGGCATTGCTCTCAAGCTGTCAACGCTGCACAATGACTGGTGCCAAACGAGAGTACCACCCAGGCAGGTAACCAGAGACTCATATCAGCATGTAGCTGTCCCGCGTGGATCGAAGCTCAATATACGCTTCTGGCCGATGGCTGCCATTGTAAGAATATTTTCAGCGCGCGCCACCCATGAAGCAGAAACGCGCATGCAAGTGATGAAAGACAAGAGAGGGTCGGCATCAGCAACCGTCGCCCTCAATCCTGCGTTGACACTTGGTTGACACCCCAACCGCCAAAAACAAAAAAACCACCCGATTGGGTGGCTTTAATGTCCTGATTTAACAGGGGTATTCTGGTGGCGCATCCCTGATTCGAACAGGGGACCTGCGGATTATGATTCCCAACATCCGCAAACAAAACAAAAAAGAAATACCTTTAAAATCAATCAACTGCAGCGATAATCATACACTGCAAATCAGCCTGATTTTGGCCTTTTCATGGCATTTTTTGGCTATTCGTGACACGATCAGGTCACAGCAAAGACAGAGACGCCCGCCATAGAGCGGGCTTTTTTGCGTCCACAGCCTGTAACACCTATCAATCAGTTAAGTGCTAAATTACTGTTTTTTTATACAGCAATTTACCATGCTTACCTACCGCGAACTGAAAGCCATACAAGAAGGCAACCGGCGCAATCAGGACGTGATGAACCTGTTGCGCGAGGTAAAACGCCTACGCGAGCTGGCCGTGCTGACCTACTCCATCCTGGGCACCATGCCTTTGAACGGTCTGGGTGAGAACCGGCTACGCCTGAGCCCACTACTCGAAGCCTTAAAGATGGAGAATGCCGTTCAGGGGTATATGCGGGCATCAGAGCATCGAGACCGGCTCAACTTCCCTCATCGCACCCAAGGTCGAGATGGCGACATGGCATACTACCTAAAGCGCTACAAGCAAGATCCAGCAACCAAACCTTGATGGAGAAATGCATGTGTGGACGAATCAGACAGGCCCGAGAACCAGTTGACTATATAGAGTCAATGAACTGGAACCCGCATGACCTTGGAAAGCTGACAGACGGTCTGAAATACAACGTTCCGCCTGGTACCCGCCCCCTTGTCATGCACCAGCTCGGTGATGGCAGCGATCAGATGGATAGGCTGTTCTGGGGCTACAAGCCAGAGTGGTACAAACGGCGTCCGGTGTCCAACGCCAGACTCGACACAATCTTGAAGAAGTCGCCCATATGGCGCGGCATACTCGACAAGCACGTGCTTGTTCCAGCAGAAGATTGGTTTGGGTGGATAGGAGAAACAGGCGACTGACGCTGCACGCGAGTGGACATCCCTTAATACTGATATTGAGGCAGCCCTGGGAACTTCTAAGTACAGCTCGGCCTGAAACTGCTTTTAAGTAGCATCCGGTCACGCAGCAGATAGGCAGCTCAGAGTACAAAGCAACAAATACCGCCCTCACTGCAGGCTGAAGCATATGCCAGAAATGGAATTTTTTCCCAAAGAAGTAAGTGAAATTAAACCGGCTATTCACTGAAATAGAAAACCTTATAGCCTATAAAATCCAGTAGATTTTATTTAACATTATCACGAAAAACTTAACTAAACCCCTATTCCTATTTATAAAAAATCATCAATATTTTTAATTTAGACACCAAAAAACCATAAGAATTAAACGCTAATCACAGGCAGTAAATTCGTTATCGCAAATTAAATTGAAGCCAGCCTCTACTTTATTCTTACAACAACTTCAGCTAAGCTACCTTCCTAAAATTAAAACCTAGTTTTATTTTTCCGATAAGCCCACAACACGCGTTGGGGGCATCATTTAAAAATCCTCATAATTCAGGACAAACATGAAACTAACGATTGACTCAAAACCAATGAATAAATGGGATACCAGATTTTGTGAGCTAGCGAAATTTGTTTCCGATTGGTCTAAAGATCCAAACGCAAAAGTAGGGGCAGTAATTTTCTCCAAAAGAGGCGGTGATGTTTCTGTTGGATATAACGGTTTTCCGATGGGCGTCGAAGATTCAGCAGAACGGCTGCAAGACCAAGACATGAAGCTTGAGTTGGTGGTACATGCAGAGCAAAATGCTTTAATTGCTGCAGGATCTCGTACAGCTGGTGCAACTCTTTACGTCTGGGGTAAACCGGTGTGTGCACGCTGTGCAGGCTCAATAATTCAGGCGGGAATCAAGCGAGTAGTCGCACCCAATCCAGAATCCGTACCCAAAGATTCCAAATGGCATGAAACCGGGAAAGTTTCCGAGCTAATATTTCTCGAGGCCGGGGTCGAAGTAGATTTCTACTCTATCCAAGAGGGCTAAGCTAATTTGCAGTCGAAGTAGCTTGCTGTATAGCGCAGCCTGTGTTGAACCGATTGTGGAAGTAGGCATTTATGCTGTGTAATGCCTCTTCTAACTCTGACACAGCCCCATCGATCGGTTGATGGCCGGTCTTAGATAAGAATAAACATAACGAAGGTAATCACGTTGACTGAAAGACCCGTCAAGATGAGAAATCACGAAGTCCAGAGGGCATACTTAGGGCAGTGGCTGTCTCCCTCTGCGCCTAGAGCCTTGTGGTACATCGATCTAAGACCACTCCAGAAGCAGCAGGAAGTATCCGTTCAAAGAGAGACTCCAGAATCCAAATCCAATGGAGGCTACCGGTGCAACGCGAATTTCGCGATTCATGACTACCTCTATGTCCCTGAGGGGCCAGAAGGTCGTGATGACTCTTTAGAGGAAGACTTTGCGGAACTGGAGTCAGATATGGTGAACCTGTGTCGTGCTGCGATCAATGGCAATGTCCATTCTACAAAACCCGACGTCATCAAGCGCGCACTTATGGGCTGCTTGTCACATTGCTTTCGCGACGCTTACGGCTGGCAGCACATTACTCAAGAGTCTTCCTCGATCACACATGACGAGCTGGTCAGCAAAGCGAGAAGCTCACTTGGCCTTTACGAAAAAAGGGCTAGTGGGCTCGCTTGGTCTATCCTCTGGAACCTCCCTGTTGCTCTGTTGACTTCTGATCGGCCTGCTTGGGACTTGGCTACGCGGCGCGACAGCGAACACACCGAAATCTTCATGCCTCTTGGTCCAAATGTGATGCTCATGGGCCGGAAGCCTAGCGGCAGCCACAAGGCGGGCGAACTGTACTTCTGCCAAGGACGTGCAGAGCACGCAAAATTCTGCAATCAATACAATACCACCACGGTCAACCGGGCCCGCGGATGGATCGTCGCAACTTCTGAGCAACAACTCCACGCTCTACTCCCGGAATTCACAACTGAAAAGTATGAGCGCCGTATTTCGACCGACAAACAGGTGCAGTTCAATCCCGCAACAGGGGAGAAATTGCCTTAAGCGTACCCGGACGTCGCCGTGGATTACTACGGTGACCGTTATAGGTTTTAGATTTAATCGGTCGATCACGCCCCCGAATCTTGTGCTAGTCAGAATTAGCCTTATCACTGACACAACCGTCCCCAAGTTTCGGACTCTACCTCAACATAACGCAGCACTCTGATCGGTGTAGCGTCGATCTCGGCGTCTGAACGCCATAAGAATGGCCGCTGGGCGGCGCCGCAATAGCTACCGCCCCTCGTTGCGCCGCATCCGCTGGCGAGCACGATCGCGCAAAACGTCATCGTCCAGACGCTCAATCGTTTCAGCTGCATCACGTCCTACCTCCACTGCGGCCATGTCCGCCTTTGTTTGTTTCAGCTCTGCCTGAGCCCTGCCCTGACGCCGCCCGACCTGCAGCAGCGCCAGGGCGGCCAGGACCAAGCCACCCAGCAGGCCTAGCCAGCCTGCCACCTTTCCCCATAGCGCTTTAAACAATGGCGGCTCCTACCCTTATGGCCTCTTTGCCAGACGAGCCTTGGAAGCGCATTCGGTCCGCAGCACGCCGACGGCGCAGGCCCAGCAGCACCTTGCTGCCCGATCGGTTCCAGCGCAGGAACTGCTCAGCAGCGCCGGCCTGATCGCCAGCATTGAAAAGACGCACCAGCGTAGAGCCTTGAAATGCGGACACGCCGATGTTGTAGGACAGATCCACCATGGCATCGAGCTGGGCTTGGCTAGCTGGGCGCGTCAGCGCGTTTAACACCCCAGGCACAAACTCGCGGGCCAGCCGACGCTGCAATCGCTCATCGGCCTCAGCCTGGGTGATACGCAGGCCTTTCACCACATCTGGCCCAGTGTCGCCCCACCCGATGGTCCACACTTTGCCGTCAGCATCCCAGTAGGCTTCCAACCGGCAGCTCTCGAAATACTGCAGGATGGCCAAGCCGTCAGAGGACATGCCCGTAGGCGAAGCCTTCTCTGGCTCTAATGTGGCCTGCTCCTCTTTCTGCGGCCGAAAAAAAAGAGCCAGCAGGCCCGTGATAAATTCGATCAGCTTGTTCACTTACTTCCCCTTGCCAGATCTTGAATTTCACCAATTACCTCGGCGATATCGGCTTTGCGTCGCTTGTCGAAAAAGTTAAAAGCCCAGCGCACCACGGCCCAGCCCGGCAGTCCACATGCGAACGCCAGGCCAAGCATGGCCACCAAGCCCACCGGGTTGTTTGCCCAGTGATGCAGCTCGTACTGCTGGATCACAGCGGCTCCACCCGAGATCGAGGCCACCACGGTACTGATCACACCCACAATCCATTCCGACTGTGTACGCGGCCGCAAAATGCACATCACTACCAACGTGGCCAGGCCCGCGCCAATGGCCCCCATCCCTGCTATCCCTCCCATTGCTTTCCAGACGGCCAGACCAGCCGCCGATGTCCCCGTGCTTGTCGGTTCCAAGTCCTTCCCCTTGTGTAATACGGTCGGCATGGCTGTCTCCCGTGAATAGCCGCGATTGCAGCAGACGTAAAAAAAGCCGCTTAGGCGGCTGGCTCTTCAATCTGTGTTTGCTCACTTATCGTTAGTGGAACACCCCCAGAGAACGCTGACTCGTTGGCAATAAGCCAGGCTGCGGCCGCTTGATAGGGCTGGACACCAAGGTCAACATCGAACGGCATCAGGTAATACGTCTGCCAAACCACCCCCGCTTGTCGCTCAGCCTGCTCCTGGGTGCCATGATGATCAACCTGTACAGTCCAACCAGTACTATCGCGCTCAGCAGACACACGCCCAATCGAATGAGCTTTTGCGGGCCCACCTTCCGTCATCATGTTCTTTGTAAAAATCGCCAATTGCATCTTTAACTCCATAAAAAAAGCCGCTTAAGCGGCTGGATACTTTTCTTTAACGGCCCGGCATTGAGCCACCCACTGTTCGACATCTGGCGGTAACTGCTGGCCCTGCTCCTGCATATGCCGGGCCAGCTTGCAGACCGCATCGAGCTGATCCCCGATATCGGGGTATTCGCTGCGCCGACGCTCAGCATGGTTATTCGGACGGTGGTGGATTTTCAACGGTGTACCTCCCATCAAGATACGGCCAGCGAGTGACCGTAACTTCATATGTGCCAGGATACTGAAATGACAGATCGACATTTCCGCCCTCCAGACATTCATACTGCTGGCCCTCTATCGTGATGACACTCCCCGGCCTAACACCCACGAGAGTCAATCCTTCGATTAGTGCCGGACAAGCCCGGCGTTTGCGCGCTTCCCCTCCATAAAACCACCAGGAATCATCCAAGGCACCGAACACATGATCACCCTCCCAATTTGTTAATGTGGGCACGATGACAAATTCTTGTGGCCCAGAGACCAAGTGATGAAAACGACCATCTTTGAATAATGAAACTGTTTGCATGGTTATCTCATGGCAATCAAAATAGTCATAGACGCAGGTAAGAACGACGACCCAGCAGAGGGTTTTTGAATCATCGTAATAGAATGACTCCCCGCAGAAAGCCAGCCTTTTACAGTAGTAGCGCCCCCTGTGTTTAGCGTTCGATCGGAATCGGTAGCGGTGTGAATACCCCCAATCTCATAGCCGCCCGTGTCATACCAGATGCTGTTATACCCAGACGCAGAAAACCCAGGACTCGAGCCGTTGGGGGCAATGCTGGCGCTCAGCGTAAAGTCAGCCGCATGGGGGAGATAAAAGGACAAACTAAAACGGCGCTCTGAGGTCCAGCCAGGAGGGTGATACGTCGGCGCTGTAGCTGATGCATGAATCGTCACTGCATTGCCCGCAATACGCAGCGTATCGACTTCAGCATGCCCAATCTTGGCGCGTGTGATAGCGGCATCTCGGATTTTGCCGCTGGTAATGACCGCATTGTCGATTTGCGCTTCCCCAATGGCTGCAGTCTGGATCTTCGCACGCGAAATGGCACCGTCAGCAATTTTCGCCGTCGTCACAATCGCGTTATTCAGATGGGCATTTGTAATGGCACCGTTTGCGATAACCCCTGACTCTGCAGTAATCGTCCCCGCTTGAATCTTGTCTGCCGTCACTGCATTGGCTGCGATCTTTACCGCTGTCACGCTATTTGCAGCCAGCTTGTCAGCGGTCACCGCATTGGCTTCAATCTTGCTCGCGTTCACGCTCCCTGCCGCGAGCTTCGCCGCAGTAACCGAATCCGCCGCCAATTTGTCAGCTGTAATAGCACCTGCTGCGATATTGTTTGCAGCCACGCTATTAGCCGCTAATTTCCCAGCCACCACCGACCCGGCAGCCAGCTTGTCAGCCGTAATAGCACCATCGACAATCATCTCTGCGGAAGCCGCACGACGTACAAAGAAATCACCAACAATAAAACCAGACGTACTAGTGTCCGGATACTGCTGATAATAGATTTGCATCGTAGCCGCCTTTTCCGGGGCAGTGACAGGCAAGACAACATCTTGCGGAGTTGCCGAGCTCGTTGTGTGATTTAGCAGAGCGTTTGCTCCGGAGATATATTCACCGTTGGCGTCATAGAAATACACTACTGTTCTAAATACTGAGGTCCCGGCATTGAACCGCCGGTGCCGGAAGGACAAAACATAGTCTTGCCCCCCCTGCAGCTCAATATTCCCCGTACGTAAATAAGGACCATTCCACACAGTGCCTGGATTCGGAGCAGTCGCGCGTAACACTCCCCCACTAAATCCCCAGCCAACGGTCGATGCGCCAGGCGGGACTGCAGCGACCCACGATGGAATAGACCAGAGCGCACTTTCGCCGCCCAAAGACACCGTAGGATCAGGATGCAAGTTAGATCGGTCGGCCACAACCAGATGCTTCGCAGTAATCGCATTTGCAGCAATCTGTTCAGCACCAACAGCCCCTGCCGAAATCTTCGCCGCGGTAATTGCATTCGCGGCAATTTTGTCAGCAGTCACGGCATTTGTAGCCACCTTGTCTGCCGTGATGGCACCATCAACAATCAACTCCCCTTGCGCCATGGCTCGCAAAGAAGGATTTCTGATCCACATGTAGCCACCTGTGGATGCAGCTTGATTGTCATTGGCGAACACCTTAAGGCGCACTCTTTCCGATGTCTCGAACTCGACCCCGTTCGTATACAAGCGATAATCATCCGAGGAGGTAAAAAACGAACCCAAAAACCGACGTGGTGAAAATGAGTCGCCGTCCTCTTTTACAACCTCAAACACTTGTCGCGCCCCATCCGTCTGGCAAGTCATCTCGACTGAGAACAAGTACTGAGTCCCTTTTCTGACCTCGAACAAGGTATCCAACGCTACCGATATCTTGTGCTGTAACCAGACCGAGCCATTGGTATTATTGAGGCCAAAACCCACACGGCGCCAAGAGGAAGCATTCGTTCGCTCAGTCCACCCAAAAGTGTCGGGAATCAGGTTCGTGGGAGACGAAACCACCAGTTTTTCCGCTGTAATCGAATTGGCTGCTATTTGATCTGCCGTTACTGCACCCGCTGCGATTTTGGCTGTAGTGACGGCATTCGCGGCAATTTTTTCAACAGAAATGGCATTCGCAGCAACCTTATCAGCCGAAATTGCCCCGTCGACAATCAGACTCCCTCCCGTCATGGCTCGAAAAGACGGAAGCTCAATAAACCCCTCATTGATCTGGTCCGTAGCCAGTCGGCCATAAAGACAGACTGCTATCACCGCTCCTTCAGGTGCCGTAAACACCGCTTCTCTATAGGCGTAGGTTGTGAAAAGCACATCGCTGGCACTGAACAGATTCTCCTGAATATATCCACCATCTTTATCCAGCCACATCACTCCAAAGCGAGGCGTTAGTTTTCGGCCCGCCGCACTGGATGCCCGATAGTGAGCTGACATAAGATATGAAGTCCCAGGCGTAACCGCTACGCCCTTAAACCGCGCATACCGATTGACGGTAATATCGCCTGGAATCCGAAAAGAGCCGGCCGCAGCTCCATTTCCCGGATTAAGCACCCGAATTACATCTGTATCTAAAGTCCAAGCATCCGCATCATTTAACTGTGAATTAGTGATCAGATTCGTAAAATCCGAGAGGGTCACTTTACTTGCAGTGATAGCCCCGGCCTGGACATGATCCGCTCCCACACTGCCAGCAGCAATCTTCCCGGCAGTAACTGCATTGGCTTGGATGCTATCTGCAGAAATCGCATTGACCGCCACCTTGTCTGCCGTGATGACACCATCAACAATCAACTCACCCGTCGCCCGCTTGACCATCGTCAGTCCTGCGAAGGATTGCGCTGCCCCTCTCTCTGTCCCATTGGCGTGGTTGATGTAGTAGCGGAAGCGATGCAAATGTGTGGTGCCATCACTGATCGTGACCGTTGTCGAAAACCGCGTCCAGCTCGTGGGCAAAACTCGGTTGGCCAGCACATAAACGTGTGACCCACCATCTCCTTTGGCATTCTTAAACGCGTGCGCACCTGACTGATTCCGCCCTTCTATATAAACGCGGCTATCAGCCCGATCCGCCATGGCCCAGATGGTGATCTGATACTCAGCTCCAGGCTCTACCGGGATAGGGTAGAAGGTGGAATCCCTCGTGCCGGTTTCACCCGCTGGGGAACGATACGACCAGGGAAACCCATCTGGGGCGTTTGTTTCATCGACCGCAAACCGGCTTGGCCAGCCAAGCTTGGCTTGGTCAAGTCCCATTTCCCCCGCCCCATTGGGAATCAAATTACCGTTTGCTCCCACAAACAACTTGGAGGCAATCACAGCACCTGCCGCAATTTTCTCAGCGGCAACTGATCCCGCCGCAAGATGTGGCGTCTTGATCGCGTTATCAGCAATCTGAGTGCCTGCAATTTCCCCAGTAAGCTTTGCCGCACTCATGTCGGCAATCTGCTGATCGGTGATCTTGCCAGCAATATCACCCGCATCGACACTCGACACATACTTGGTGCCATCCCACCGGTACAGCTTGCCCCTCCAAACGATGCTCGATGTCGACTTTACGGTTGGCAGTGGCTTGTTATTGGCAATGACCGTAACTGGCTCGGTGCCTGGCAGGAACTTGTCAGGCCCGAGAGACTCGGGAGCAACATCCGCCACCGCCTTTTCATACTTTTTGGTCGCGGCATTCCACACGTACAAAACACCTTTCCAGGAAACAGTAGTCGTCACCTTGGAAGTCGGCAATTGACCACTGTCCAGGATCGTGGTCACTGGCTCAGTGCCAGGCAAGAACTTGTCCGGCCCGAGAGACTCCGGAGCAACGTCAGCTACCGCCTTCTCGTACTTCTTCGATACCGCATTCCAGACATACAGCGTACCTTTCCAGAGCACACTGGACGTCGATTTCGTGGTGGGTAACGCTCCCGAATCAGGAATAATCTTGACGGGTTCCACGCCTTGGGCAAACTTAGTTTCAGTCAAGGCACCATCAGCCAGCTTTTCTGCCGTGATTGAGCCGTCAGCCAAACGCTTGGCCAGATCCAAGTCCTCCGCCAGATCCGCATCGCCCACTTTCCCCAGCGTGACATTAACTGGCCCAGCGTATGCACTAGAGAGCACACCGTCTACGCTCTCATGCTTGGCCCATACTCGCCATGTTTCACCCAACCCAGCACTAAACGAAACAGGGCCGTTATGCGACTCGGCCATAGGCTTTGCCGACGATACGGTAGCGGTAGCCCCTTTTGCGGCATACACAATCGTGCGTGCATGGCCATGCCCTGTTTCATACACAGCCCGGTCCCATCTCACAATTACCGTTCCCAGGCCAGCAACCGCCGCCAGTCCCGTTACTGCCGGCGGAGGCGTCTTGTCTACGGTTTGCACCTGGTCAAAGTTCTTGCCCAGCTTTACGGTACGGATGAGCGTATCTGTAGAGAGCTGCCCAGACGTATTGCGGGCACGCAACGCAAAAGTCCAATCCCCTTCTTGGGGCAGAACGCTCTCAAACGTCGCCGTGTGAAAACCGCTACCCAGCGGCGTCATGGCATCCCAAACTGGCGCAGCATGCTTTCCAGAAAGGTGGCGAATTTCAGCGCCCGCTAAATCAAGTGGGGGGTCATTCTCGATATATTCAAAAACATACCGGCGCAACCCACCAGCAATTTCTGTGATCAGCAAAGAGTCATAGTTCCAGGGCGGCAAGTCTGTGACCTGCGTCACATAGAAAATGCTCGCTGCCGGGCCTGCGCGGGTATGCCCCATCGGACGAACCTGCACCATCCAATTGCCCGCCACGTCGATACGAAACGTCGCTTGGCGCGTGAACGTGTCCGCAACATGGGCCAGCTCCTGTCCCTCCGGCCCCGCCCAAACCTCTGCAGACGCCAGCTCCCCCTTGGCATCAAAGGTAATGGTCAGCTCTGTAAACTGTGTATTGCCCTGCACCGTCTGCTGCTCCGTGACACGAAGGTTGTGTACTACCGGCGTTTCATCACGCGAGAGTTCGCTATCGCTACCGGCTGGCTCGTAAGTTCCATTGATCACGTAGTCCCAAAACTCGTCGGACTCAGGAACGACGGCTACCTGCGCCCCTCCAAGATCAGCCTGCATCTGCATGCCAGCCACACGCACACGTGCGCCAGGAGTCGGCTTGAAGTCGTAAAACCACAGCGTGTCATGCGCCGGATTATCCCCATCTTCACCGGGAAATAATGCGTCCTCGGGCCATGGGTCTTTAAGCTGCAACGTTAAGGCGCCTGCGCTCGGACGCACCACCCGGAAAACACGATAGATGGATTCCCCCGGTACGCGCAGTCCAATGAACGGCTCGGCCGCCCCTGCACCATGAACGGATTGATCAGGCACAGGCGAATCCAGATGCAAGGTGACTACGCCTTGCTCATCTTGAGCAGCAGCAACAAGACGCCCGCCAAATCCCCACTGCGTCATATCGTGGCTAATGGCCAGCACAGACATGCGCTGATAATCAAGGTGCTCCAGATCAGTTTCGTACTGAATATCCTTGAACTGATACAAAGATTGCCCCAGGTGATAGCGGGCCATGACAGCCGCGTGCTCTGTTGTGGTGACGCCTTCGCCAGTAATGCGAGCGGGATTCAGCATTACGGTCTTGCCAGGCGCATACACATAAAGCGCATCCTGTTCCCAGGTTTCGCGATTCAGATAGGTGTAGACAATGCCGTCAGCAGCACTGGCCAGCTCATAACTGGCCTGAAACGTGGACTTTTTGATGGTGGCCATATTGACCACGCCATCCAGGGGCTGGTTATCCCACGCCCACACCACCCCCCACTTGCCGTTGAAAAAGCCAAACGATCCCAGACCGCAGCGGGCCACCTGGTTGAGCAAATCTACGTTGCTTCGGTCGTCACTAATCAGCGCATCATGACGCAAATCATTAGCAGTGCAATGCAGCATGAACGCCTTCAGACCCTCAATATCGATCTGATCATCCGGCAAGCCCATGCCCGCGATCAGCTTGCGACCGTAGAAAGGATCGTCAACATAAATTCCCCGCGCCAGCAGAAGAATTTGCGCACCGGGGTTCGACAAACCATTGTCTGGTGTTGTTGCAACACCCCAACTGCTGCCGTTCCAAATTGGCATGGCGCGAGCGACAAATCGCCCTTTGATCTCCTTCAGGCTGCCATTGAGCTGACCCGTCGCCTTGACCTTGATCCCAATGCGGGACTGCCCAAGATAGTCGCCATCATCGGGCTGGATGCTTTTCATCTGAGTCCAGACAGCATTGCGTGTGGTCTTGCCATCATCGCTACTACCGCCCGTTGCATTCCTCCAGGCAACTTCATACTGCCCGGACTCGACTGGAATCGTCTCAGTACGGCGTAAAGGCTTCATCGCCCGATTATTAAGATATATCGACTGAATGGGTCGCCACTGGGCCGCTCCTACCGGACGATATCGACCCTCAAGGACCAGATTGCGTCCCTCAATCCCCTTTTTGCCTTGGCCAAACAGCTGGATCTCAAAGTCGCACTGAATAAGGGTTGTGTCCAGCGAGGTCGTGCGTGTCACCCATTCGCCAGAGCCCTCCAACTCACCGCCGTCAGAGACATCAGGATTCGTGAACAAGGGAATATCCTGCTCGGGCATGCCTGGAAACCCACGTGTCCACACGCTGACATCCTGATAGGCGCTCAGCTCAGTATCGCCATTCAGCAAAGCACCCTCGAAACGATCAACGTTCAAGCCCGCGTTGAAAACCGCTCCCAGCACTTGCTCATTACCCTCGTACCACGTGTATGGGAGGCTCGCGTAATCAGGCGCGTACTGGATCGAACCCAGCAGCAATGGCAGCGCCTCATGCTGACGGGCCCTATTGCTGCCAGGCGCAATACTGTAGGTTGGCTCACGACCAAAATCCGTACTGCCAATCTCGGGCATCGGTGGGGCCAATACCTTATTGATAAGCATGGAGCCAGCCATAAACACCGCAGTAGCCGCTAATTTCCCGAAGCTGGTCGCAACGAACCCACCAGCCGAGCCAATGCCAAACGTAAAGTAGGTCAACGCTGCCAGTGCGACCAACTGCAGCGCCTCTTTCTCCACGACAGAGCGCACCGCAATGACCGTGCCGTGCTTAGGCTTCACCCGCGACCAGTGGTCAGGAGAAATAGGGCATCCGTTAATGGAAACCGCATATTTGCATACGTGCAGGTTCGGAACGTGACGCTCCAAAAAAGAAAGCAGGCTTTCGCCTGCCTTCAAGTCTGCCGGGGTATTGGTCTGCCCCTCAAGGGTCAATGGGTGCGGGGTAACAACCAGCCGCCCTTCATCAATTCTGCTCATTTCGATTCTTCCAGCGATAAAACCCAACGACCCGCAAACTAAAGGCAGGTAGCGCCGTTAACTTATGTAGACTGGCCTGCCCTAGTGCGACCGATGTGTGCAGCACATGCGGCTGGTAGTTCACAAAAAAGTAAGTGCCGATATGACCCGGCAACTCTTGCCCTGCGCTTTGCATCAGCACCAAGTCACCATCGACGGGTTCGGCAACCTCAAAAGCCAATTCATCGGCCATGGCCCGGATTGCTACCCCCTGACCGCGCTGCCCTTGCGGACGGGGCCTGACAGCAGGTAACGCAACTTCACGCGCAAACAGCTCCCGCGCTACCTCTACCGCCAGATCAGCGCAGTCGTAGCTCTCGGCCATATGCGGCCTTCCGATAAAACGATTAAGCGCCTTAATCATTAAAAAATCCCCGGTGCTGTACGCTTGTCGTATCGCAGCGTGACCGCCGAACGGTTCAAAATCGAATTCATGGACGGCTTGGCCGAAATGCTTGAGCTATCCACGGCCACCACGGAAATGGGAAGGCTCAATTTCATGGCATGAATATCCGGCATAGAGCGGTCAATCATGATGATGTTGCACCACACTTCCTCACCAGGCTCTCGGATGGACTCCAGTTCGCGCAGAATATCGCCGCCTGTGTTAGCCATTTCAAGCGCCATCTTGGGGCTCTCGCCTTCGCCCGAATCGGGAAGCGTGAACTGGAACGGGTATCCAACATACGTGACGCCTCGGCTGACCCAGGCCTTGGTGTCGTTAGCCAGCCGGAACGGCGCAGAAAAAGACGAATGCGTGATTTCTACTAGCACCACCACGCCATCTGGGTCTGTCACTCTTTGCCGGTTGCGGCGAAACTCTTTAGTGATAGTCATCGCATATACTCCAACGTCACCGTACGCTCGGCATAGTGAAAACCACCCGTCAGTGGGGTCAGCGTCCCAATATCTCCGCCTTTGAAGCGCATCGGACGCGTGACGCGGTAGCGATGGTCATACACATCAAACCACCCCACACGGCGTATCGTGTCGAAGTACCAACTGTCAAAACTGACGGTATCCACCCTGCCGCGAAAGAAAAGAGTGGCTTCTGTCTCCACCATCACCTGCGAATTCAGCACCTCCTGCTTCACAGGACCGCGCTCCATTTCGGTGCGCTTCACAGATGGGTCAAAGCGCTCACCAAAACCGTCAAGCAGAATTGACACGTAATCTGGTAGTTTTGCCATATTCAACCCATAAAAAACCCGCCAGAATGGATTCATCAGCGGGCACAGTGTTATGTTTGTTGGGCTCTATAGAGCATTTGCCTAAAAACTCACTTAATAAGTCTCTAAGCCATGACTGCTACCGGCGAAGAAATCACCAAGCGCCTTGAACCTTCTATCCGAAATTTTTTCTTAATTGATTGCATTCCAATTCCCAAGGAGGTAGGCGACAGTCTGGTAGAGGCCATCCAGATATTCGCTAGGCAATGCCACCTCAGAACGCCTGTGAGCATTACCATTGCTGCCAATCCAATTGAGATCAACATTGGCCCACATACCCTCACCATGAAACTAGGCAATGGAACTATTGGGCTAACCGTTCTTCACAACATTTTTTTTAATATCAATGAATTAATAAAACTCCATAAAAACATACAAATAGCCTGTTTTTTGGAAGAGTTCGTTCACGGCGTAATGGCGGTAAATGACGAGCTGACAACTAGCCACGTCGTCGCTGCGCTCTATGGTGGAGTAAAGATAGTTAACGGTCAGTATGTGGCACATGAATACGACTAATGTGTGACCCATTAACTTGAAGCGCAGATGCGATAACAGCACCACAAGCTAATTTAGAATCGTCAATTGTATGTGGTCTATTAAGCAATAGAACGTCATCAAACTCTTCCACTTTCTTTCGAGCCTCTTTCAATACTTCTTGCGCAGAATCCACTCTCTGCTCTGCCAGAACCAAATCCCGTATAGCCTCTCGATATTGATTCTTCAACATTTCACCACTCCTCATGTGCGTGCCTTGACCTTCCAGGTGCTGGCCATAACCCTCCCTGTGCTCGTCGTAGGACTCCCCAATTGCTCATTCAAGACGTTTATCATTAACCGACGAAGGACCTGGCCATCTGGGCCACGACTTGTTTCTTCCTTCGCTTCCACTTTATTGCCACCGTAGTTGTTAATGACTACTTGCAGATCCCCACCCTGCGCGGGCTGTTTGGGTCTTAAAGGCAACGATGGAGATCCAGCCATTCCACCAAGTGCGTGCCCTGGCCCACGCAATGCACGGCGCAACTCATTAAACCCGGACTCACCGCCAAGAGCACGGATTTCATCCTGATTCAACACGCCCTCGCCTTTATGAACAATGCCGGCAGGTTCATATCTGCCACCATCGCCGGTATAGCCGCCAGAAGACAGAGGCATCAACGGGCTTGTTGGTGTAAATCCACCACTGCCGCCAAGGCTGCCCATCGAAAAGTTCTCCCCTGCACTAACACCACTCAAAGGATTGAATAGATTTCCAAACGCCGACGCCAACGGCCCAGTGATCGATTGCTGTATTGCGATGCGGATCATGTCTTGGATAATAGAATCTGCCAATGACTTGAAGTCCAGCTTGCCGGTAGTCACAAAGCTGGCAAGAGCATCCTCCATGCCTTTGAACATACTCGTTGCCAGATTTCCGACAGAGTCAAAGAGATTTGCCGCCTGATCTGCATAGTTTTGCAGCGCACTACTTGCACCCAGCGACCAATCACCCTGCAATTCCTTCAACTGAGCATAGTGATCGCGCACCATGACCAGTTCCTCATGCAGCGACTCTTGAATCGCCTTCAGTTCATCCTGGCTTAAGCCATGTGGGGAATTTTGCCGATCACGAATGATCTGCCGATATCGCTCCTCTACAGAAGAAAGCGCCTCGATGACGCCGTTTGCCCAGTCTCCTTTCCCAAAAGCATCCAGCTCACGCATAAACTCACGCTGCGTGACGCTTTGCTCCTCTCGAAGCGACTTAAGCGTTTTCTCCAAATCAATTTGGCGCTGCTCATCGTCAAGCTGCTTGGCAAGCCTCTTGGCCTCTTCCTCCGAAGGCCCCTTGCGAAACTTGACCGCCCCGGAAGAAATATTTGCCAGTAGCTTCTCGTACTCGGTCTCTTTCCCTAGCAGCGCCAGGCGTTCCCTCATTTGCTTAAGCAAGCGCTCGTCTTCATCTTGCTTTTTTGAGCCCGCACTCTTTTTCGTCGGCTTTGTGTTTGCTGCAATATTGTCCTGAACGGTCTTGATCCGTTTCAGCACTTCCTCTTGTGCCTTGAGGCCTGCCAACTCCCCTGCTGTATCGGCCCCTTGACTCGCTACTCCCTCCGATACACCGAGCGCCAATAGCGCTTTGTACTCTGCCGCGTACGCAGAATTCACACGCAACTGAATCTCTTGAGCAGCCAGTTCTGAAAGCAGATTGCGAGCTCCCTGAACAGCTTTCGCATCTTGATCTGCCGTCGCCTTTTCAAGCTTCTTGGCTGCGTCTGCCATTCCGGCCACAAAGCCTGCTAGAGCGGCCTGCTCATCAGAGGCGCCACGGAGCTTCGCTTTGTACACCTCAGCCTGCTGCGCACTCATGCCAATAACATCAAGCGACTCAGTTAAGCCGGAAATAAGCTTGCTGAAATCAGCCTCTGCCATCCCCTTAAAGGCATCGGACACTGCCGAGAGATCTTTGGCCCTGTCGATAAGACTAGCCAATTTCACCTTCAGATCGTCGACATTCTCTCCGGACTCTGCCAGCCTCTGGATCATCTCCTGAAGCGCCTTGACGACCTTATCTGGGACTGAGCCCCGAAGGCGCTCTAGCGCGCTCGCAAGAAGATCGGATTTTTCAGCCGCATTTGCCGAAGAGCGCATGATCTCATTGAATGAAGCCGCAAACTCCTCAATGGGAGCACCTGCTCCAACCATGCCCCCCTGCAGGAAAAGGGTCTGGATTTCCTTGCGAATCGACGCCATCGACTCTTTAACCTTGCCCTCTTGATCCTCCAACTCCTTCTCGAGAGACAGAACCATCCCACGCTGCTGTGTAGCGTTTAGTTTTGAAAACTCCTCTTCTAGCTCTTTGAGTGGGCGCTTAGCAGCATTAATCGATTGGGTCGCCCTATCGGCCGCACTCCCCCAGTTCATCCAAGCCACTGTGCCAGCAACCAAGGCCAGCGTTACCAAGCCAGGAAGACCGCCAGCCAATGCCATAGCAGCGCTGGCTGTGCGAGCCGCAGTAGCCATGGCGCCATAGCCAATCACGGCAGCTCGGCTGGATCCCGAAATGGCTGCCGATAGAGCTAGTGTGGCACGCGTCTGAGCTGTTGCTGCTCCTGCAGTCGCCCACAACTTCTGAGCAGCGAGCGCCTGCGCCCCCACAAACCGAGAGGCATAAACTGCAGAAACTATCCCAACTGCAGCGGCAAGCAGCTCAAAGTTCTGGGCTAAAAGATCGATACCAGCAGCAAGAGTTGCTGTAGCGCCCGAGGCCTCGTTATTTTTGCCAAGGAACTCCGTTGCGACGGTAGTCAGACGCCCAAACGCGTCCCGTACAGTCGTTGGCATCAGCTCAACTTGCTTGATAACCTCAGCATTCCCTTCGACCAGCGCCTTTGCCAAATCCTTGGCGGTCAGCTTTCCCTCTGCCCCCAGGCGACGAATCTCAGCCGCGCTGCGCCCCATGGACTGCGCCAGCAGATCCACAATCGAGGGCATTGTGCTCAGAATCGTGCCCCAACCGTCAGCTTCCAGCTTTCCCTTCTGCATCGCAGTGGAAAGCGCACCAATCGCGGACTTACCCTTCTCCGTACTGGCCGAGTTCGTCACCAGCAGGCCGGAGAAGGTATCGATTGCATCAATCGACTGGTCAAGCGACAGCCCCAACTCCCGCAAGGGAGGAGACATATTGATAAAGCCCTCACGGGTTTCAGCGAGCGACCGGTACGTGACAGCAGCGGACTTTGCCAACCGCTCCTGGGCGTGACCAAACTCTTCTGCGGTACGCGTGGCCATTTGCACTCGACTCGCGTACTGCCCCCATTCGTCAGCTGTATCAATCAGCTTCATGATCGAGAGGCCAGCCGCTACGCCCTTGACCATACCTCGCACCTCCTCCAGGGCGCTGACCGCACCTTTAGCAGAGGACGAATAGTCACGGTTGGCGGCTTTAGCCTGCCCCATAGCCTTTTCAACAACAGCACCAAAATTGCTGGCCGCCATGGAGCCGGTGGCGAAGGTTTGCTGAAGCTGGGAGGCGTTACCCTTGAGCGTTACGCCAATTACTCGATCTGTCATACCCGCTACTCATAAAAAACAGATAGGGCCGCTCGTTCCATATCTTTGAGATATCGAAACACTTGGGCACGCTTGCGTCTAGGAAACCCCAAAAGACGTAAAGTCGATTCAATTTCTGTGGAAGGCAGACCGAAGTAGAGAAGATCCCCCATCGGGGGGGCTACTACGGTCCAACAGCTAGACAAGTGAAGGAAAGCCTCAACAACTGCTTCGTTTTCAGGCCACACGTCAAAGTGGATGCGTTCCTCTTGCTGAACGCGTTGAATCACTGCATCAGGCGCACCAGCTGCTTTGAGTGCCTCAAGCACCAGGGCATCAGGCTCAAAGTCATCAGACTTCGAGCGCCAGCCTTTGGCCCAGTGACGAGCGGCCTCAATCAGTTTTTTGCGCGGGCCCCGATGTGAGCGCTAAAAAAGCCGTCAAACAAAGGCTGATGGAACTCGGGATACTCAGCGAGCAGCCCTTCCAATGCTTCGTGCGAAAACGCCAAGTCTTTGCCGTCCTCACCTTTGACGCCAACCCAGCCGCACACATGAGCTTGAAAGAAGCCCTCATTGGAGGTATACGGCCATTCTTTTGGCTTGCCGCCCTCTTCAGCCAGAGGCTCCAGACCGGCATTCTTTCGTGCCAAGTTACGGGCAGCCGCAATAAGGTCTTGCAGCTCAGGCCGTTTCGAGCGCTTGTACTGCGCGATAAATTCCAGCTTTTGCGTTTTGCCTTTCTCGTCATAGACAGAGATGGACACGGGGTAACCCACCACAGGACGCTGGGCGATTTTGAAACTCATGATGACCTCGGAATGAAAGTAGGTTTTAAGAAACGACGACTTTGATTTCGTCGTTGCCCTGCCCAGGCTGCATGCTCATGTTCATGCCCAGCATGGCTACGTTGTCTGCCTCGGAGTACGAGGGCTCACTCAGTTGCGCACCTGGTGCGCTGAGAGTGACGATGTTGCCTGGCTGAGTGCCATGAGTGATTGAAAGCGGCTGCAGCACTGCGTTTCGCACCATTTCAGGCCAATTCAAATCAGCGATCTTCGGCAGTTCCAGAGAGATTTGGCCGGTGGGCTGGCGGTCGGTAATTTCCGCGCCTTCGCAGCTAATCAGGGAGCGCCAAACCAGCGAGTTGGCCAGATCCAGATTCAAGGACTGCAAGCAACCGCTGTAGCCACCCAGGCTCCATTGCGGTGTGTTCTTTTTGTTCACACCCAGCGGAGTCTGGAACGCGCTGAAGTCAACATCAGTGGGCGCGGCTTTATCGGTAATCGGGTGGTACACACCCATAAATCGGAAGCGCATGAACGGGATGCCTTTGGCACTGATGTCAAAAGACACGGTGCCCCGCGCATCCGTAATCTTGTGGAACAAGCCATCAAGGTAGTAATGCAACGTCAGCATCTCGAAATCGTCAGATACCGGCGTGTAGGTCACTTCCGTATCTTCAACGACCTCGGCAAACCCGCAGCCCCGCAACAGGCCACCCCATGCCGGCACTTTCCCAGGCGTACCCGAACCGGCTAGTTCTACCTCGCCTTCAATCTGCGTATACACGGAGGTGACAATCTGCCCCGAGTTACCCATGTAAGGACGCAGCAAGGCACGCTCAACGGTTTCCGTGCTCAGCGGTGTAGCCGTAAGATTGCGCAGCAGAATCGAATCTGTTGCACCGGTCGGTACTGCCTCTGTACCTGCTGCAGTCTGCAGCTTGGCCATCAACAGTGTTTTCTTGGCAGACTTAGCCATGAACTACCCCTTTTGAGTTGGCGTCAGTACGCAGTCTTTACACGTTTCCGTGTACTGGACCCGTTTCAGACCACCTGTTTGTTTGTTGCGAACGTAGCTACCACCACGGCCAGGATTCTGGGCCGCTGCCACAGGCGCGACCGCAGGCACCGAATCTGGCGGCAACACTTCAGCCTCCCGCTCAGCCACGGGACTTGTTTCTTTCATGATTGCTCCTACTCGCTGAGAGAGTCGTCAGCGGTTTGGTAATAGAACAGGTAGCGCTTTGTGATCACCTGCCGCTCCAGATCGCCATTGGCGTAGCGCGGCTCATCCGTGCGCAGCTCTTGAACCTGCACCAGGCCTGGGCCAGAGAAATTCATCACAATGGGATGGGCTGCCGCAAAGATCGACTCCGACAACTCCAGCCCGTTATCACCTGCTGTATGCACCTGAACGTGCAACTCACGAATCCGGTTTACTTGGGGCGTCGCTCCCTCGGTCACCGTTTCCGCGCCAAGCTGGACTGCAATGACCCTATCCCGGATAAATGTGTGGGCACGTAAAGGCGAGTCCTCAACTTCGGCAGGGAACTCAGGCGCGGCACGCAGTGCGGCTCGCACGCCTTCGATATACAACTGAACCCGTGTTTTCACTTGATGATCCCCAACTCTGCTCTGGTCCAGTAGCCGTCACCTTGGACCAACGGCTCTTGTTTCACGCGGAAGTCCTGAAACTGCTCCTTAGAGACTTCCACCCGCAGCACATTGCCATACTCAAGCGGAGGCTGTAAGTCCGATGTTGTGAACTCAATCGAATACTCGGTGGTGTGAGCCTCGCCATCGAGAACAATCTGCTGAGGACGATCAAAGCGAGCCTGGAACGGCTTACTTGCAGGCTGCCCATCGACCAGGCGAACAACGGTTTGACGCATGCCCGCCTGATCAAAAGCCCGATCAAAGACCGAGTTGTCCCACATATTAGGCTCGCAACAATTTGATAATGGCCTTAGGGCGAGTGGAAATATGCAATGGATTGGATTGACTTTCAATGTACAACCCCTTACCCAGCCGCAAGGGCTCCACACGGCTGTAGTACGGCAAGCCGTCGGTATTCACGGTTTCCATGTAATCAGCAGGTGCGAATCGCGTAATGAAGAAATCGGGTACGCCCTCAGGAAAAGCGTATGCCTCGTCATCACCAACAAACGGTTTGCCAGCTACACGACCACGATAGCGCTCGAAAGTAATGCCACCGAGCTCAAAACTGTCAGGCGCTTTGCCGCGCAGCTCAGCCGCCTGCTGAGTATTCAGAAATGTCTCGCGCACGCTTTTGTGCTCGATCAGCGAGTTCCAGAAATTTTTGCCGCACAGAGCCCGAGCTCCCCGCATCGGCGCGGCACCTAAAGCGTCTTCAATCTTGTCCAGCACGTCGGAACACTTCGTACGTACGATGGTGCCGACAGTACCGAGCTCCATGTTGTACTCGGCCTGCGTGATGCCAAACGTATCGTAGATATCCAAAAGGACCGTCTTGCCATCGGAATCAAGAATTTTCCCCTTAATGGCACCTAAGCGATGGTGCTCATGGGTCAGATCCAGCTGAAAACGGTGTTTCTTCAAGTATTTCTGTACACGCGATTCTGCCGTCTCCAGCTCGGACTCGGAGCCAAACGCACGAATCCCTTGGATTTCGTCAGCCAACATGGTCGAGTGCTCTGGCAAGTGGACCGTATTGATTGGGATAACCCGGCGACCCGTCAGCACTACGGGCGTGCCCTCACTGCCACGTGGCTTGGCGGCGACCAATCCGACAGTTTGACCGTCATACTCAATTTGAGCGACCGTCGTCGGAATGCCTTCTTCCTCGAACAACTGCAAAGCGCCAATGCGACCAGGGACATGTGGTGTTTCGTTGATCGCTGCGGTCAAGTTAGGGACAGAAAACGCCTCATCCTGAAAAATATTGATATCTGCCATTACGGCTCCTAAAAATAAAAAAAGACCGCTAGGCGGCCTGGAGTTTGTTTGCGATAAGTCGAAGTTAAATGCGAACGATCACGCCGACATCTTTCAAGTTCGCGGAAGCGTCAGCATCCAGGCCAAAAAGCAGCTCACCAGCCACCTCAGCGTCGCGCCGAATAACCACCACAGCCTGAGGCTCATCGGATGCGGGTACATTGGCATACAGCACGCCGACCGCCTTAACGGGAGAGTCCGGTTCATCGCCCTTGCCCGCAAATGGGACATAGCGGCCATCGGCATTCAAAGCCAAGACCTGACCGGCATAAATAGCTGTTGTCGTGGGGGCCATTTCCCCAGTCTCGCGGGAGCGGGAACCGTTGGCTTCTGACAGCAGGAAATCTGCTGTGCGGGGTTTCTGTTCAATAAAAGGCATGTGATAACTCCTGGTTATGCGGAGAGGGCTTTACGCTTGGCGTAGATCGCCTGGTGATTCGGCCCGCTCCGCTCCGGGGCCGATGAATTATTGGGGGCTTGGTCGCGCTGCAAATTGCTGATCTGTATGGAGTCAGCAGCACTCACTACATGCTCAAAAAGTCGGGCACGTACCTGCTCAACCGACAAGCCCGCCGCCACAAACTCTGCTGCCTTATCCTGAAGCTTGACCGAAGCGCACAAGACAGCGATCTGTTCTGCGGCTTCTAGGCGAGCAGTCGCCGCGTCTGCGCCCCCAAGACCACCCGACAACAAAACAGCTTCAGCCAATTGAGGGATGCCTCGCTCACGACTTTGGGCGTAGATCTGTGCAGCGATGGTGGAAGCATCCTGCGGAGCTGCTGGCATAGAGGGCTCTTGCTTCGGCTCTACAACAGGATCTGGAGTCGAACTGGATGGTTGCCGTTCGCCTTCCCCCTCGACTTGCGCACGAAGTGTGGCGACGAACTCGAAAGGAGCCCCACCCAATTTTTCCAAAATATCTACGCAGTCAGTTGACGCGGCCAACTTGACGGGCCCTTCAATGAGAGAGCAAAACCCCATGGACTGCGCTTCCAAGGCGTCCATCCAGGTAGTTGCATCCATCAGCTCAATAATTTTTTCATCAGCCAGCCCACTGCGCCGATAGGCCGTGACGATGCCATCGCGGGCCTTGTCCATCATCTCAGCGGTTTTGCGTATCTCATCCGCCGTGCCAGCCGTGATAATCCAGGCATTGTGAATCATCAACATCGCGTTCTCGGGCATAATGCGCTCGTCGCCCGCCATGAACACCAGCGATGCAGCCGAAGCCGCCACACCATCCACACGGGTTTCAACAGGCAGCTTATGACGCATCAGCGCGTTGTAAATAGCAAAGGCGTCAAACACGTTTCCGCCTGGACTGTTAATTGATACAACAATCTTGGTGGCATCCGCCGCTGCTGCATCGAGCTCTTGGACGAACGATTTCGCAGTCGTCCCCCAGAAGCCGATTTCATCGTAAATTCGCACTTCGGCGACCTTTTCTTCGCCAATCTGCTTGGCTTGAATCGAAAGCCATTTCTTAGCCATAGTGGCTCCTAAAAGTTAAGTCAGGCCCCAGAGGGGTCATCATCACGTTCACTCGGGTCGCCAAGCTCTGCGCCTTTGTTTCGTGCATGGCGTGAATCACTGTCCAGGCTCAAGTTGTCGGAATCCGCCTGATCGTTATCAGCTCGAATTTGAGCTGCTACCTCCTCGGGATCTTCGCCCTGCGAGAGAATGATTGCAGACCGCGACGTAAAGCCAGCCCTCACCGCATCGGTGTTCGCCTTTACATCCTGCACAGGATTGAAGTAGGCCCACCCTTGAGGAACCCAGAGCACACGGCGGAACAGCCGGCGCTCTAAGTACTTCATCGGCATAATCCCCGACAGCGCGATAGCGTTAATCCAGGCGTTCCAGATTGGTCGACACCATTGGTGGATAAATACTCCCCACTGGTACTGCTCAACTTGACGGTGAAACTCGTTCACCACGACGCGCAGAGTCCTATCGCTTACATTGCGCAGGTCCCCCGTCGTCTCATATGGCATACCGACGGATGCAAATGCGGCCATCAGTTGCTGCCGCATGAACTCCGCGTAGTTGTCGGGCGCCCCAGGCGGCGACGCAAACTTAATATCTGTCCCACGAGGCAATGAGGTGACAGACCCCGGCTCCATACCAATCAGCGGTACACCGTCGGCATCAGGCTCTATGCTGGGATCAGCAAAACTGCTTGGGTCTGGCCCTTCGCTCTCATCCTCTTTTGTGACGACATAACCGGCAAAGAGATTCGACACCTCCTGTCGGAATGCAACGGCATCATCAAAGTTATCTAAGGTTTTCAGTCGCAAAAGAACAGTGGCAAGCTCAGATACACCTCGCACCTGACCTGGCCGAAGGACGGGGTATGCGTGAACGACCATATCGGCAGGTACCGGACGTAAAGCTCTACTCCTGAGCCCACCTGGCTCTGCGGGATGCCGATCCCACAAGTGGTAGTTCACGCGCCGACCAATGCGGTCAAACTCCACGCCGTTCACAATTTCATGGCCATTTGCCAGACTTCTCGTTTCCTCAACTGGCAGGAAGTCCCCTTCAAACTGTTGAATCTGCATGGGGACAACGAGGTCATCCTCCGGCCTACGCATACGAATCCGCCCCAGGGCCTCGCCGTCGGTAAACAGGCACCTGGCTGCTAAAGCCTGCTGACCATAAAAGCCAAGCAGCCCATCGGCATCAGACTCACCTACCCAGTCTGACCATAATTCCTTAAGCGCCTTACGCACCCCCCGATCAGGATGTCGAGGGTATGGTTGAATTCCTGTCCCGATAACGTTCGAGACCCAACGAGCAGCCGCTGTTTTTGCCCAAGGATCATTACGTACAGCATCCCGAGCTCGCCTGCGAATAATCCCAAGATTGCCCGTGGCGGCACTATTAGGGCCAGCCGCCGAGGGGTTCCAACTCTTGGAGCGGCTCCCCGTTGCACTTCCTCCCTCATAGGCAGAGGATGAGGCAGCATTCAAACGGGTAGGTAACACAAATCCGGCCTGCTGCAATGTTTGATACCGCATCAGACCCCCTTCCCTTTATTCCGAATACGGAACACCCAAGGCTTGCGATTGCCGTTCTCCGCATTGAGCTCAGCGACAATGTGTTGTTTGGCCCGAATCAGATCATTAACCGAGGGATACTGAACCTCCTTATCCCCATAGCGAACTTTCAGCACACCGCTGGCAATCGCTTTGTTCACTGCCTCCAAATCTTCACGCGTATACGCCATCAGCGTCTGCTCCGTAAGTAACTTGATGACCCCGTTCTCACCGCAGCCCGCCTGACACCAGTGGCCGGTTGTGTTCGTGGTTTAGAAACAGAAACGCCCGCAGTTGCGGGCGTTTTCTGTGGAGTTTCGGTGGGACCTGGATCATCGCCAGGCTCGTCAACGCCGAGCTTCTCAGCGAAGTTCGCCCACCATCTGTCTGTCTTTCTGGCCAATTCAAGGTGAGCCTCAAGCCAAAGCGCATAGACACAGCAGTCGAGCACTTCGTTTCGCTTACGAATTGGCGTCCATACTGAACGTGAGCCGAATGCGGTACGACGCACCGCTCGAACTTCAGCGGCAAACTGTCTGAACCACTCTTGCGACATATCTGCCGCTAAGTGAACATAGCCTCGACCCGGTTCTTCAACCTGCAGTCGCCCAAACAAAAGATCCTTGGCCATATTGGTGCCGACGTACCAAAGCCGTACACCTTTCTTGACACGCTTCCCGCGCCAGTCGATGTCCACTTGTGTGACACCATCCTTGATGTGCTTCTCACCCGTCGGCCGTCCCCGGATCGCATATACTCGGCGTGCACGATTCTTCCGAGCATATTCATAGACAGCATGAGAGTGGTGGCCGCCCGTATCGATGGCAGTAGCGTAGATTGGCATCTGTTGCCCGCCCTCATGCAAATATCGGCGTTCAAACAGCAGCTCATCCAGCTTGGTCCACACCTCGTCCTCAGACGGGTTCCCAAATAGGATTTGGTGGTCTACGACCCACATTTCCCCGCCCTTACCTACTCCCCATACCCCAACCTCAATACGGTTACCCTGTATGTCAGCTCCCGCCAGCAACAGCATGCATCGTTTGGGGACCAACCCATCATCAAGACCAGGGGAGCGGTAGCCTTCAACTTCAGCTCGGCGCTGTAGCTCATCGGACTCCATGCGCTCGATTTCACCCTCCCAGGTGCGACCGAGTGTGGTGTTCCAGAATGTACGCAGCTCCTCATCCTCACCAGTAGATGCTTTCTTGTGGGCTTCCATAAACTCCTTAACGATCTTGGGCCATGAAACCAAGGGGCTATATGCGGTCCACACGTGGAAAGCAACACGCAGATGCGGCTGGATTAAATTACCTTCTGAGTCGCGGAACACGCCATCTTGATCAATGGTGGTCCCATCACTCCCAACCCAGATACCGCGCTCTGCAGCAGCTAAATACTCACCTTGAGTCGCCAAGGCACCGCAATGCGGGCAAAGATGGCGCACCGTTTCAGGATCACCATCAACCCACTTGAAGCCATGGGGCTCACCCTTCCCGCCCCACTCCAAGTCATGGAGCTCGTCACAATGGGCACAAGGGATATGGTAGGTATAGCGAGCGTCCGCCCCCTCTGCCCGCTTTTCCATTAAGCACAGGCCTTTGATCTTCGGTGTGGAACCGACAACCAACTTGGGGAATGTCGCCCCCTCCAATCGCTTCAGTGCGAGCTTGCCGGGATCGCCTTCCCCATCAATATTGCTATCGAACGAGCTGAACTCGTCCAAGTACCCGACGCTGACCGACAATCGACGGTAGTTATCTGCTGACTTCCCCCCGCGCAGGTGAAGCATGCTGCCAATGAACTTCTTTACCAGAAGCGTATTGTCTTTGTGCCTGGCCTCCCGCATGGGGAATATCGGATGAAGAACCGAAACGTCACGAATCATCGTGTCCAGTTCGGTTTTTACAAACTCATCCCGCGCCGAATCAGTCGGCTGCCACAATACTTGGTTGCGTCGTCTATGCTCCGCAAAGTATCCAACCGCCGCCAGCAAGATCTTGGTATAACCAACCCGCGCCGATTTGATGACATCCACCTCATGAACATCATCACAACCGATGCAGGCCAGAATGCCACGCTGAAACGGCCAGGCTTCCCAACGCTGCTCCACATACGAGGACTCAGCTGACAGATAAAAGTGACTTTCAGCCCACTCCCGCAAAGAAATTGGCTCTTGTGCGGCAAAGCCAGCCAGGCCACGGCGCAAAGCGCGTGCAATCGCTGCTCGATTCTGCGTGACCAGCATTATTTCGCCTCATTTTCGTCTGCCTCGACATCCTCCAGGTTCAGATTTGCAACCGCGTTGCGGGCCTTCGCAATTTCTCGCCTGACGAAACCGATGTCAGAATCCGTCAGTGACGGTATGCGGCGTTTTAAAGATGCCGGTATCGTGTCGAGCTGTGCTGCGATCTTGCCGCCTGCCCGCACAAGCACTTCCTCCAGCACAGCAACAGGAGCAAGCTCCCCCTTTTTGACGTTGTTTTCCATCTCAATCTTGTCTGCCTGGGCGGCAGCCAATCTCGCCTTCTCAGAGACCAGATCAATTGAGTCGTCAGACTGACGGGTGCGACCAGCCGCTATCTCACGCAAATGCCCACAGTACGACAAGAGCCAGTTTCCGGCGTTGTCGCCCACCGTTAAGACTCCTTGAGCAAGCAAGCCACTGACAGCAGGCTGAGTAATGCCCACAACTTGAGCAAACCTGGCCTGGGTGATTTTTTTATCTAGATCAATCATCGTGCGGTGGCCATGGCCTGCTCAAAAGCTTGGGTGAACTCATCCTCAAACCGCTTTCCATAAACCTCATCAGCGGTCTCATAAAAGGGTAGACGCTTCGTATAGCTCACGTTATCGACGTGTAGCAGCACCGGTGCCACGTCTGCCCCATGTGTACCAGTCTTACGCCATACGCCCGCTGGTAAATGCTGCGTCCGGTTCCCCGATACCGTGCCCTTTCCTCTGGAAATGAAGTACATGACCCCATTGATGCGACGGTAGCCAGCTTCACTGCGCCGTACCTTCTCGGTACGTGCACGACTCTTATCTGTCGCATTCGCCCGATATCCCTGCTCCCCAAAGGCCTGCAAGTAGGACAGCAGCTTGACGATCTGACCGCGTGACATATTCCCGTAGGCGTCTTGATCAGCACCACCAGCAGGAACGTAGTAACCGCTGGGGCCAATCCGGCCCAGGGCATTTTCGAATCGCTTCTGGCGACGCTTGCCGCCATCGACCTGGGGACGCAGATATTTACTTGCCGCCGTCCCCTTGCCTGCAAAGTCTTTATAAGCAACGGACGCTGTCAGGTTCTGTTTTGTTGCCCGCTGCAACCGCAGCGATCGCAATGTATAGGGCGTTGGGCGGTCAAACACTTGTCCCATTTGCTCAACAAGCGCTTTTTGAATTGCTGATGCCGTCTTATTAAGTGCCAGCGACGTTGCGTAGGGCACTTGGCGTTCGCCACGGCTGAGCCACCGAGCGCCCTCTTTCGCGGTGCTGGTGTATTCAAGCATGGGACGCCCCAAAAATATAACCCCCCTCGAAAAATATAACCCCCCTCTTTCAAGGGAGGCCATTTTTTTCAAGGAAGGCGCATGTGCATTAGCTTTAGAGGGGAAAAAATATAACCCCCCCATTGAAAAAACTCGTGAACAGCGAGAGTCCGGGGTTCGAATCCCCCTTACCGGGTCTATTGCCCTAGGGGCCCCCGGCTTTTCCCAAACAAAAGGGCCGCTCCAAAAAGGAACGGCCCTAGACCAGCAAAGCTTTCCCACCCTCTCAGGCTCGGCATCTACCGATTTAAGTATGCTTGGCCTTCAAGCAGAAACAAAAAGCCCCACCATCACTGGCAGGGCTCCTTTTGTCAGGCTGAGCAATATCCAGCCTACGGGATTTATTCTGATTGAGTATAGACACTTCGTCAACGTGTCTAGACAAAATAGTTTGATATACCTACGCAACTCACTTAATTTTGCTTACAGCCCAAACCAAGTACTGCTTCACCACGTTTAAACCATATACCTCACTAACTTGATCTTTATTGTTCTTATATGGCCAGCCAATATAGCGGGTCGCCACCTTATCCCCATCCTTAATCGAAGCTAGTATGTTTTTGCTTTGGCTCTTTGAAAACCCACTTGCCTCTCCGGCTGTAACTACTTGCCCGTTATTAACACGTATAGATATATTGCTACCCGGATATTTATCACCCATTAAGTCAACCAAGAACCCGTCGCTCTTCGAGTAAAACACCAACAGATCTCCTCTGTTTGCACGGCAAGTTACGCGGTCATTCATGGCATCCTTATTGCATGATATTGACCAATTCATCCCATCAAATCGGAGATACGACAAATCATTTTCAGCATCTCCAGCTATTCTTCCACTGCCATCTGAGTGATAAAACAGATACTTAGCTCCATCCTTTTCCCCTTCTTCTTTGATTGACAATCTCTTGCCACCGCCCAAGGCATCCTCTTCCGACCGAGTCTTCTTGGAGGAATCAGAAAAACTGTGCTCCTCCGAGATTAGGTCGCTCGCATAAGTAGATGACGTAATAAAAGAAAATGCCGCGACAGCCACGCAAGCAGATAGCGCTTTAAAGCCTTTCATCCTATTCCCCAGTGCAAAAGAATAGGAAATAGTAACAACCCATACGTATAAAGCGCCACCCATGCCCAAACTACGTGCCTCGCGCTGCAGCCCCCTGTTGAGCTGCCGATACACCAGGTGGCACAAACCCCATCTGAAACGCCAGCTGCTTGGTCGCGAACTCCAGCCGGAAGTAATACAGCGCTCTGGAGATATTCAGTCGTTCCAATTTCTCCTTGATAGCCCCTGGCCGGACATAATGCATGGACAGAATTGCTCGATATTCCGGGTGTATAGCATTTACCTCCACGTCCAAGCGCTCTACTTCTTTATCGGACACAAACTCTGATGGGTCCATGTGAGTACCGCCATCCACCCGCATGACCATGAAAGCCGCTTTTTTCGGATAGCCCAATACACTCCGATTCTCACCACGCTTCCAGCGGCCCCACTCACCCAGCAAGATTTCAATCTGCGATTTCATACATTCCCCACTTCAATCTTCAGATACCCGCGCTTAGCTGGGTCCAATCCATCATCAACAATCAGCGGTCGAAACCGTTTGTCATCCACCCCAAGGGCTTTGGCGATGCCGTCAATTTGCGGCTTGATGCAGGCCAGCAGGTTGTCCAGGTCGCGCCCTCTGCGGTCTGGTGACATGAAAGTCACTTTCACTGGGATGCGGTCCCCGCCGATAAAGCGCCGCCGACCAAGCTCTACGACTGCCGTCACACGCCCGTCGCGCCTGGCCTGCTCCTTGGCTGACTGGACGCCGCCCCAGTGTCGACCGTTCTTGCGATTAGGCATCAGCCGCATATCCGGCCAAGGCAGCAATAGAGCCAAACCCGTTACTTCACTCATTCCGCTTCTCCTACTGCTCGCTGAGCCATCCAAATCACTGTCGGTGACCGCCCTGCCGGGTTAGCGAGAATCTTCTTTGCCCAAGCCTTGTGATCTCGCTGCGGATCCACCACCGTCCATCCATCCAACTTTTGCATTGCCTTCTCTGCTGCTTCCCGCTTCTGCGGACTCATCCACGCCCCCGGTAGCTATCCCAGGCAAACGTCACAGCCCGACCGTCTCCCTCGCGTAATCGGTCAAAGACACGTTGGCCCAGGCAGTCCTTGATGCCAGCCATGTCCAGATTGCTGATCACGATGGTGGGCCGCATGCTCTCGTACCGGCCATTCAGGATTTCGAACAGATACAAGCGCTCGGTATCGCTGCTGAACTGCACACCGACCTCGTCCAGAATCAGCAGGTCAGGCTCAACCAGGCGGGCAATGGCCTGAGACTCGGTCAGCTCACGGCGCCCGTAGGTTTCCTTGATGCTGCGTACCGCCCCCATGACCGAAGTAAACAGTGCCGAATAGCCCTGTTGCATCACCTCATGAGCAATGCCCACGGCCAGGTGAGTCTTGCCCGCCCCCACGTTGCCGATGAAAATCAGGCTGCGTCCAGAACCCATGGCCTGCTGGAACGTGTCCGCGTACTGCTGGGCAACCTGCAAAGCCTTGGCCGCTTCCGGACAAGTGGGCAGATAGTTGCTCAGGCGACGATTGGCAAAGCGAGGTGGGATGGCGGCACGGGACAGAATCGAATGCGATATCGTCTTCGCCCGATCTGCCGCCACACCTGCCTGAATGCGTCGGATCTCGTCCTCGATCATGGCCTTTGGGTCCTTGCCAGCCGCAAGAGCGTTCATCGTGGAGCTCTCCAGCGCGGACAACATCCCGCCAAGGTTAGAAACGGCCATCATCGCCAATGCCCTCCCCGTAGTTTTTCTGATCAAACCCTGTGTGCTGGGGTGAGCCGGGCTTTCCGCCCCCTTGGCTGCTGTCCATTGGCACACCATCCTCCCAACGACGTTGGTTCAGGTACGTCAACGGCGCAGGCTCAAAGCCATCCTTCCACTGCGTCGTCTTGCACATTGCTCTGACGTGGCCTACCACCGTGTCGGCATCAGCATCGAGCTTGTGGGCCTTCCACTTCTCCAGGCACTTCGATTTCGCTACTCGGCGAGCAGTGTTCGGGTAGGCATCCCAGAACTCCTGGAATCGGCACCCGGACGAAATATCTTCTGTAATCTCTGCAGTAGTCTCTGTAGTAGTCTTCTCTATTAACGAACTGCGCTTTACGTCATCCCCCGATTGCGGAATGTGTTGTCCCCCAATTGCGTTTTCGTCGTTCGGGAAATGCGCTTTCGGTAGTTCGCCAATTTCAGAATCAGAGTCCTTAGAAAGGGTCTCAATCCAGGCGTTAAAAGCCTCACGGTCCAGCTTGTAGTAGATGCGGTGGTGTAGGCGTTCTGGGGTCTCCACCAGCAGACCGAGATCCCGCAGCTTCTTGCGTGCGGTCGTCTGCTCGCGGTAGGACAGCCCAGTCTCTTCCTCCCACTGCTTGGATTCTTTGTGGACGCCACGCTCGTCTGTGGATCGTTCATCCCAGTACATCAGCTGACCAAGAAAGATGGCCGTAGCAACGCCGCCTACATGGCGTGCCAGTGAAGCGTGATAAGCGATTGGCCTGCCAATAGCCCTGATAGTGTCTAGCGGCTTCATGCCAGTTGCCTCCTTAAATACGCCCCCACGAACGTCTCTACGTCGCGGTCGGCTTGCTCAGGCCATTGGCCCAAGCGTTTCAATTCATCGCGTGTGTTCTGCAGCCAAGTAAGCTGCAATCCCACGGCTGTACCTTTGTCGTAGATGCCGCCTTGGTCATGGAGTCCATGGCAACCCCGACGCAGGAAGCCATCAGCGCAGAGCGGAAAAACCAAAGCGTCTGAGACCTTTAGGCCCAAGCCTTTACCGAACTCAACCCCATTCATGTGCGCTGCTTGTGAGCGCTTCTCTAGGCCACAATTGGCGCAGGGTAATGCCGCTACATTCTTTAAATGCTGCTCAGAGCGGAATACGGCTGGCGGTTTGGGCTGGTGCTTGAAAAGAGTTCCTGCCATCTTGGCTACGACTAGAGGCATGCTCAGGCCCTTCTTCTGTTTGGGCTTGGCTTTGAATGCACTGCGCTTGAGTGCCTGGCGACGCTGCAACTGGGTGCGCTGTGGCCATTCTGTTTTCTTCATCGCAGCTGATCCTTGAGTGAGGTCGGCAGCGTGAAGAACAGGCCCATGCCGTCAAGGGTGCGCACGAAGTGCTGTGGGTTCACCATCGCCAGGCTATCCGTGCCGAACTCTGCGTAGAGACGGTCTTTGATCTGCTGTTGGCGTTCATGTGGCTCTTGGTCGAAAGCGACTTTCAGGATTTTGCATACCTGGGGGTTGTTGAACCAGCCCAGCTTGTACAGATCGGTGTAGTAAGTACCGTAAGGTGCTTTGGTCATACTGAGACCTCCTTGCGGTGCCAGCGGGTCACGTTGCGGATGATGCGAAAGCACAGGCGGATCAGATCCAAGGCTTTGGCCACCACACGCTCCCGCTCCTCATGAGTCACACGACCGTCGGCTGTGGTGCCGGTGATGGCGCTACACATTTCGCCAAGCTCAGCGGCTGCTTTGAGCGCCTTCTCGTTCAGAGCACCGGCCTCGTTCTCGAATCCCCCTACCGGCTCAGGTGGTAGATCAACTACATGCAGGCCTCCCTGCTGAGCAGCAGCGATGAGCCAGTCCCGTGCGCTTTCCCGGCAGTCGGCCAGCTCATCGAGCCACTCGGTCAGCAAGAAGGCCATGTCAATGTCCAGTTGCTCACCACCGGTCAGTTTCCGGCGCAGTGACTCGGGATGAATCGACAGGCCGCGCCGGTCAGAGAGAAACAAGGCAGCCGCGCCAACGCCGCCTGGGGCCTGACGGACGGCACTGTAGAGCGCGTCTCGCCAGTTCAAGGAAGAAAAACGTCTTGTCATTGGGCTGAACTCCTGTGTATTTCAGCGTTTCGCCCTCCCCTCACAATCGCTACAGTAAAAGTGTGAAAAGTACGTAGTGATAAATCAGGGACGGAAACTACAAATGGAAAAAATCGGTCGTGAAACTGAAAATGCAGGGATGGATAAAAAAGAACTCCCCCGCTTTGAAATCATTGATGGAGCTACTGAGCTGGCCTATCAGGCCTTCAACTGCCCTACCGATGACCACATCACCGGCATATACGACCGGCTTGTTTGGAATGAACTGCATGGTCTGGGTGAACTCGGGGCCGTTACCGTTCATTGAGGTGGTCAATCCCGATCAGCTATGCTTAGAAATGCAAGTAACTAAATTTTTCTGAAAAGGATTGACCGTGACTTCTACTGATCAGCAATTAAGAATCAATAGCGACTTGGTAAATACCGCACTCTCCTTAAATTCGACGGTCGGATCGCATAGCGTGCAGATCACAGCCTTGGAGATACTTCTTTCCGCCTTGCTAGATGAGGCGGCAACTGACCCTCAACGAGCGGAACGATTGAGGACGCTCATAAACCAAAAAGTACGAAGCCATGCCCGGTTCAGAGCCGGAGTAAGTGATGCCGACGAAGTGTCTGGCGAGCTGACTCAGCAGCTAAAGCGGCTTTTGCCGAAATCTCTGCATCCCGAGCCTCTTGATCTGTGAACCCTGCAGCCTGGGCTAGACGATCACCCTGGAGCTTGATGGCCGGTTGAATTAGCCACAACACCAGGCGGGCGTACAGGCGTTTAAGCATGTGCGCCCCCTTTCGTAATGCAGTCAGGGGGACCGATGGGGATACGGTCATCGGGTTTGGGGTCGGGGGTGTTGGGCATGTGGGGTTCCTTGGTCTGCTGCTCAGCAAACTCAGCGATTAAGTCTTTAGCTTTCAGACGACTATCCGCTTTCAAAAGGCGGTCCAGCACAAGCAGGGACGGGCGCTTACCTCTCCAACCTGTGGCGATCTGCCATAGATAGCCATGCCCAACGTCAGCTCGTTCCGCAAGAAGAGCACGCTCAGTTTTCGAAAGAGATTTGTAGAGTTCTGATAGCTTCATGCCCAAAGATTAGCGCAGCGCTATGTGCGATGTCAATAGCGCCGCGCTACGCCATTTGCTTAGCTCTGCGCTGTTTAATTAAGTTCTATGAAAACTGTTGAAGAAGTCCGCCGCATCAGACTAAAAATGCTCATCAAAGAGGTGGGCGGCACTGCTGCGGACTTAAATCGGGCTACCGGAAAGAATGATCGCGATTCAACCTATAGCCAAATCCTTAACCAGTCGCTAGGCAGCAAAACCGGAAAGCCAAAACAAATGGGCTCTCCATTGGCTAGAGCACTGGAGGAGGCTTGCGGGAAGCCCTTAGGATGGATGGACACAGATCCAGACCTCTCTAACGACGCATGGCCATTCCCTGCCATTCCTAAGAGTAAGCTTCTGACGTTGGAGCGCGCAGACGTGATTCGTCTCGAGTCTGCTATGCGCGTTGCTGCCAAAAACCTTGGACTGGAGATTGAGGATTGATAAGCAAAGATTTGACCCAGCCCAGGGAGGCTGTACGTAAGATGGATTGAGCAGGAAGAGACAAGGAGCCATTTGGCTCCTTATTTTTTAACCACGAAACACTTAGATTTAGCCTCACATGTGAAAACATGGAAGACAAGAGGCGGACAGAAGCGACAAATAAAGCTGACTAAAAAATAAAATCCATTAATAACTGACTGTAAATATCTCAAAACCCCTAGGAGAAGATCATGCACGCACGCGAAGTCATCAATCTATTCGGCGGCCAGTCTGCGCTAGCTCAACTCTTGGGAATAGCTCAAAGCACAGCAGCGTATTGGGCCAAGTCCGGGACCATTCCAGTGAAATGGCACCTTAAACTAATGGAATTAGCTCAGCAGTACGGCCTTGCGTTAAAGCCCGAGGATCTAATCAGCATTAACCCATTAAGTACTAGTATCTCAGAGCAACTGTTTTCAGATATTGGTCTGGCGAATCCATCTGTCAACAACCTGAAGCAATCAACCAACAACGAGCCCACCGAGAGAACAGAGCAGAGGACATCTCAATCTTTGCCCAAAGCGGTATATCCTGGGCTGCTTCCTATTGGAGACGTTGAATTAGAGTGCGCTGTGCTAGAGAATGAGACACGCGTGCTATCAGCAGCCTCGATCTTTAAGGCTTTTGGGAGGCCGCGAAAAGGGGCGAATTCCCGACTTGAGATAGATGGGACCAAAATCCCCCCTTTTATTGCCGCAAAAAACCTAGAACCTTTTATAAATCAAGAGGTTTTAGACCGGACCAAAGTAATTCGATACGTTGATGGAAGGCAGGAAAAAACCGGGTACTCAGCCGGGCTACTTCCAAAGATGTGTGAGGTTTATTTAGCAGCGCGACGTGCAGGGGATGACATCTTAACGGAACCACAGAAGAAACTTGCGATCCAGTCAGAAATACTCTTAAGCGCTTTAGCCGAAGTGGGTATAGACGCTCTGATTGACGAGGCTACAGGATTTCAGAAAGACCGTAAGCACGACGCTCTGCGTCTTCTGCTTTCCAAGTATCTGGCGGAAGGACTTCAAAAGTGGGTTCATACCTTTCCTGATTCGTTTTTCGCTGAACTGGACAGGCTGTACGGTAATCAACCTACCACATCTAGATCAAGGCCGCAGTACTACGGGAAATTTATCAACAAATACATCTACGAGCCTCTTGAGTACGGATTTTTGAAAAGTAAGTTGAACGAACTGAATATTACTTCGGACGGTAAGAGACGGGCGAGATTTCACCAATGGCTTAGCGTAGACGGTCGCAATATGCTAGTCCATCAAATTGGGCGGGTACAAGGAAAAATGGAAGACAGCCGAGATATAAAATACTTCGTAGGAAAAGCAGCTCATCAGAAGCAGATCTCAATTGCTCCATACCTATTTGAAGAAATGAACCATACAGACTGACGGTCCTAAATCCTACACCTAGAAGCTTTTTGCAAGACCATATCACCAGCCCCGCAAAGCGGGGCTTTTTGTTCGACGGTTGCTACTTGATTGTTTACCCAACTCCGTTTACTCCTACTCGGTGTGAGCTACATCGATACCCGCATCGACCAATCAATAAGTTACGCCGTAACGACCTAATTAAAACACATGTCTGGCCTCAAAAAACCACAACATATAGTGGTGTAAATAAACCCAAAACAAAAAAAACCAATAAAATCATGCACGTCTTTGTAACGCCTAGTACCTAAAGGCGACATCAAGAAGGACGCTAGTTCAAAGCAGTCATATAATGTATTGGCAGATAAAGAAAAAGCCACCTGAGTTTGCGCAAACTCAGGTGGCTATGAGATGTCTGCATTTCTTGCTAGCACCAAGAAAATGACATCCGTGTCGGTGAATATTGTCTGATTTTGTGGTGCTAGCGTCAACCAACCTTTACAAAAAGGTCTGTAATCATGCGAAAAAGAAACGGTAGTCACCACCCCATTATCAATAAAAATCAAATAGATACAAGCAAAAATGGGCCTAATAGTCACCACCCTTTGGTTGAGGCTGAAATTGATGGTGTGCACATGGGGGTCCTGGGTGACGGATCTCCGTTTATGGGCTTGCGTGGACTGGCCAGAATGTGCGGCATCGATCACTCTGGGCTGCTCCGCTTTGCCAATAACTGGGGAGATGAAGTTTCTAAGCCGCGCGGCAAAGTAATACTTCGACTCATCCTTGAACAAGGGCATCCCGGCGACTTTCTCTATACTCGTTTTGTCGGTAAGTATGGGGACACTCATGCGTTTCCCGACGCTGTGTGCATGGCTATCCTTGAATACTATGCTTTCGAGGCGGGAGCCCACAGTACCGATGATGCAAAACACAACTATCGCATCTTAGCCAGAAAATCATTCCGCGACTTCATCTACCAAAGCTGTGGGTACGATCCAGCAAATGCAGTGCCTTCCTTGTGGCAGCCATTCCATGACCGTGCATCCCTGCTTCATAACACGGTGCCAGAAGGATATTTTGGCATTTTTCACGCTATTCATGATCTCTTCATAACGCTTGGCCAGAACGGGATCCATACTGATCAGAGTTTTGTTCCTGATATCAGTGTGGGTATGGCGTGGTCAAAGCACTGGCTATCCATTTCTGGGGATGAGCTTTACGGCGCGCGCATCAAGTACGATCATGACTACCCCTCTTGTTATGCGCAAGCAAAATCAAACCCACAAGAACCATGGGCTTATCCTGAAATGGCGCTTGGAGCTTTCAAAAAATGGTTTAGAGAGGATTACATAAGGGGTGGCAAGTTGACCGGGTACCTTTCTCTGCAGGTTAAGAAGAAAGACCTACCAGCCCCTTTTGCCAATGCTGCCTTAACGGCGCTCGGACTGTCGGCTAACGCACCCCAAATAGAACAACGCAAACGTATTGCCTAAACTCAAGACTACATACTGAGCCCCTCCTGAGCTGCACCTCAAAAGCTGGACATTGAACCGACCTTTGGGGTGTTTTTCATGACGAAATACGATAGTCAGTTCACACGGGGCTTTTTTGTTGGTCGACACTTATTCAGGTAGGTAGATCAACTTTAGTCGGCGTAAATTTCTCAGGAGCAGCATTGCTGGCGGGTGCCGGGTGCCAGCCTTTCTGGCGCATGCACGCCATCGTTATCTCATTTCTCCTTAGCGCCATGTCCAGCGACGAACCAAACGCGCTCCTATAAGAGTTGTCGAACCCGCCAGCATATTTCAACGCTTCGTACTCGCATGCTGACTTATCTGCCTCAAAGTCCCAGACATTGGCGCCAGGTTTATACAAAACCTGCTTGGCACATCCAGCCAGGCCGATGGCCAGCACCACTCCCACGGTCATCCGACTAAGTCTGCTCATCTGTCCCTCTCGCCCCCAAAAATACAAAAAGTAATACCATCTTATCCTTCAATCACGTGCTGGCCACTACTCATCCAGCGCAGCCATTTCGGCCAGTTGGATTGCCTTTGAGGGAGCAGTCATCTGCAGGCTTTCGCGATATTGCTCAGCCGGAGCCTCATGCAATACCTCAATGGCTGAATCGTAATTTCTGCGAATAACATCCTCAATCTCTTTGATATCAGCCCGGAAAAACTCTTTTCTCCCGTTGATCTTATTCAATCGACCAGAGGAAAAATGCTCATGCAGCTTAGCTTCAAGGGCCGGGGCATTGTCCGAGAAAACCATTGCATGGACGTCAAACCAAAACGGCACGGAAGCATCGCCTAGCTCAGAAATGCGTTCCATCGGCTCTAACCGCCGCGTCATCCCAATCTTATAAACGCCCTCCCCAAAAGCGCCGATATTGGAAATGACATAAACATATCCAGCCTTGGCATTCTTTTCCCGGTAATCGATTGCCTTCTCTTCTGAGTCGATTGCTTCGCTCTGTGCCTGTATTTCGTTGATCCTAGCAAGGATGCCTTCGCGGTCTTGACCCTCCGGCGTTTGCTCAAGTCGGGTCTGTAGGGAAGACAAAGCCGCAGCGAAATGTTTGCGCTCTTTGTTAATCTTCTCTCTCGCTGCGCGAATTTCTTGTTCGAGCTTTTGCTGTTCCCTTAAGTCTTCCCTTGCCTTCTTGGCATCCTCCTTCTCTTCTTGCTTTTTTAATTGAAACTCATGCGCCAAATGGAGCTCATCGAGCTTAAGAGATAAGTACTCTCTAGATAGGGATACATTGGCAACCATACCTAGCTTATTGCATGTTTCAAAGGATTTTTGAATCCGGGCCTCAGAACGCTCGACATTGTTAAATTTAACGTGATCGACGCATTGATCGCATTCATTATTAAAAGACCGGATTAAAAGCTTCTTGATGTCATTGACCAGTTTCTTACCTTCCGACTTTTTCCCGTTTACCACCCAGTCAGTGCTACCTGTTGCCGCCGCATTTTCCTTGATCAGAGCCTTCTGTTGCTCGCGAATAGCATCCAGCCGTATCTTGTATTCAGAGCTATTAACAAAGTCATATTTTGGAATATAAAGAGCGAATGACTCCAGCGAGACAATTTCCTCATGAACAAGAATTTCTTTCCTTACATTCTTCAGACGTTCCTGAGAATAGCGAAAAGCTTCTTCGGCGCTCACGACACCGGTTTGAAATTCTTCCAACGACTTTTTCTCTGCTGCCACCAAGTTTCTGACAGCCTCAACATCCGGCACTCCACAATCTTTCGCTAGGCTTTCGAGATCAGTGTATTTGCTCATGAGCGTAGAGTACTCATCCTGACAAGCCTTCAATTCTTTATTCAATTTCTCGGCCTCAGACTTGTAGCCAGGGCCCTTCAGATAATCCATCAGGGACATGCCCCCTCCTCGCGATCAATCAATTAAGTCTGTGTGAGCACACCGAAGCGACTTCGTAACAGTAAATATCTGAATCGTACCAGTTTAGGCTGACGCAGAGCTTAGCGCCCCCTCATACAGTAGCCACCAATCCGCTACGTCTTGACCAAAAATACTGTATAGATATACAGTTAAATTATCCCATGCCCAGTAATGCCCGCGTCACCCTGACGCCAACTCTCCCATGCCACTGCTCAATGCAGGGCTCAATGGAGTGCGACATGCTTGGAGAATTAGATGAAGAAGCGGAAGTACAAGGCCAAGAAACAGAACACTGGAAATGCTAAAAATCGCAATCCCCAAATAGATCAACAACGGGCTGAACACCTGGAAACATACAACCCCAAAACCTTAACCCCTCAGATTGACTTTGATCTAGAACGAAAAGCAGTCCAAGAGATTTTGGATGCAGTGGTTCGGCTGCAAACATATTTATCCCTTAGAGAGAGGTGCGGCTGATCCAGCACTGGCACCGTTAAGGCTCACCCACCCGCGAAAGCGGGTTTATTTTTCTCATAATGATTAGCGCCCCGCTATTGACATTAAGAGTAGCGCGGCGCTAATATTTATCCATCGATCTTTAACAACCCACCTGCCGATGTTGCTCACCCCGCCTTGTGGAGGTGTTCGTCCGGCTCAATAGCACCCACAAGCATGGTTGTGGCTCTGCGCGGTATCTCTGCCGTCTCCAGTCCGTCAAAGCACGGTTTACGGAGAAAGAGGGTGAGGCGTAGACGGCCAAAAACGGAAACGGTCATGCCGGTTGGAATCCCGGCCTGGGCCCCTTTAGTGGGGCCGCATCTGAAACCGTCCTACTCAGGGCGGTTTTTCATGCGAACAAAGAAGTGAAAGTGACTTATAAGGAGAGCAGCAAATGGCCTATGTGCGCCTGAATGTCAATGTCGACATCAATATGTCTGAGCTTGAAGCCAGCGGGATGGCAGGCTTTATAGCAATTTGAATTTTCATAGAGTACTCTGCGTGCTAGACAAGCCTGTCTCATATTTTCTATTTTTTTAATAACGTATGCAGATTCAGCGCCAAAACTTTGCTCGCATTGGAACTCTCACAAGTGTCTTTGCTGATACTTGCGAACGAGGCTACGACCAATTCATCGAATTAAACAGAAAAATAAAATTACTAGAGCCGTCCGACTACGATCCTGAATATGTTGAAACCGAACGTTTGAGAGATATCGCAGGGTTGCAGACTATCGTTTTTTCCGGGATGTGCTTTGAGTCAGCCATTTACGAGTACGCAGCCGACCATCTTGGGGATGCTTACGTCAAAGATCACTTGGATAAGCTCGATGTCCTCTCAAAGTGGGTAATTGTTATGCGACTTGTCGCTGGATACGAATTCCAGAAGGAGCTAGCTCCGTACTCTGCGCTGAAAGGACTTGTTTTAGCTAGAAATAGACTTGTGCATAGTAAGTCTGAGCCTTTTAACTTCGAAAACCCTCAACATCAGATAAATAAACTTGCAGCTGAAGGTCAAAGGTTATTTCAGTCGGTTCACAACGCCTATCGTGCCATTCCACTGGTTTCACTGGAACTTGAATCTACCTTTGGCCCCTCAAGCAATCCTCTCCCGTCGTTTAATCCTGAGGTTTCTCCTCTACTTGAAATTCCTAAGAACCTTCAAAAAACGATCGCGGACTGCCGATCGATTATCTCAAAGGCGAAGAAAGGCTAAAAATATCATCCACAGTAGCTGCTGTTTCGCAGCTGGTCAAAAACACAGGCCCCTACGATAGCAGTCCTCCGTGGACGTACTAGTGACGTCGACACAACCTAACCTTCCGACCCTGCCCTCACTACTTGAGCGCGGGGTCTCTTTTTACCCATTCGCTTCAGGAGGCGCTATGACCGCGTTCGCAAATCTGTTTATGTGGGCTGGCGTGCTTTCCATCGCACTGCTGGCTGACAAGTTCTGGGTGCGCTCTGTGCGCCCTCCCCTGGCTGCTCACTTTGGGTGGGAGGCCCTTCCTGCTGGAAGCGAGACCCCGGCCAGTTGGTGCCTGGGGATGCCTGCTGCGTTCTTTGTTATCGCAGTGATCCTGAAATTCATCGCCCCCGCAGCGGGCTTCTAAATATGGCTTCAGTCAACAAAGTAATTCTCGTCGGTAACCTTGGGCGAGATCCCAAAAATTAGTCACTACTTATAAGTCGCATTAAAACTATTCATAGCATCTGTCACGCTGCCTCTAATTCTCTTTAGGTCAACACTTTTCGTAGTAGCCAGAAGTGGAGCATTACCTTTCTCGCGCAAAATCTCGAGAACTCTACGAATAACCCAACGGGCATCCATCTCCAAAATAGTAGCAAATAAGATTCTTTCCGAATTACCTAAGTCATACAGTGGAACTGAATTAATTGCCCGCAAACTAGCGTTGATGCTCTCTTCTGCGTACCTGTACCAATTGGTGCGTAAGCTATCAACACTCTCCGCTGTCTCTACGGTTGATATCACAGCGACCGTCTGTGCTGACAAAGTTCTAATAACTTCTCTGTATCCAGTTTCAATCCGCTTCCTCTCAGCTAAGTCCCGGTCTAATTGGAGCCGCTCCGCAGACCTCATGCTTTCCCGGCCAATAAAAACGGCAACAACTATTGCTCCAACTGAGCCCAATGCCTGCACCCAAGCCGCCCACTCTTTCGACTGAAAAATCGGATAAAAAGAAGCTAGTAATGCCGAGCCAATCAGCACCCCAAACCCCACCCCTACCACCAGCGCGATCAATGTACGCGCTTCACAATCCTCTTTCTTCATTTCCCTACCCACTCCACGCGATGATTTATCCGCGTGAGCATAGCCCATCCTGAAAGGAATATACCCATGTGGTTTAAAAACCTGCGTATCTATCGCCTGGACACCCGTTTTGGGGTTTCAGCCCAAGCGCTGGCAGAAATGTTGGCCAAGCATCAATTCGCGCCATGCGGCAGCCAAGAGCCTCTCAGCCTGGGCTGGGTACCGCCGCGTGAAGGTGGTGAGCTGGTGCATGAAGTGAATGGACAGTATCTGATCTGCATGCGTGCTGAAAAGAAACTGCTGCCGAGCGCTGTGGTTAACCAGGCAGCACGCGAGAAGGCCCGCGAAATCGAAGAGCAGCAAGGCTACAAGCCAGGCCGCAAGCAGATGAAGGAAATCAAAGAGCAGATCATCATTGATTTGATGCCCCGCTCTCATGCTGTGCAGCGCGACACTCTAGTGTGGATCGACACACGAAACCATTGGTTTGTGATTGATACCGCTGCCGTGGCTAAGAGTAATGAGGTGCTCGGCCTGTTCGCTAAGAGCGTAGACCCCTTCCCTGTCCTGCCGCTGTATACGGAGCAGTCACCGGCTCGGGCAATGACCTCCTGGCTGGTGGATGAAGAGCAACTAGCCAACTTCACCGTGGACCAGGACACCGAGCTACGCTCCACCGGAGACAGCGGTGCTGCCGTGCGTTACGTAAAGCAAAGCGCCGATATTGACGAAGTACGCAAGCACGTTGAAGCCGGCAAACAATGCACTCGTTTGGCCATGACCTGGGCTGATCGCATCAGCTTTGTGCTGACCGACGCGCTGGACGTCAAACGCGTGGCCCCGCTTGACATCCTGACTGAAAAACAAGACGTGACAGCCGTCAACGATGATGAAATCTTTGATGCCGACATGACCTTGATGACCGCCGAACTCGCAAACCTGATTGCCGATTTAGTGGGCGTGCTGGGCGGCGAACAAAGCCAAAACCCTCTCACTGCTAGTCTAGGGTAAAGGCCCCAGACAACTCAGCGCTGCCATCATAGTTACGAGCAAAATCAGCCTGCCGTTTAGATATATCGAGAATAATGGCGTGGGCCTTTCCTAGGACGATTTGTATGTCTTTAACATCTGACGCTGTCTTCGCCACACCAGCCCTCTCTACCGCCTGGTCAATACAATTTGCTTGATGTCGGAGATTAATAACAAATAACCCGAGAAAGATGTTGGGATATATGGATAAGTCAATGCCCTTCAATACCTCTTTGCCTAGATCAAATCTCTTGCTGTATTTGTGGACTGCAGCTTGAAGCTGAGAGACCGTTTCAATCTCAGCTTCACAGGTCTCACGGCAAAATGAAGCGAGCCCGGTGGTACCAAGCTCAATCAATCGTTGAAGAGCGAGCAGTCTCTGAAGCCGCTCTCTTTTTAGCTCGCTCTCTTTGTGATTTTTCTCACTGGCATCCCTCTCTGCGTTAAGGGCTGACTGTTTTGAGAATACCCAAATGGCACCTACTATCGCACCAATAGATCCAAATGCTTGAATCCAGGAGGCCCATTCGCCACTCGAATCAGGCCAGTTAAAAACAAAAGCCGTCAGACCAACTGCAACGCCCACTTTGCCCCAACACGGCCAGTCCCCCATATTCATATGATTCTCCTCAAATGATTTGTCTCATCCATTCCCACAAGGATCATAGCCGAACCTATGTGGCTAAAACATAGGATGCCTCCCCTATGAAGCATCACGATTACAGCAACACCCCATAACCCCGCTTGATTTACTCAACCGGGGTTTTTTCTTTTCTAGGATCAACCCATGACCCACAACGTCGTCTCAGTCTCGGGCGGAAAGGACAGCACTGCCCTACTGCTGCTGGCCATCGTTCAGGAAGCACCCAACCTGCAGGCCGTCTTTGCTGACACTGGGCATGAACATCAGCAGACCTATGACTATGTGCATTACCTAGCCCAGGCCACTGGTGTGCCGATCCGCTGGGTGAAAGCGGACTTCTCTGAGCAGATCGCCAGAAAGCGTCTTTATGTGGATACGAAGTGGCGTGAGCAGGGAGTGCCGGACTCGATTGTTGAGCAGGCCCTGGCAGTGCTGCATCCCACTGGCATCCCATTTCTGGACCTCTGCCTGTGGAAGGGCCGCTTCCCATCAACTAGAGCGAGATTCTGCTCAATAGAACTGAAACGCAACCCGCTTATCGAACAAGTCATGATGCCGCTAATGGACAAGGACCAGTTGGTACTTTCTTGGCAAGGCGTTCGAGCTGACGAAAGCCTGGCCCGACGCTGCCTGCCTGAGTGCGACGAGGTAGGAGGCGGTCTTTTCAACTACCGGCCAATTTTGCGCTGGAATGTCTCAGACGTTTTTAATGCGCATCGCGTCATGGGCATTGAGCCCAACCCTCTTTATCTTCAAGGCATGGGTCGCGTCGGCTGTATGCCCTGCATCCATGCCCGCAAAGATGAGCTACTTGAAATTTCTAAGCGCTTCCCCGAAGAGGTGGAGCGCGTTTCAGAATGGGAGCGCTTGGTAAGCAAGGCCAGTAAAAGAGGGCCTAGCACACTGTTCGAGGCCGACACTATCCCAGGCAATTCATGCGAAATGATCAGCATCAATCACGACACTCACGGCATCCAGTCGGTTATCCAGTGGGCGATGACAAGCCGTGGAGGCCGCCAGTTCGACCTTACGCGAATCTTTGCAGACGCCTCCAGCTGCTCGTCTATCTATGGATTATGCGAATGAACCAACAGCACTCCAACAAGCCCCTGCCCCGCCTTCGACACATCGAACCAGGGCAATTTTTTACCCTTCGCCATGACCCGGAAGTGCGCGTGCTCCTGCACAAGACACGCACTCACGGTCATTTCAATAACGGATATGCATCCCTGTGCCATGAGCTTGATTACAGCTGTGTGGTCTGGGGTGAGAACGGATGGGAAGCAAAGCCATGGCTCTAACCAAAGGACGCATCAACCGCACGGGCATTATCAAATTTCACGACGCAAAGCTGATGGTTTGGGAAGAAGGCATTGTAGAAGCAAGAAATGCCGGCGGCTGGGCTGGAGCCGCCGCTTGGGAGCGTCAATTCAAGCGTGACGTGTTCGCCCGCATCGTGCAGACACTCAACCGGATCGGATGGAGCGTGATGCCTTGGAACAATGCCGACGAATATAAGGACATCGCACTCAGCCATCGCAGTTGTTCCAAAGGTGATTTACAGGCAGAGCTTTCGGTCTCTGGGCGCTGCATAGAGCTTGAAATGTGGCAAGACATTCAGAATGGCGAGAACCCAAACGGTGGGAAGTACGACTTCGACAAAGAGGGCCGCATGACTTACCTGCAGCGCCTTGAAATGGAGCGTACGCGAAGCCGCATCCGGGACTATCTGTGCAACGTATTCACCGGCTATACCTTTGAGCCACCCAAGTTAAACAGTCCAAACCCTGACCCTTTGGCCTACTTCAATAGCACCTGGAATGGCGAATACGAAAAACATCGTGGCGTAGACCGATTCGAGCGTGGTGCTGACGGCTGGCCATCGGATAAAGCACTGTCATCGTGGTCCCGCACAGACCTGGATGGCTTGAAACTCAATCATGGCGACACCCGCTGGCTGCGGGACAGTAAGGGCCGATTACTCCGTGGACGAGTATACGGAGGCATCAACGATATGTGGATCTTCGTATACGGCCCAGGGCAGCGTGACTTCACTTACAGCCACTCAAGAAGCTTCTTTACCTACACCCCTTCGCTGCCAAGGAAGCACGTGGAGCCTTGTGTGCGGGAGAAGAAGCTCAAAGCCGAACTTCAAACAGCCATCGCTCACATGGCATTTGAGCGCGCAGCTGTCTTACGCGACATTCTGAAAATAGATGCCCAGGAGGCACTGGCATGAACACCCACCCACACAACCAGGCGCGGTCTACCCCGCAAGAAGCGTTCAACCTCGCCCGCGCAGCACAGGTATACGGCACACGCGCCTTCATTCCTGTTACGTCCAGAGCCGCCCCCAATCCTAATTACCCCCAACTGAGGGAGAAGAAGCGATGAGCACAGAACCACTTTTCTGGTATCGCCCGCGTACTGACGGCGGATACGAAGGTCCACTACACAATGGCCAGATCGAAGATGTACGCAAAGCATCCGGCGCTTGGGTGCCACTTTTCGCTGGTGCTGCCCCTGTGAGCGCGGAGCCGGTGGCGGTGCCGGATGGCTGGAAGCTGGTTCCGGTTGGGCCTACCGCGGGAATGCTGCAAGCACTTTCTGGGGAGTGGCATTCGTCTCGGCAGCAAGAAGCGCGAGCACGTTATGCAGACATGCTCACCGCCGCCCCCGTTGCCGCCCAGCCAGACGTCACACAGCAAACGCTCGATGATGTGAGGGCAGGTATCCCAGCAAGGGATGCAGAAATAGAAGCGCTGCGTAAGGAGATTGAGGCTCTGCAGGCCGCCCCGGTGAAGCCCTACTCCCTCGACCTGGACCCAGCAGGGATACGTGCTTTGACCGCAGATGCAATCTCAGGCGCGCTCGCACTTGGCTTCCAAGGCGTGAGCCCGCCTCCTAACAACGAGCACTGGCTTGCGCCATTTTGGGAGATCGGTCGTGAAAGTGCGGTCCAGGCACAGCAACCTGTAAGCGGTGCTGATAGGTTGCCGGTCAAAGGTGATCCGTGGAGTGGGTGGGCATGTCAGCACCCCGGCAAACTGCCCCGCCTCTATGGTGACAAGGCTATTGCTGAGCTGAACCACCACCCGGAGGAAGGTGATCGACTATTCCAGCTCGCAGAGTGCACCCAGCAGGACGCCGACAAGGTGGATGCGGCCCTGGCTGAAATGGTTCACGCCATGTTCCGAAGCGGAAACAGTGTGCCAGTCACACGCATCACGATTGACCGGAAGCAGTATGACGCCGCCATCGACGCAGCCCGTAAGGAGCCAGGCCAGTGACCGTCACCCTCTTCGGCATTGAGTTCAATTACCTAGTGATGCTGAGCAAGTTTCTTGACGGCTTTCTGCCAGGCCTTGGATTCACGATGGGCGTGGCTCTCGTCTATTTTCTGGCGCTCTGGCTCTCAAGGAAACCCAAGCCAATCCGGCGCAAAGTACATGTGAAGTTAATACGAAAGGAGGTAAGACATGGCCGGTAAGCTCGATGACAACGTGGTGCTTGCGATTTTGAGAGAGCATACGCGCCAGTTCAATGAATCTCATCAAATACTGACAACGCTGGCGATGCAGGCCAAGCAAGAGCAGGACCAGTGCCAAGCATTGCGGGAAGTCTTGGACAAAATTACAACATTCGTCGCCTGCGATGCGTCCGCTATCTCGTACCTGAGTCTGGGTGAGTACCGAACCGCCCTACTCAAGATGCTGCGCCAGGCGCCGGCCATAACCACGGAGAAAGAATGAAATACAGCTGCGAAAAACACAGTGAAGCCCAGGCGCATCGTGGTCGCACCTGCGTGGCTTGTGAAATCGATGAGCTGCAGCGCCAGATCACCGGCGCTCAAATGCTCAGCACGCGCATGTGGAACTGGATGAACAACCCTGAGAATACGAAGGTTCGCACCACGGACCTGGATACAGAGCAGTTCCGCCAGCGGTTCCTGCAGGAGTTTCGGCAGGCCCGCTAATGCAAGATCGAATTTTGGAAGTCCTGGCCAGAACGGCCAAAGATTGGAATCTACCCGCCCCCGTGGCGGGTTTTTGATGGGAGGAAGAATGGATAGCAAGCGAGCGCTGACCCTTCAGCAGGCAGCAGACCAGCTTGGGCTGTCGTACCACACCGTATTTATGAAGCGCCATGCCATCGCCTTTCGCCTTCCAGGGTCGAGGGTTTGGCGGGTTTGGCCAGAAACACTTGCAGCACTCGGACAGCCGCGCAACAATCTGATCCGATTATCGCTGCGACATGGACAGGAGAAACAATGTCTATTCGCAAACACAAACAGTCCGGCTTCTGGTGGGTTGACCTCACAGCACCAGGTGGCCAAAGAGTTAGGCGCTCTACTGGGACAACCGATAAAGCAGCCGCGCAGGAATTCCACGACCGGCTAAAAGCCGATCTCTGGCGTCAGCACCACTTTGGTGAGCAAGCACGGCGCAGCTTTGAAGAGGCCTGCGTGCAATTTCTGAATGCTAGCCAGGGCCAAAAGGATTACCGGACCAAGGTGCGGCATGTGAAGTACTGGCTAACAGTCTTTGGTGGCCGCTCCATCTGCTCTTTAACAACTGACGACATAATGAATGGCCTGCCGACTCACAGGACGTATGAAAGCGGGCCAGCGGCAAAGCTAACCCCGGCGACTCAGAACCGCTATCTGGCGAGCATGACGCGGATCTTGTCTCTTGCTGCAGACGCTGGATGGATCGATCGCAAGCCCAAGCTACAGATGGCAAGAGAAGCAGCCGTACGCGTTCGCTGGCTTACCCAGGCAAAGGCCGATCAATTCCTAAACGCTATCCGTTTGGATTGGGTGCGAGACTCCTGCGAGTTTGCGTTGGCAACGGGCTGCCGCGCTGCCGAAATATTCTCACTAACCTGGGACAAGGTGGATCTGGATAGGAGTCTGGCCTGGGTCACGAATGACTTGGCCAAGTCGGGCCGTGCACGAGCGGTCCCATTGAACGAGCATGCCGTGGAGGTGGTTCAGCGCAGGATAGGCACCCATGCCAGTCTGGTGTTCTCTCGGGTATGGGCTGGATCGCAAATTGAACAGATCGACCGCAGAGCATTTACTGCGGCAATGAAGGAGGTTGGGCTACGGGACTTCCGCTTTCACGATCTGCGTCACACCTGGGCGAGCTGGCATGTTCAGAACGGCACCCCACTCTTTGTATTGAAAGAGCTGGGTGGCTGGGAGACTTTGGACATGGTGAAGAAGTATGCCCACTTGGACGCAGGCCATCTGGCACAGTACGCCAATCACGTCACGTTTAGGTCACAGCAAACAGCAGGCAAGAAAAAAGCCGCCTAAAAAGGCGGCTTTAAAACCTTGATAAACAAGGATAATTCTGGTGGCGCATCCCTGATTCGAACAGGGGACCTGCGGATTATGATTCCGTCGCTCTAACCTGCTGAGCTAATGCGCCGAAGAAGAAATTATAGCAAGGTTTCTTCTTTTGGCAAGCACTTATCTCGAACTTTTTTCATCTTTTTGATGATTTTCTCCTATGGAAACGCTAAGCCCTTGTATTTATTAGGCTTAGCCATTTCCAGATGCCCTTACCCAAACCGGGCACATGCTACAAAAAGTAAGCACTCAAGCCATCCCCCCTTCTCTCCCCCTTGCGCGCTATCAATCCTGTTTGTCATTCTCTGTTGCTACACTGCCTGCTCGGCGCTAGATCCGTCTTCATTTAATGACTCGTCCGTGATCCGGACTTTCCACAGGAATTTTGTTTATGGCCAGTACGCTTGCTATTGTTGTCTCGCTTTTGCTGCTGATGTTTTTTGCTTATCGGGGGGTGACGGTTCTGTTGCTGGCTCCCTTGATGGCCGCCTTGGCTGTGCTGCTCTCGGGGGACTCCGGGTTTTTGTTGCCCATCTACACCTCCACCTTCATGAGCGCGCTTAGCGGCTATGTACTTCAGTTCTTGCCCATCTTCCTGTTAGGTGCCTTGTTTGGTCAGTTGATGGCAGACTCCGGAGCGGCTCAGGCAATTGCTCAATGGATTACACACAAACTGGGGCATCGCCATGCGATTGCCACCATTGTGTTGGTATGCGGCGTACTGACTTATGGGGGGGTGTCCTTGTTTGTGGTGGCCTTTGCCATCTACCCGATTGCCAAGGATCTGTTTCGTGCGGCAGGTATTCCCAAGCGTTTAATCCCGGCTTCGATTGCCTTGGGTTCCTTCACCTTCACCATGACTGCTCTGCCTGGCACGCCTGCCATTCAGAACGCGATTCCTATTCCTTACTACGGCACCAACGTGTTTGCGGCCCCTGGCCTGGGGATTATTGGTGCTTTGATCATGGCTTTGGGTGGTTTGTGGTGGCTACAGTCGCGAGCACGCAAAGCCATTGCCCAAGGTGAAGACTATGGCGATCACGGACAGGATCATTTTGATGCTAGCGCCGAAGACAGCACGCATACTCAGAAGCCCATGCCCATTTTCCTGGCTATCCTGCCTTTGATTCTGGTGATTGGCATCAACGCCTTGTTTACCTATCGCATTTTTCCCGGCACGAACTTTACATTCATGGCCGAGCGTTTCCCTCAAGTTGATCCTGCCAAGATTACGGGTCTGTGGGCGCTGATTATCGCCTTGATTACGGCAAGTCTGGTGCTGATCATCAGTCGTCTGGGTCACTGGAAAAGCCTGCGCGAGAGCATCAACAAAGGCGTGTTTGGTTTTATGCTGCCCTTGTTCAATACAGCCTCTGAAGTTGGTTACGGTGCCGTCATTGCCAGCCTGGCAGGTTTTGCGATTATTCGAGACTTTGTGTTGAACGTGGCCCCCGGCAATCCGCTGATTTCGGAAGCGGTCGCCATGACGACGCTGGCCGGGATTACAGGTTCGTCCTCGGGTGGTTTGAGCATTGCCTTGCAGACGCTGGGTTCAGATTATCTGGCGATGGCTCAACAAGCCGGCATCAGCCCGGAGCTACTGCACCGTGTGGCGGTGATGGCTGCCGGTGGTCTGGATACGCTCCCCCATTGCGGCGCGATTATTACCTTGCTGTCCATCTGCAAGCTCAATCACCGCCAGTCCTATGGCAATATCGCCATGGTGACCATGGTGACGCCTTTGATTGCGCTGATTGCAGTCATCACACTGGGGACGATTTTTGGCAGCTTCTAAGCAGGTTTAAAAAAACAGACTCTCTATAAAGCAGCGATGTGCGGATTTCCGCCTAGCTGCTTTTTTTATGGGCCCTATCTTTTTTTCGCGAAAATCCGTAACGCTTTGCCATCCGGCAACCACCCTCAGCGTGCTAGGATTCAGAAATAGGTTCCCGAGTCATCAAGATCAATAATCAGGAGCACACCATGAACTACACCTACACCCTTAATGAGTTAGGCACTGAAGCCATTCGTCAGTTTGTTCTGGATCGTGGCCAGCCTGATCTGAACCTGCAGGCTTATATGGCCGCCGCCGAGGTCGAAGCTGACAATTTCAATGCAGGCGGCAGCCAGCGCGGCCAGATAGAGATCGACTCCAACTGCAGCAAGGACGGTTTGACCCACACGTTGCTACTGGAAAAACACTGGTTTGCGACCCAGCCTGTTCCTGAAACTCCCAGCGAGGACAGCTTCTTCTAATAGAAGCTGGTTTGTCTGTAAGTGCATCATCAATAGACAGACACAAGCCCAGCTATCTCCCCCTCTCTATAGACATTGGCCCAGACACGCCCAAACGGCTGTCTGGGCCTGAAACTATCTGAAAGGCCGACACGACTCTATAGAGAAACTGGCCTATTGCCTTAGACGCTGATGCATTCGAGTGCCGGAGCACGATTAGAGGAAAAGCTTCCTGCAATCAGCGTGCCCGCCATGAAGGTTTTAGCTCCACAACAACAACAACAACAACAACAACAACAACAACAACAACAACAACAACAACAACAACAACAACAACAACAACAACAACAACAACAACAACAACAACAACAACAACAACAACTACAACTACTACTACTACTACTACTACTACTACTACTACTACTACTACTACTACTACTACTACTACTACTACTACTACTACTACTACTACTACTACTACTACTACTACTACTACTACTACTAGGGCTCACAGTCCTCGATCAGGCATTGCACTGAAACAAGTCCTTCCCCGTTCTAATCCACCTGCAAACCAATCCTGTACGCCAAGTCCCCAAAACGGTCGATATCATTCCAGATCATGGCCTTGAAGCCACTGGCTTGCGCTGATTGATTGCCTTCTTGCGGCGTATAGCCCAGTCCCAGCAGTTGCGATTGCATGGCTGGGTCCGCCACAATGTGTTGCACGACACGATTCAACGTTTTGATGATGTGTTCAGGCGTATGAGACGGCGCCAACAAACCGTGCCATTGGTCCAGCTCGAAATCAGTTTCACTGATTTCAGCCACGGTAGGCACATGGGGTAAAACCGGACTGCGCTGGGCTGAAGTGACGGCCAAGGCACGCAAGTGTCCAGACTCGATCAAGGTGGCCGCACTGGACAAGGTCACGATCCCGATAGGCACTTGCCCGGCAACCACGTCATTTAATGCCGGCCCGCAGCCACGATACGGGATGTGCAACAAGGTCGTGCTCCACAAGTCGTAAAGCATTTCCCCGGCCAGATGCTGGGGAGTGCCATTACCGCAGGAGGCATACGCCAACGACGGTTCGGACTTCTGCTCCAGCACCTGTTCCAGAGTCTGAATAGTCGAGTCATGCCCGGTGACAATCACGGAAGGTACAAAACCGATATTGGCGATCGGCGCAAAGTCTTCTTTGGGCTTGAAGCCCAGATTACGAAAAACACCGGGATTGATGGCAAAAGAGCTATTGGCCATCAACAAGGTATAGCCATCGGCACGGGCGTAGGCTACTGCTCGTGCGCCAATATTGCCGCTGGCACCGGGGCGGTTGTCGATAATGACGGGTTGACCCAGTTTTTTTTCCAGCTCGGGCCCCAACTTGCGGGCCAGCAAATCCGTCCCGCCCCCAGGCGGAAAGGTGACAATCACGGTAATAGGCCTGACGGGATACTTCTCCACCTGCCCGGCAGTCATCTCCTTGGCCTGCGCCGCCTGATGACTCATGCCCAACGCCACGATTGCCAGCAAGGCGGCGACCGCCGCCCGCTTACCCACCTGAAAACCCGCCATGACAGCCAACACGTTTCTCTACTCAAGCATCCAGACCAATATCCAGTACACGGGCACTGTGCGTAATCCAGCCCACGGCAATTCGGTCTACACCGCAACGGGCAATTTCTACGGCTGTTTCTGGGGTGATACGGCCAGAGGCTTCGGTTTTGGCACGGCCTGCCACACGGGCCACGGCCTCGGTCAAGGTTGCGGTGTCCATATTGTCCAGCAGAATGCTGTCCACCCCCAGTTCCAGCACCTCGTCCAGTTGCTCCAGGGTGTCAACTTCCACCTCGATGCAAACCAGATGACCAATGTAGGCACGGGCCGCTTCCACGGCGGCTTTGACGCCTCCGGCCACAGCGATGTGGTTATCTTTAATTAGTACCGCGTCATCCAGACCAAAGCGATGGTTGCTACCACCACCGACCCGCACCGCGTATTTCTGCACGGCACGCAGGCCTGGCATGGTTTTGCGGGTGCAGGTGACTTTGGTGCCATAAGGCGCAATCGCGCGGGCGATGGAGGCCGTTGCCGATGCCACGCCACTTAGATGCCCCAGAAAGTTCAAGGCGCAACGCTCTGCCGTCAACATGGAACGGGCCGAGCCGCTGATGACCGCAATCTGTGCACCTGGCGTCAAGGCATCCCCATCTTGCAATTGGGCTTCAAAGCGCAGCGTAGGGTCCAACAAGGTAAACGCCAAACGCGCCAAATCCAGACCCGCCAATACGCCTTCCTCTCGGGCAAGCAAACGCATTTGTGTGCGTGTTGCTGCAGGAACGATGGAATCCGTCGTCAAATCACCGGCGCGGCCCAAGTCTTCTTGCAAGGTGGCGCGCACCAAAGGCTCAAGAATAACGTCGGGCAAGGCAGGAATACGGTGAGCTCGTGTCTGTGCAGCTTGCGCTGCCGGCTCGGGGGCATTTGTTATGCTCATTATGAGTATTTAAATTACTAAAAATAAGGCCTACTGGCACGGTGCATTTATGCTATTCCTGAGCATAAGCACTGTCAAGCCATCGGCCCAATTTTTAGCGGGCTTGTTTGGCCAGCGGCAATTTACTGCCCGAAATGGCGCGCTCAAACAAAACGTCCCCACGGAAGCGAAACAGCTTGGCGGGTCGGCCTGACCCTCCCAGGCTCATGGCGCCAGTTTCTTCCACCAAAGCTTGCTGCTCGATCAAACGGCGGAAATTTTGCTTATGCAGTCCCCGCCCAGCCAAAGCTTCCACAGCCTGCTGCAATTGCAACAAGGTGAATTCTGGTGGCATCAGCTCAAACACCACGGGACGGTATTTGATTTTGGCACGCAGACGCGCCAAGCCAGTGGCCAGAATACGGCGGTGATCGTGGCGCATGCCCAGACCCAGCTCATCATGCTTGCCCAGCTCTTGCTGTTCACGCTGGCGACGGCGACAGGACTCGGGCAACAAGCCCGCCTCATACAGCAGCTCGTAGCGCTGCAAGACAAAGTCCTCGTTCCAGATTGCCCCTTCCAGGCCAAAGCTGTAATTGACTCGCTGACGACGCAAGGCGCGCAAGGATTCATCCTGTTCGCACCAGTTCAGCAGCGCAGGCACGATGGTGCTCTGAATAATGCTGGGCGCGCCGTCGCGCCAGTCTTCCCACGGGAAATAGCGGTAACAATCCTGCCAGATCACCTGGGCCACATCCGGTTGACCCACTTCACGTGTCAGCCCGACATAGCTGACCGACACAATACGCATGCCCTGCGCATCAAAACGATCCCTATCTGCAAAGGTATATAGCTGCTCCACATACCCTACCGGGTGATGAGTCTGGGTTTCCACCCAATCGCGCAGCCCCGTTTGCAAAGAACGGTGCGTGTGCTGAAACGGTCCGGCGGGCAAGGCCTGTCCGGCATCCGTGGTCAAAACACGAGGCTCACCGTCACTGACAGCCACCAAAACAGCCACCAGTTCCGCACTGACTACAGGTTCCTGCATATCGCTCACATATTCTCCTTCTGAATCGCGCCAGTGCGCGTCTGGCGGATTATAAGCGAGGCCCGCCCTGCTCCGGTTGACGACAGCCACACTACCGGCAAATACAGTCAGTACATTATTTTCAGATGATCAAATTATCATTCATGAACATCTAAGCCTAAAGAAATGAACCTGGCTGCCGTTAAGCGTTTGAACTGTATGTGTTTGCCATAAATGACAAGCAAGCGCTCAGTCAGAGGCCTGATCAGACAACAGTTTCACGCTTTGTTCTGCTCCGCCATTCGCAAAAATATAAGGCTTTTGACAATTTAGCTTGTTTCCAGACAAACCGAAGCCTATGCCTTTTGCATGGTCCATGCGGGCTTGACGGCCCCCCGCGCCCCCTTTGTTCTCCTCCAGGATGATGAATGCGTAAGAATTTCCCCATTACCCAGGACGAGGTTCGCGTCCGGGCCGATCAGTACCTCATTTCAAAGACCGATCTGAAAGGTCGGATTACCTACGCGAACGCGGCCTTTATTGCAATCAGCGGCTTTACCCGTGAGGAGCTGGTTGGCAAGGCTCATAATCTGGTCCGTCACCCCGACATGCCGCCCGAGGCCTTCCAGGATTTCTGGGATACCTTGCAAAGCAAACGCCCCTGGATGGGCGTGGTCAAAAACCGTCGCAAAGACGGTGGCTTTTACTGGGTGTACGCCATGGCGGTGCCCATTTATGAAAATGGCACAGTGGCCGGTTATGCATCCGTGCGCGTCAAACCCAGCCAGGAACAGATCGACGAGGCAGAAAGCCTGTATGCCGCCATCAATGAAGGACGCGCCAAGGGCGTGCGCTTGCATGAAGGCCGTGCCGTTCCCACAGGCTGGCGCAAAGCCCTGAGCCAACTACGCCGCCCTTTCAGCAATTCCCTGCGTGCCAGCCTGTTCCGCATGGGCACCTTGGCGCTGGCGACCACCGGCACGGCCCTATACTTCGCCCTGACCGGTGGAGTTCCCCAAGGTTCGGGCTTGTGGCTGACGGGCGGCTTGTGTCTGGCCAGTGCCGTGATGATGGGCTACGGCTGGCTGATTGCCCAACGCGTGATCCGCCCCCTGGACCAAGCCTCTCTGATTGCTCAACAAATTGCGACCGGCAACCTGCAACTGGACATTGACCTGAACTCCAGCGAAAGCAATTCGGAAATTGGTCAGCTTTACTTCTGTCTGGATTTGATGCGCAAGAGCCTGGTGGGGATTGCCAGCGACGCCCGCGCCGGCATTGACGCCTCTATCCATGCTGCGCGCATTTTGGAAGTGAACAATACCAATCTGGCCTCGCGCACTGAGGACCAGGCCGCGTCCTTGCAAGAAACTGCTGCCAGCATGGAAGAGCTGACGGTGACCGTACGCCAGAACGCCGACAACGCCAATCAAGCCAGCCAACTGGCCGATGCCAGTATGCAGATTGCCCAACGGGGTGGCGAAGTGGTCAATGAAGTGGTGCAGACCATGCAAGGCATTCACGACAGCTCGCGCCGTATTGGCGATATCGTCACCGTGATTGAAGGCATTGCCTTCCAGACCAATATCCTGGCGCTGAATGCGGCCGTGGAATCAGCCCGTGCTGGTGAAGCAGGCCGTGGTTTTGCTGTGGTGGCCGGTGAAGTGCGTAGTCTGGCCCAGAAAAGCTCGCAAGCCGCAGGCGAGATCAAAAACCTGATTGATGCTTCGGTGAACCGCATGGCTGTAGGTGCCGAGCAAGCCGCCCGCGCGGGCGACACCATGGGTGAGGTCGTCGATTCGGTTAAACGCGTCACCGACATTATTGGCGAGATTTCCACCGCCTCGATCGAACAAGCCAGCGGTTTGGATCAGATCAACGAAGCCATGGCCAAGATGGATGGAGTCACCCAGCAAAATGCAGCCTTGGTGCAGGATCTGGGCAACACCATGAGCGATCTGGCCACGGAAGCGTCCGAACTGGCTGACGCGATCAAGGCCTTGAATACCGGTTCAGCCGAAACCGCCCAAAATGCCCCCGCGTTGACCCAACTGAGCAAGGCGCCCACCATGCAGGTGCTGTCTTACCAGAACACGCCCCCCTTTCAGGCTCAAAGTGCCAAAACAGCGAACGCCCGCCTGGAAGCGATTCGCCGCTAAACCATAAAATCAGGCTCGGCGGTTCCCTCACCGAGCCTGACACAACTGACAGCTAGACAAAACAATAAATCTGGGATCGAGTTTTAAACCCGACATCCCTGAAAAAAATAATCAATAATAAAATCAACTAACTAAGACACAAAACCCTACCCCTGGAACCCTGGGTTCTGCATGTCATCACAATGAAACATTTAGACTCTAATACAAATACTAGGTAACAAAATTGAGTCGATATGCAACATAATGATCTGTCCTTTTCCGCCTACGTCTTTAACAGGGCCAGATCATGCGTGAAAATCAAGCCATTACGTCTCATGAAACACAGGTACCCGAAAAAACCTATTTAATCTCCAAAACAGACCTGAAGGGGCGCATCATTTACGCCAATCCGGTCTTTATCGAGGTTAGCGGCTACAGCCACAATGAGTTGATCGGGGCTCCCCACAATATCGTGCGCCACCCCCATATGCCCGCCGTGATTTTTCAGGATTTATGGCAGACCCTCAAGCAACGACGATCCTGGTCGGGACTGATCAAGAACCGCCGCAAAGACGGCGGCTTTTACTGGGTGAAGGCCCGCGTCATTCCTTTAATCGAAAACGGCCGCGTCAATGGCTATGCCTCGGTACGAGTACGCGCCCAGCCCAAAGAAATCAAAGAAGCAGAATATCTGTACCACTCCATCCAGCAACAAGGGCTGCGCGGCTTTCGTCTGCATGAAGGCCAGTTGCAAGCCAGAGGCTGGCGCTCTGCCCTGAGCACCCTGTTGCAGCCCTTGAACCGCAGCCTGCGCGCCAGCTTGCTGCGCTTCGGGGTTCTAACAGGCGCCTTGGTCAGCCTAAGCGTTGGCCTGCTCCTGGGCAGTGGTGCCTCGGGCACCTATCTGACAACCGGGCTAGCCTGCCTGGGGGTGGTCAGTCTGGCCACGCTGGCCTATGGCTGGATTGTGACCCAGCGCATGATGCAGCCCCTGCACAGTGCCACCCATATCGCCCAGCAAATTGCGACTGGCAATTTGCTGATCGACCTGAACCCGCAACACACCCGCAGCCAGGAAATTGCGCAACTGTACTTTTACATGGATATGATGCGCAAAAGCCTGCTGAGTCTGGCCACCGACGTGCATCAAGGCATTCAGGCCTCGTTGGATGTCTCCACGCAAATTGCAGACGGCAACCGCCAGTTATCCAACCGTACCGCCGCCCAATCCGGCTCCTTGCAACGCACAGCTGCAAACATGGAGCAACTGACCATGAATGTGCAGCAAACCGCAGACAATGCCCGACTGGCCAATCAGTTGGCCGACCAAAGCCTGTCCAACGCGCGCCGTGGAGGTGAAGTGGTCCAGGATATGGTCAGCACCATGCAGGACATCCACAATAGCTCCGAACGTATTGGCGATATTGTGTCAATTATTGAAGGGCTGGCGTTTCAGACCAATATTCTGGCGCTGAATGCCGCCGTGGAATCGGCTCGGGCCGGTGAGGCCGGCAAGGGTTTTGCGGTGGTGGCTGGTGAAGTACGCAGCCTGGCGCAAAAAAGCGCACAGGCCGCTGGGGAAATTAAAACCCTGGTGGAAGATTCCTTGGCCCGCATGGCAACTGGTGCTCATCATGCAAAACGCGCCGGCACCACCATGGATGAGATCATGCAATCGGTCTCGGATGTCACGCATCTGATCAGCGAGATCTCCACGGCTTCTAATGAACAAGCCAGCGGCTTGGCACAGATTAACGATGCTGTCTCTACCATGGACAATGACACCAACGACAATGCCGATCTGGCCCGCAGCCTGGGAGAGACCGTCCACGAGCTAAGTCGCCAGGCACAAGAGCTGAAACTGTCCATTCAACTGCTGAATACGGGTGTGGCTAGCCGCTCCACGTATGTCCCTGATCCGAATGCCACCCAGGAGCCTGTGCCCTTGCTGAAAGTGGCCTGATAAAAAATATTGGGGGCAAAGTGCCGAACGTCTCTCTGCCCCCCTTATATTCCACATTCGACAAGGCCGTGGATTAAGCTCATCCTGATCAGCAATGCCCTGTTATGTTTTCCAAGCACGGCCAAGGCGTTCGCATAAGGCTGATCTGGCAAGCTCTTTTTTAAACCAGACCCAATAACAGGATCGCGTGCAGGCCGACGCCAACCAAGCCGCCCACCACCGTGCCGTTAAAGCGTATGTATTGCAGATCCGTACCTACAGTCAGTTCCAGCTCGCGCACCAGTTGCCTGTCATCCCATTGACGCACGGTGCGCGCGATATGGTCTTTGGCCCCCTCGCGCAATTGCTCGGCCAGGCCCGCTGCCGCGGACAGCATATGTTCATTCAAGGTTTCACGCAGCGTCGCATCCGTATTCAAGCGCGTACCCAAATCCTGAGCGACCTGACGCAGATGGGCCGCCACAGAAGAGTCCTCTTTGGCCAGGTCATTGCGTACAACTCGCATGACATCCGTCCAGACACCATCAATGTACTCACCCACATCCTTATGGTGCAAAAAGCGCTGCTTGATGGCCTCCACCTGCTCCATCAACTCCGGGTCCTGACCCAAACGCTGAATATAGTCGTGTACCCATTGCTCGTAATCCTTGCGCAAAGGGTGCTCGGGTTCGCTCAAAATGGTTTGCACTTCGTCCACCAGGGCACGCGCCAGACGGTCCGCCATTTTGCCCGATAGCTCATCTACCGACGTGACCACTCCGACCATGGCCAGGAGCTTGGGCCATTCACGCTGGGCGTAGCGCACCAACACATCGGCCACGCGCTGCTTGACCGCCTCATTGGACAGATAGCCACCCAATTGCTGCAAGACCTCATCGAGCAGGCGCTGGTGCCGGGCATTGCGTGTCAGCAGCCCCAGAATCTGGGAACTGGAGCCAGCCATATCCACCCGCATCAAATAGCCGCGTACGCCATCGGTCAGTGCTTGTTTGACACTGCGCTCGTCCAGCAAACGCAGAGCCTCACCCATAGCGGTTTGCAAGGCACGGCTGACACGTTCACTTTGTTCGGGTTGCGACAGCCACTGCCCCAAGCGCGCCGCCGGGTCCAGACTACGCAGCTTTTCCAGCAGCATGGCGGAGTCCAGAAAGTGGTCGCGCACAAAGACGCCCAGGCTTTCACCCAGGCTGTTTTTCTTGTTGGGAATAATCGCAGTATGTGGAAACGGCAGACCCAGCGGGTGGCGGAACAAGGCGACGACAGCAAACCAGTCTGCCAACGCACCGACTGTGGCGGCTTCGCTAAAAGCACGCAGCCAGGGCCAGAATGCGGCGATAGGTGCCGCCTCGCCTTGCCGCATCATGGCGTGACTGAGCAGGAACAGACAGATAGTCAGCGCCAGCAAGGCCAAAGCGCTGCGCTTCATGCGACGCAGGCGGCGTTCGGGGGAATCAGGACGAGAGGGGGAGGTAGACATTGTCACAGTCTATGCCTAGTTCAATTGCACCATGCTATGGCCCCTTATTGTGACCCAATCCTGCTTGTCCTGTGCAGAAATACCTCCTGCAGGAAAAGTGTCATCGTCCTTTCACCTTGAGCCACTAGCATGAGCGCTACCCCCCACAACTCAGCCTTGGCGCTATTGATCACTATGAGCAAACATATCTCAGACAAGACAGTACGTAACGTCAGTCAGAACACCCCTTTCAGTGAAATTCTGGAAAAAAGCCTGTCACGCCGTGCCGTGATGCGCGGTGGTTTGGCGGCTGCCCTGGCCACCATGACCAGCTTTGGCCTGGCAGGCTGTGACAGCAACAGCACAGGTGGCAATTCCACTGATAACGGTGGCGGCGAGAAGCCGAACCCCGGTCCTGGCCCTGATCCGGAACCACCAACAAGCGTCAAACTGGGTTTTGAATCCCTGCCTACCTCCATGACCGACGGCTGTGTGGTTCCCCCCGGCTACATCGCCCACGTATTGGCTCCCTGGGGCACGCCCATCAATGACAACGCCCTACCCTGGGACAAGAACGGCAATAACAGCTCCAACGACTTGCTCAACTCCATGGGCATGCACCATGACGGCATGCACTTTTTCCCGCTGGAGGGCAGTTCTACCGAGGGCTTGCTGGCCGTCAACCACGAGTACATTGACTCAACAGCCCTGCACCCTAATGGTCCGACATTGGTCAATGGCAAGCGCCCGGCCGAGGAAGTGCGCAAGGAAATCAACGCCCACGGTGTGGCCATCATCCATATTCGCCGTAGCAATGGCCGTTGGGACATCGTTCAGAACTCGCGCTACAACCGTCGCTTTACCTCTGCCACTGCCATGAAACTGGCTGGCCCTATTGGCGGCACGGACTGGGTCAAAACCCCCTTCTCGCCCAATGGTACGCAGGTGCGCGGCACCAACAATAACTGCGGTAACGGCACCACACCGTGGGGCACGTACATCACCGCCGAAGAGAACTGGGCGGCCTGCTTTGTCAACACCGGCAATCGCCCCGCACACCAGCAGCGCGTCGGCGTATCGGCAGGCCCCACTGGCCGCTACAAGTGGGAAACGGCTGCCCAGGATCCTTCGGAAGTCCTGGGTGAATTCGCCCGCTTTAACGTAACCGAAACCGGCGCCAGTGCCACCGATGACTGGCGCAATGAAGTCAACGGCTTTGGTTACCTGGTCGAGATCGACCCGTACGACCCCAGCAGCATTGCCACCAAACGCACCTCCATGGGGCGTTTCGCGCACGAGGGCTGCGCCTACAGCAAACCCGAGGCCGGCAAACCCCTGGCTTTCTATAGCGGCGACGACTCGCGCTTTGAGTACGTCTACCGCTTCGTATCTGACGCCAACTGGGACCCGAAAGATGCCCAGCGCACCGACCGTCTGGCCGTGGGCGCGAAATATCTGGACAAAGGCACCCTGTATGTGGCCCGTTTTAACGAAGACGGCTCGGGCGAATGGCTGGCACTGACAGGCACCACCCCAGGCAAAGATGGCGGCACCTTGTCTGACAAGTTCAAAACCCTGGAAGAAATACTGATCAATACCCGTGGCGCAGCCGACTTTGTGGGGGCCACCCCAATGGATCGCCCCGAATGGACGGCCACCCACCCCAGCAATGGCGATATCTACCTGACGCTGACCAACAACACCAGCCGCAACGCGTCGACCGGCACCAACGCCGCCAACCCGCGACTGAACAACGTCAACGGTCACGTTATTCGCTGGCACGACGAACCCGGTTCAAACAAGTTCAAGTGGGACATCTTCGTATTCGGCTCGGACTCGGGTGCGGACGCAGAGACCAACCGCTCTGGCTTGACCGATCTGAACCAGTTGGCCAGCCCCGACGGTCTGGGTTTCGACAGCCGTGGCATCTTGTGGATTCAGACCGACAACGGTATTGACGGCGGTCGCAAGAACAATGTCGCCCGCGCCACCAACGACCAGATGCTGGCCGTTATCCCTGGCGCGCTAGCAGACAGCTCGGGCACTGGCCCGGCCATCAATGCCAACAATCAGTCCGATCTGCGTCGCTTCTTCGTGGGGCCAAACGAAGCCGAAATCACGGGCTTTTCCATGACACCCGACCACACCAGCCTGTTCCTGAACATTCAGCACCCAGTGAACTGGCCTGCCTATGACACCCATGACGCAACAGTGGCCAGCATGGATACGGTGCGTCCACGTTCTTCGACCGTGGTAATTCAACGTGCGGATGGTAAGCCTATTGCTGTGTAAACACAAAGGTGGGTTCGCGGCTTGAATCCACCTGATTCCGTTTTTTGCTCAATTTTTGCCAGGCGGGGCCGTCAATAGATGGCCCCGTTTGCTTTTTTACGTTTGCCTCTTTATGTAGATAGCGCAATTCAAACAAGACCTCTTGATTGCCTGCTACCGCCCAGAGATCTCTGTCCCATCCCCAAGCACCCGACAGGGAAAAGCTTGAAGCCGCCGCTATCAAGGCGTCAAGGTAAAGTGCAGAAAATTTTCTCAACAGCCCCCTAAAGAGTTTTTGGCCCCTTCCGTTAATGGTGCTGTACAGGAAGAACGCAGTGTGTCGAATGCGCGATCAGCCCCCTGGGGCCTAGCAGAACGCCAACGCTTTCCTGGGCAAAGGGCGAAACCGTTTCGCCGCTCTACTCAACATTGGGAGTTACCATGTCTGTTATCAATACGAACTCGCTTTCCCTCGTTGCCCAAGGCAATCTGAGCAAATCGCAAGGCGCACTGGGTCAAGCCATCGAGCGTCTGTCCTCCGGCCTGCGCATCAACAGCGCCAAAGACGACGCCGCCGGCCAGGCTATTGCCAACCGCTTCACCGCTAACGTGAACGGTCTGACCCAAGCTGCCCGCAACGCCAACGACGGTATCTCTATCGCTCAGACCACCGAAGGTTCGCTGAACGAAATCAACAACAACTTGCAGCGCATCCGTACCCTGAGCGTGCAAGCGACTACCGGCACCAACTCCGAAACCGACTTGGCTTCGATCCAGGCTGAAATCAACCAGCGTCTGGCCGAAATCAACCGCGTTTCCGAACAAACTCAGTTCAACGGCGTGAAAGTACTGGCCGAAGACCAGTCCCTGGCTATCCAGGTTGGCGCTAACGACGGTGAAACCATCTCGGTTAACCTGAAAAAGATCGACTCCGAAACGCTGAACCTGAAAGATCTGGACGTTTCCAAGCTGGCCAAGAAATTCGATGCTACCAAGTTCGAAATGAAAGCTGCTTCGGGCACCACCAGCACAGCCGTTCCTGCTGAAATGGGTAACGCCGACACCGTGGTTAACGCCGCTGGCGGTGGTACTGTTCTGACTCAGACCACAGGTGCAACTTCCACCAACTACATCCTGCACGAAGGCAAGGTATACGCTGCGAGCACCATGACCGCCAACGCGACAACCAACACCATCGCTGTGGCTCGTGGCGCTGAAGTGACCGACAAAGAAACACTGTCGCTGGTTGCTCCTTTGGCATCGATCGACGCCGCTATCCAGGACGTGGACAACCTGCGCTCCGACCTGGGTGCTGTGCAAAACCGTTTCGAGTCCACCATCGCCAACCTGAACAACACGGTTACCAACCTGTCTGCTTCGCGTTCGCGCATTGAAGACGCCGACTACGCTGTCGAAGTCTCCAACATGACTCGTGCTCAGATCCTGCAACAAGCTGGTACATCGGTTCTGGCCCAGGCCAACCAAGTTCCACAAACGGTTCTGTCGCTGCTGCGTTAATCAGCTGCTGCACACCGGGCCGACAGATTCATTTTGTCGGCCAGTTGCCCCAAAACCGGATATTGCCTGCAATATCCGGTTTTTTTTGGGCCAAAGACCTGAAAAACCGGTTTATTTCACGCATTGACCCTCAAGCGTGGCCGGTATGCTAGCCAGATTTGAACGAGACTTCAGCTTCCTACTACGCCATGTCCTCCTCTGACCGCTCTGCGTCCCCTGATACGCGCTACCAAGACGCCCTCCAGTTATTCAATAGCAGCCAATTCTGTGCCGCCATTCCCGTTCTGGAAGCGCTGCTTGCCCAACACCCCGAGCACCAGGCCAGCCTGTCGCTCATCATCAAGGCGCTGATCAACGAGAAACGCCCCCAGGATGCACGTAGCTACCTGCCCCGGCTCAAACTGACAAAAGATCTGACTGCACGCGATCTGGCGGTGGACGTCTACGTGGCTTGCCGAGACTATGCGGCCGCCCAAACCTTGCTGGAAGAGGAAATCAAGCAAAAGCCCAGCGCGGTAGCCTGGTTCAAACTGGCCGAGCTGCATGCAAAACGCGGTGATCTGGAGGGTTCGCGCAAGCTGCTGCGCCAGGCCCATCGCCAGGACCCCAAGAACGCTTTGATTCTGGGCAAGGTCATTACCGACGAGCACTTCAACCCGAATCTGGATCTGGCCGCTATTGCTCAACTGCAACAAGACTGGCAAAAGCGGTTTGCCTACCCCATGCGCGCAGCAGCAGACACACGTCGCCTGCCCGGCCGCACACTGCGTATCGGCTTGCTATCCGATGGCTTTAGCAATCATCCCGTCATTCGCATGACCAGCGGCTCGCTAACTTGTCTGCCCAAGAAAGAATTCAAGCTGTACGCCTACAGCAGCACCGACAAGCCCGACGATCTCACCGCGCAATTTCGTGAACAATGCCACGCCTGGCGCGAAATTGCTGCATTAAGCGATGATCAGCTCAATCAGCAAATCCGTCGCGACCGGATTGATATTCTGATCGACATGAGTGGCTATCACAAAGGCACCCGGCTGCGCATGCTGTCCATGAAACCCGCCCCGCTCATCGTGAAATGGGTAGGCGGCCTGAACAACTCCATGGGCCTGGACTATATCGACTACCTGATCTCGGACCGCTTCGAGAGCCCCGAGGGAACAGACTCGGACTACACGGAAAAGCTGATACGCATGCCCAACGGCTACATCAGCTATACCCCTCCGTTCTATGTTCCCGAGGTAGGCCCAGCCCCCTTGAGCGAAAATGGCCACATCACGTTTGGCTGCTTTAACAATGCCAACAAGATCAATGCGCCCACCATTGAGGCTTGGGCCGCTATTTTGAAAGCCGTACCCGATGCCCGCCTACTGCTCAAAGGCTCTTTGTACGAAGGCGAAGAGTTCAAACAGCGCATCAAGGACGGTTTCCAAGCTCAAGGCATTGATCCCGAGCGCCTGGACTTTGAAGGCCAGTCCAATCATCGCGAGCTACTCAGAACCTATAACCGAGTAGACATCACTCTGGACCCCTGGCCCTTCTCCGGTGGTCTGACCACGCTGGAATCCATGTTGATGGGTGTGCCGGTCATCACCCTGCCCGGCCCCACCTTTGCCAGCCGCCACTCCACCAGCCACATCAGCAACGCCGGGTATCCGCAGTTGGTTGCCCAGTCCTGGGATCACTACGTGTCCTTGGCCTGCCTGCTGGCTCAGGATCACGCCCTGCTGGCCTCCTTGCGCAGCGAAATGCGCCAGGTGTTCCTGAATTCTCCAGTCTGCGATCACGACTCTTTTGCTCAATCCTTACGTCAGGGATTGCGTGCGATCTGGCAACGTCACTGCGACGGTGTCGCCCCTGCCGCGCTTGGCATCCAGGCAGACCATCAAGTTCGCTTTGAAGACCAGGAAAGCGCCTCGCTTGCCGTACCCTTGCCAAAGGCCGATGACGATCAGGACTTCAATTTCGAACTAAAGAGCCCGGTGGTGCTTATTGATCACGGTGCACGTTTGCTGCAGGACGCCAAGTTCGAGCAGCTCTATGAAACCGGGGCTTTGCATGTCATCTGCTTTGATCCGGCCGCGACCACTCAGGACCTGCTTCTTCCCCTGAATCGCAACCGACTGCAAATCGTCCAGCAAGCGGTGCTGGGGCATGGCGGCGCTGTCAGCTTCCAGGCCCGTCTGGACAACCGGCAAAGCGGCACCTTGCCTCCCGTCATGAACGCTAGCCAGGAGCTGGCTCAGTTCGATCTGACGTCCATCCGACTAGATGATCTGGAACGAGATGCACCCATTGATTGGCTGATGCTGGCCGACAACTACGACAATCACGCTTTGCTCAGCCATGCGGCTCGTACGCTGGAGCAGGCCCTGGCCGTTTCCATCAAGGTACATTTTGCCCCAGGTGATGCCCAGCAACTGGACTTGTCCCAGGCTCGGGACCTGCTGGCACCGCATGGCCTGGAGTTCTACACGCTGATGGCCTTTGACTGTGAAAGTGGCTACACCGACGAGCAGCTCAAGGAAAGCCACAGCGGCAGCCGCATCCATTCAGCCATTGCCCTGTTCTTGCCGCGCAACACGCAAGACCTTCCCCTCGAACGCCTGGAAAAACTGGCCTTTATCCTGCACGCCTACTTTGGGGCGCACGATTACGCCCAGCGCTTGCTGACACAGCATCAGCACCCCAAAGCCGAGCAGTACCTGCGGCAAGCCCGCTTGCGCAATCTGCCCAGCATGACGATTCCCGATATCCCGGCCATGACGGCTGCCGAGATCGAGTTTTTTGAGTCTTGCCTGGATCAGGCCCAGCATTACTACGAATTTGGTAGTGGCGGCTCGACCAAGCTGGCTGCCAGCATGGGTCTGAATGTGCATGGCGTAGAAAGCGACCGCCGCTGGCTGGAACAACTGCACGCTGAAGTCGGCCAGGCCTGCAAGGTCAATCACGTTGATATCGGCCCCACCCGAGAATGGGGCTACCCCGTTGATCTACGTGCCGCAGATCAATTCCCCCACTACAGCCGCTCCATCCACACCCAGGACCTGCCCTTTGATCTGATCCTGGTCGATGGCCGCTTCCGCGTGGCCAGCACGCTAGAGAGCATTGACTACGTACTGGAGAAGGGAGATCCCACCTCGGCACGGATCTTCATCCATGACTTCTGGAACCGCGATTTCTACAAGCCAGTTCTGGAATTCCTGGACGCCGAGAAAACCGTTGAAACAGCGGGCCTGTTCAAAATCAAGGCCAACATCAACCGGGAGCGGCTGAACACCGTCAAAACCAACTTCCAGCAAGACTACCGCTAAAACAAATCTGGCCTTTCCCGCACGACAAGGGCGGGAAAGGCCAGATCGACTATCACTAAAAAATCAGAAAACGCTTACAGAAGCACCTGAAACTCAGCACTGTCAGAAATAGCGTCCCACTTGTCTTTTGCCAGACTGGCACGGATACGGGCCACGGCCTGGCTACGAAGTTGAGACACCCGACCTTCGGTCACCCCCAGCACCAGCGCGATTTCTTTCTGGTTCAAGTCTTGCTCGAATTGCAGCGCAAAAAGCAGTTTTTCACGCTCGGGCAGTTGATCGATGGCGGTAATCAAGGCTTGTCGCAGCCCCTGGGAGGTCAACAGGTTCAGCGGGTTGTCAAAGTATGCCTGCTCCCGCGAATTGTCCTCCAGAAACTCCAGCGCATCGGCTGATGGGTCAGCATGGCGTTTCAGGTCTTCGTAGTGAATCACCTGAACCCCCACTGCCTCGTCCAGCAGCTCGTAATAATCGTCCATGCTCATGGACAGGGCTTGGGCAATTTCCGACTCGGTGGGCTCGCGCAACAGCTCCTGACGCAAGGTGCTGACGGCCACTTCAATCTGACGAGCTTTGGTGCGCACACTGCGTGGCAACCAGTCCTGACTGCGTAATTCGTCCAGCATGGCCCCACGGATACGGGTCACGGCATAGGTTTCAAACTGAGCCTCGGCCACCACCTGGTAGCGGCGTACGGCATCGAGCAGGCCCATCATGCCCGCTTGCATCAGATCATCCAGCTCCACACTGGGGGGCAGGCGCGACACAAGCTGAAGCGCCTGGCGGCGCACCAGTGGGGCGTACTGCTCAACCAGGACGTCTTCTGAACGAGGCATGGACGGGCACGAATCCGGACAATAAAGATGGGACTATTTTGCCTGTCGCCCCTGCCACACAGTCCCCAAATCAAACTGTCTTTCGCCATCTTATTCAGGCTTTAAACGGGATGGATGCGCTTGAAAACCGAAATACCGCCTAAAGATACGCGCCAAGGTGCCGTAATTGGAGCGTTAAAGGTGCCAAGCCCTGCCTTACTTTCGCGGCCTGCCACCAAGCCCCTTCTGGAGTGATGTCATGATTAACTCTGTTTCATCTCAAACGACGGCCTTGGTGCCCCCGGTTTCTCCTGTAGAGCAAAACCCTGGCACCCCTATGCCTTCGGCGGCCACCACGGTGACCCCCATCAAGGAAAGCAGTACCGATACCCAGTTGCAGCAGCGCTGGCCCGATAAACAGGAACCCGTGCCTGGCATGGTCAACTCACTGGACGACACGCTGGACCAGATCAACGATTCCCTGCAGGCCTGGTCCACCGGGATTCGCTTCAATATGGATGACGAGGCGCAACGTCTGGTGGTCTCGATCGTGGACAACACGACCGGCGAGGTCCTGCGCACCGTACCGTCCGACGCCGTGATCCAGATTGCCAAAATGATCGTTCAACTGCAGGGCAACGCGGTCAGCGTGAAGGTTTAAAAACCAAACTGGCATCGAAACTTCCCATTGACATGGGCTTTGCGCGCGGCATATCCGCGACAAAATAGGACACTACAGGAGTATTTGATATGGCTATTTCTTCAATTGGCGTGGGCTCTGGCCTGAAGCTGGACGAGCTGCTGGAAAACTTGCGAACCACGGAAAAGAAGAGCCTTGCTGTCATCCAGAACCGCCAGATTGCCAATACCAACAAGATCTCGGCCTATGGCCAACTCAAAAGCAGTCTGGGTGAGCTGCAGTCGGCCACCAAAGCTCTTTCGGAAGACTCGTTTGGCGCGGTGAAAGTGACCGCCAACAGCGAAAACATCCAAATCACCGGCAAGGCCAACGCAGCACCCGGCCAGTACGTCATCAAAGTCGACAATCTGGCCACTCGCCAGACCCTGACGGCGGCCGCTCATGGTTCGCGCGACAGTGCAATTGGCGAGGGTGGAAAAATTACGGTTCGCCTGGCCAATGGCAAAGAACACACGCTGGACATGAAGGGCAAGGACACGTCCCTGCAAGGTGTGATGAACGCCATCAACGCCGATGCCGAACTGGGGATGAAAGCCACCATTATCAATACGGGCAACCCAAGCGAGCCATATCGTCTGCAACTGTCAGCCGAGGCGACCGGTGAAGCGGCCTCGATCAGCACCATTAACGTTGAGGGCAACGACGACTTGGCCGCCGTGCTCAACGTGGATGCCAGCGACCCGGCTGCCAGCGGCTTTGAGCAGACCAAGGCGACCAACGCCAAACTGACGGTGAACGGCATTGCCATCACCAGCCAGAGCAACACCTTGAAAAACACCATTGAAGGGCTGGAAATCACCCTGAACAAGGCGGGTGAGGATCCCATCAATGTAGAGGTTGCCAAAGACGACGGTGTAGCCCTTAATGCGGTGAAAGACTATGTGGCAGCGTACAACAAATTCAACAATGCCATTCGTTCCCTGACTGCCTATAACGTCGATCTGAAAAAAGGCGCTGCCTTGACGGGCGACTCCATGGCTCGTGAAGCGCAAAACGCCATGCGTGATGCCACGCTGGGCTTTGTCCCTGGCGAAGGCCAGATCCGCTCCATGGTTGGCCTGGGTATTACCGTCGACCCCAAAACGGGCGATTTGCAGCTGGATGAGAAAAAGCTGACTGAAGTCCTGAAAACCAATATGGCGGACGTCAAGAACATGTTCCTTGGCGAACAAGGTATTGCCGGTCGTGTCCATGCCGCTGCGGACGAGTTCATCAAAAAAGGCGGCCGCATTGACAATGTCCAGGAAGGCGCCGAAAAGGTCGGCAAAAGACTGCAGGATCAGTTTGATGCCGCCGACCAGCGCATTGAAAACAAGATCGAGGCCTATCGCAAACAGTTTGTCCAACTGGACGTCATGATCAACCGCATGCAAGGCACCAGTAACTACCTGAGCCAGCAGTTATCCATGCTGGGCAATATGAACAGCAACAAATAAACCCCTATGAGCTATCCTGCCCCTTCCCGTCGCTTTGGCCAACAATCGGTCCGCGCCTACGCTCAAGTAGGTCTGGAAACCGAGGTCCTGAGCGCAAGCCCCGAGCATCTGATTACCCTGCTCTTTAACGGTGCGCGCACCGCCATGCTGCAAGCACGCCTGCATATGGAACAGGGCAATATTGCCGGGCGGGGGCAGTCTTTATCGAAGGCTATTGATATTGTCGATAGCGGCCTGAAAATGGCGGTCGATACTGAAAAGGGCGGAGAACTGGCGCGCAATCTAGTTGCCACCTACGATCTGATCTTGCATAACCTGATGCTGGCCAATCTTCGCAATGACGCGGAAAAGCTGGCGCTGGCCGAGCGTTTACTGACCGATATTGCCGATGCCTGGCGCAGCAATGTTGATACCCAACGTGCCAAGCAACCAGCTTGACCCCGAGGTTCACAGGACAGACTCTATTTCTGACCTGCACCTCCAACCTCCTTTGCGCCTTTAGCGCCTGGTACGAACATGAGCGAGACCTCTAACCCGATCGTCGATCAATATCAAATTATCGCCAGCATCACCCGTCACATGCTGGAGCTTGCCCAAATGGCACGCTGGGAGGATGTGTTTGAGCAGTCCGAACACTATCAGCTCGCCGTAGAAAAGCTCAAGAACATGGAAGACCTGTCTATCACTGAGAAACAGGCACGCCGTCAGTTGCTGACCCAGATTCTGGAAGACGATGCCCAGATCCGCCATCTGGCCACCCCTGAACTGGGCCGCCTGGGTGCGTTGCTGGGCAATATGAAGCGCCAGCAGACCGTTTTGCAAGCGTATTACACGCCTAGCGTCCTTCCATGAGCGTAGGCGGCCCCTCCCCTTTGGGGACGCTGCTTATTCAACGGCTCGATGCCGTTTTGGGTATCAGCACCGGACAGCAAAGCAATATTGCCACGGGCGCCCGCCCAGATGCGATCAGCCAAACACCGGGCAGCCAACGCCCCGAGCGCGTTGAGAACCAAACCGCTCGCGATCAACGCCAAAGTGTCGATCAAGCCCGCGCCCACACACAGGGCCGCGACAGCCGGAATCTGCGTACTCAACAGGGTCAAACCTCGACAGATCCCAGCGTCAATGCGCGTGGCCCTAACACGGCCACCACCAGCTCGGCCCCCACAACTTTGGGGCGCACGGCCCAATTGATTTTGTCCTTGCTGGAGCGCTTCCCGGACCGTGCCCCAGCCATCCAGGGACGACACGCCTTATTACCCGGCCGCCCCGGCGTGCAAACAGACGGGAATGAATCCGCGCGCCCCGGCGCTGACTCCCAGGCAGGAGCACGTGCAGGCTCCACCCAGAACACCGCCAGTACCATCGCGACCCTGGACCAACAAAGACTGCCCTTGCCCGGCAGCGCCGCAACAGGTGGCGCCAACGCAAGCTCTGCCAGCGCAAGCACAGCAGGCACCAATGCCACTGGAACAGCGTCACCCACAGGCATGCCCGGCACCGGAACACCGGCCACAGGCGCCACAGCGCATAGCGCACTGCCCACCGGCAGCACCGCCGCACTGGCCCAGCATTTCACCCAAGCCTTGCCGCAAGCCCTGCAACAGAGCGGGCTGTTTTACGAGTCCCACCTAAGTGATCTGCACTTTGGACAACGCAACGTAGGACAACTGCAGCAAGAGCCACAAAACCTGCATCGTCCCGTGGCTGAAGCCAACACGGGCACAAACCACACGACTCAAGCCCAGACGAATACTCAGGACCCAGCCAATAGCCTGCTGGTGCGGCAGCAACTGGACACGCTGGCCCACCAGAATCTGCAATGGCAGGGTCAAGCCTGGCCGGATGCCGACATGAACTGGGCCGTGCAACGACACCAAGCCCAATCAGAGGAAGAAACTGAGCACTGGTCCAGCACCTTGCAACTGAATCTGCCCACCCTGGGGGCAATCACCTTGCGGCTCAATCTCCTAAATCAGCAATTGCTGGTTCATATCCAGGCCGATCAGTGTGCAGATTATCTGGGCGAAAACAGCCTGCCCTTGCGCGAGCGCTTGCAAGACCAGGGCCTGTTCCTGAGTCAACTGCAAATTGAAGCCGACCCGAACCTGCCGCAGGACGTACCCGATGAGCCATGATGTCCCGACCCCTCGCCCACAGGCGCTGGCCTTGCGCTACGACCCTCAGGACGGCGCACCACGGGTGGTGGCAAAAGGCTATGGCACGCTGGCCGAGAAAATCATCGAAACCGCGCGCGAGCACAATCTGTATGTACACGAGTCCCCCGAGCTGGTCGGCCTGCTGATGCAGGTGGATCTGGACCGCCACATTCCCCCTCAGCTCTATCAAGCCGTGGCCGAGTTGCTGGCCTGGCTCTACGCCCTGGAACAGGGCCATCCCCAGGCTACACAAGCCTTGCAGGCCTTGCACGACGCATCCAAACCTTGATGCCCTTGTTTATAAGGGCTGAAAAGCCCCTGTTTTTGGGCTTAGATACCCTGCTTAGCCTGGCCTTCTACCCGTTACATTAAGCACGGCAAGCTGCCCACACCTGTGCGCGTGGCCTATCCTGACTTTCTGGCAAGCGAATATGTCGATTTCCAATCTTTCCAGCATTGAAAACCTTTTGGCCCAGATGCGCGCAGTCGCGCAAGCGGCCGGGGCTTCCAGTTCTGTGTCCTCCTCGGCCAGCAGCGCCGCCCCCGGTGGCTTTGCCGCCGAGCTGGCACGCTCTTTGAACCGGGTGTCCCAGGCGCAAAATGAAGCCAGCGCCCAGGCCCAGGCCTTTGAAATGGGCGAGCCCGGCGTTTCTTTGAATGACGTGATGATAGACCTGCAAAAAGCCAGCGTCGGTTTTCAGGCCACCGTTCAGTTACGCAACCGCTTAGTGGCTGCCTACCAAGAAATTGCCAGTATGCCGGTATAAGTGCCTGATTCTTTCGTACCCGCCGCCCTTTCCTTAATGCTGCCTGAGCACGCCCTGATTTGAACTCCCCTGATTCCATGCAGAACCCTGCCTCTGCCTCACCAAGGTCATCCATGAGTCAGACCGCACAGTTGCTGAACAAACTCCCTGGCTACGACACGCTACGCACCCTACCCAAAGTGGTGCTGATCGGGCTGGGTGCCGCACTGATTGCTCTGATTGTCGCCCTCTTGCTGTGGAGCCGTGGGCCTGCTTACCAGGTTCTGTTCTCCAACCTGGACGACCGCGATGGCGGTGCGATTGTCTCGGCCCTGGGCCAGATGAACGTGCCTTACCAATTCAACAGCAACGGCACCGCCATTTTGGTGCCGCAGGATCGTGTGCACGATGTGCGTATGCAAATGGCCTCGCAAGGTCTGCCACGCAGCGGCAATGCCGGTTTCGAGCTGCTCGATCAAAGCCGTTTTGGCGCCAGCCAGTTCACCGAACAAGTGACGTATCAGCGGGCCCTGGAAGGCGAACTGGCTAACTCCATCAAGGCCGTGCATGCCGTCAAGGAAGCGCGTGTTCACCTGGCCATGCCACGTGAAACCTTGTTTGTGCGCGATCGTCAGTCTCCCACCGCCTCTGTCGTGCTGTCGCTGTACCCAGGCCGTGACCTGAGCGAGGGCCAGGTTTCCGCCATCAGTTGGCTGATCTCTTCCAGCGTACCCAATCTGCAGGCCGACAAGGTTTCCATCATTGACCAGAATGGCCGCTTGCTGACAGCGCCCACCGGTGAGATGGGCGCTGATAATCAGCAACGCAATTTTGTAAACGATATTGAATACCGCGCCGTCCAACGTATTCTGACCTTGCTGAACCCCCTGGTCGGTGCCGGCAACGTCCGTGCGCAAGTTACCGCCGAAGTGGACTTCTCGCGCCGCGAACACACCTCCGAGGTCTACAAGCCCAACCAGCTGCCCGGCCAGGCCGCAGTGCGTAGCCAGCAGACCAGTTCGTCCCTGCAGCGCAATCCGCAACAGCCTCAGGGCGTACCCGGCGCTTTGAGCAATCAGGCCCCCAATAATGCCGTCGCCAATCTGGTGAACCCGCCTGCCGCGCCCAATCAGCCCCAGGCTCCTGCGGCCGACCCGGCCAATGCGGCAACACAAACGGCCAATGCCGCGAACGCGACGGCTGCCGGTACAGACCCGTCGCTGGTATCCCTGGCCGAGCAAGCCCGCTTGCTGCAAAACACCGGCAATGCGCGTAACGACTCCACCGTGAACTACGAAGTGGATCGCACCATCAGCCACGTCAAAGGTCCCTTGGGCCAATTAAACCGCCTGTCGGTGGCCGTGGTGGTGAACTACCGTGATACGGACAAGGACAAGCAGCCGCTGGATCAGGCAGAACTGGACAAGATCAGCGATCTGGTCAAGCAAGCCGTTGGTTATTCGGCTGAACGAGGCGATAGCCTGAGCGTGGTGAACGGACAGTTCAACGAGCAAGGCGATATTGATACCCCCTTCTGGAAAAATCCGGAGTACCGCGAGCTCGCCATGGAACTGGTCAAATATCTAGTCTTTGCATTCATTTTGTTCATGGCGTGGCGCATCGTCATCAACCCCATCATCCAGGGCCTGATCCAGGCCAAGGCGGTCGCTGACGCGCGCGTCGAACGCCAGAAAGAGGAATCCGCTCGCGAGCAGGCCGCCGAACAACGTGCCGCTGAGATGAGCCGCTACGAAGAGAATCTGAACACCGCCCGCACGATGGCTCACGATGATCCACGCGCTGTGGCTATGGTGTTGCGCTCCTGGTTAAACAAAGATGAAAAAAATGAAAACGGCTAAACCGGACGATTCCATCGAACGCAGTGCGATTTTGATGATGTCCTTGGGGGAAGATGCCGCCGCCGAGGTGTTTCGCCACCTCTCGCCTCGTGAGGTACAGCAGCTCAGTACCGCCATGGCGTCCTTAAAGCAACTGACCCGTGCCGATATGGACGATGCTCTGGAGAGCTTTCGCCAGGAAGCCGACCAGTTCATGGCGGTGGCGCTGGACTCCAATGCCTACATCCGCTCCGTACTGAACAAGGCTCTGGGCTCGGACCGAGCCGCAGGTCTGATCGAGGACTTGCTGGAGAACGGCGAAGGCAGCAGCAGTGGTATTGATGCCCTGAACTGGCTGGATGCGTCCAGCGTGGCCGAGCTGATTGCCGACGAACACCCCCAAATTATTGCCACGATTCTGGTGCATCTGGAGCGTGATCGCGCTGCCGACATTCTGGGCTACATTCCGGATCGTTTGCGCGATGATGTGGTCCTGCGTATTGCCACGTTTGGTGGCGTACAGCCCACTGCCCTGAACGAGCTGACCGAAGTGCTGAACGGCATGCTGTCGGGTCAGGGCGCCAAACGCAGCAAGATGGGTGGCCCGCGCACAGCAGCGGAGATGCTGAACTACATGAACGCCAACCTGGAAGAGTCCGTGCTGACCAGCTTGCGCAGCATGGACGCGGACCTGACCCAGCGCATCGTGGACGAGATGTTCGTATTCGAGAACCTGGCCGATGTGGAAGACATTGCCATCCAGTTGTTGCTCAAGGAAATCGAAACCTCTGCATTGACCATTGCCCTGAAAGGTGCGCCCGAGGAGTTGCGCGACAAGTTCTTCCGCAATATGTCCAACCGTGCCGCCGAAATGCTGCGCGAAGACATCGACGCCCAAGGCCCGATCCGCATGTCCAAGGTGGAGCAAGAGCAAAAAGCCATTGTGCAGGTGGCCCGTCGTCTGGCCGAAGCCGGTCAGATTACGCTGGGTGGCCTAAGTGGGGACGAGTATGTCTAAGACGGCCCCGTTTGGGCAGTGCTTACCCGCCCAAACCCGTACGGTCCTGTGTCCAGGCACAAACCACCTGCGCGGGAGCCTGTAAATGTCCAGCCACCGTAAAGCCTCGGCCTATTCGGACCTTCAGGAAAGCTGGAGCCGCTGGCAAATGCAGGGGCTGGATGATCCTGTTGCCGCCCCGGAACCGGAAGAATCGGAATTCGTCCCGCCTACGCAGGAAGAACTGCAACGCGATCTGGAAAACCAGCGCAGTCAGGCCCAGGAAGAAGGTCATGCCCAAGGCTATCAGGCTGGCTTCAACCAGGGGCATGCCGCTGGTCTGGCAGCAGGCCAGGAAAGCGGTCACGCACAGGGCTATGAAGCGGGACTGGCGGCTGGCATGGCCAAGGCCCAGGAACAGATCGACCAGTACATCAAGGAATTTGTTGCTCTGAATAAGAACTGCGCCCAGTCCATCGAACTGATGGATCAGGAAATGGGCCAGTCCCTGATTGAGCTGGCCACGCGCATTGCCGAGCATGTGTTGCAAAGCACCATCAAGACCGAACCCAGCCGCATTCGCGATCTGGTGGCTGAGGTGCTGCGCAGCGATCCGGGCGATACCAGCGCCCTGGAGCTGACTTTGCACCCGGACGACATCAGCCTGGTGCGTGAATTTCTGATCGAGCAAGGCGAGCCCCGCGCCTGGCGTCTGCAAGAAGATCCCCAGCTACAACGCGGCGAATGCCGTGTGCGCTCCAGCTATGGCGATATTGACGCCACCTTTGCCACCCGCTGGAAACGAGCCCTGGCCAGCCTGGGCTTGCCCGTGGCCTCGGAGCCTTGAATGGCAACGCCCCTATTGGCCTCCTCCCCCGAACGCTGGCGCGCCCAGTTGCTGTCCGCACAGCAGCGGGTTCAGGCCATTGAGCCGAACCTGCGCAGTGGCCGCGTGGTCCGCGCCACGGGTCTGGTATTGGAAGCCACCGGTTTGAAGCTGGCAGTAGGGGCTGCCTGCAAAGTGGAGCTGTCGGCTGCGCAAAACATCTGGGCCGAAGCCGAAGTCGTGGGCTTTGAGGGCAGATCCCTCTATTTGATGCCCTTAAGTGAAATCTCCGGCCTGCCTCCCGGCGCCCGCGTAGTACCGGTTGAGGCGCAATTGCAGCCACCGGTGCCACTACCCGACTCCGATCAGCCCGACAGCCTGCCTGCTCAGGCGCGCTCCCGCCATGTCCCGGTTGGGCCCGGCTTGTTAGGCCGAGTCGTCGACGGCAGTGGCAATCCGCTGGACGGTCTGGGTCCGATCGACGCACAAGCCTGCGTCTCGCTCAGCCACACCACCCCCAATCCGCTCAAGCGCAGCCCCATCGACACCGTGCTGGACGTGGGCGTGCGTGCCATCAATGGTTTGCTGACGGTGGGCCGTGGTCAGCGCATGGGCCTGTTTGCCGGCTCCGGCGTCGGCAAGAGTGTGCTCCTGGGCATGATGGCCCGCTACACCCAGGCCGACATCATTGTCGTGGGCCTGATCGGCGAGCGGGGTCGCGAAGTTAAAGAGTTTATTGAACACAACCTGGGTGAAGAGGGTCTGCGGCGCTCGGTCGTGGTCGCAGCACCTGCTGACGTCTCACCCTTGCTGCGTTTGCAAGGGGCGGTATACGCCACCCGTCTGGCCGAGTTTTTCCGTGATGAAGGCAAAAACGTCTTGCTGATCATGGATTCGCTAACCCGTTATGCCATGGCCCAGCGTGAAATCGCGCTGGCCATTGGCGAGCCTCCCGCCACCAAGGGCTACCCTCCCTCTGTGTTTGCCAAGCTGCCTGCCCTGGTGGAGCGCGCCGGCAATGGCGAGCCCAATGCACAAGGTCGTTGCGGCTCGATCACCGCGTTCTACACCGTGCTGACCGAGGGTGATGACCAGCAAGACCCCATTGCCGATTCGGCCCGCGCGATTCTGGACGGCCACATTGTGCTGTCGCGCAGTCTGGCGGAAACCGGCCATTACCCAGCCATTGATATCGAAGCCTCCATCTCGCGGGTCATGCCCAGCATTGTGGATCCGGAGCAGATCAAGATGGTGCATCGCTTCAAGAGCCTGCTCTCCAGCTATCAGCGTAACCGCGACCTGATTGCCGTTGGCGCCTATACCCGTGGCAATGATCCCACCATTGATCAGGCCATTGACCGTTTCCCCTGGCTGCAAGCCTATCTGTGCCAGGGTATGCAACAACGTGTGGACGTGCCACGCGCCTTTGATGAATTGAACGCCGTTTTAAATAGCGAGCAATAGCCATGAAAGCCAATGCCTCTTTACAAACGCTGGTCGATCTCAGTCAGAACAATGTGGACGATGCGGCCCGCCATTTGCAAGAGCTGCGCACGGAGCGCGATGCCGCCCATTCGCAGCTGGACATGTTGCAAACCTATCGCCAGGACTACGCCCAGCGCTTGCTGAATGTGGGTCAAACCGGGGTAACCATGGCGAATTACCACAATTTCCGCCGCTTTATCGTGACATTGGACCAAGCCATTTCCCAGCAAAATAGTGTTATCCAAGCGCTGGAAGAGAAAATGGAGCAGGGACGCCAGCTCTGGTATGGCCACCTGCAACGCTTGAAGGCCTATGAAACCTTGATCGACCGCCGGCTCCAGACTCAACAAGTCCAGCAACAAAGAATGGAACAACGAAACAGCGATGAAATCGCTGCTCGTCTCTTTACCCGTAGCCAGACCGCCTATTAAACAAGCGCCGCCATGACTTCGCCCTCTCTTTCGGTTTTACCTGCGGCCCCTGCCGCACCCTCGGCCCCCGCCACTCACACGGCCGGGCCTGCGGCTGCGCATGCGCCCAAAGACGAAGGTTTTGCCCGGCACTTGCACACGCAACAGCAACAGGTGCAAAACAAAGGAGCTGGCAAAACACCGGCACCTGCCAAACAGGACAGCGCCAAAACCCAAGTTCCTACAGACAATCCCAAACTGGCAGACGCGGTAGCCGAACAAGCCGACACCAGCGAGCTGGACACCCTGATCAAGGACCCTGCCCTGCTGCTTGCCGATCAAAGCGATTTGAACCTGGACACCGAGGCTCAGGCCAATAGTGGCCTACCCGCCATGGCCTTGTCGATTCTGTCTCAAGTGCAGGCCATCAAAAATGGCAAGGCCGATCTCAACGCGGCACAAACCGATAGCAAGCTGCCTCTGAAAGGGGCTGATACACGCCAGATTCTGGCGACCGACTTGAATGACAACATCCGCCGACAGCCTCAGACGCTCCCCCTGAGCGCGGCTGAGGTGCGAACCGACGTTGACCTGAAGGCTGAACTGACTACGCCCAAAACCGTGGAAATCAGCAATCCAGTCGCTGCCATAGCTGCCCGCAAACCTGCCATCCATGCCACGCAAGTGCTCAATCACAAGCCGCTTAGCGCCGACATCTCCACCACGGCGGTCTGGTCCCAGACTCAGTTGATGGATGAAGCATCGGCCAGCCTGGCGGCCTTTGGTCGACAAATTGCTGAAGATGCACGTGCTGGCGTGAACCTGAACCTGCCGGCGCTAGATGCGTCCTTGCTGGCCCAACTGACCGCCACACCGGGCGCTACCCAGACCCACAGCCCAGCGACTTTGCCCAGTCCCATGACGCTGGCCGTTGCCACGCCGGTTCACTCCCCCGAATGGGGAGCCGCCATGGGCCGTCAAATGATCTCTTTGGCCCAACAGGCTCAGGGGGGCGTTCAAAGTGCTGATATTCGCCTGGATCCACCCGAACTGGGCCCCTTGCGCATTACCTTGCAGATGCAAGATGGCGTGGCCCACGCCATGATTACCTCGCCCCACGCCCAAGTCCGCCACACCCTGGAACAGTCCTTGCAACAACTGCAACAGCAGTTTGCAGACAGTGGCCTGAGCCTGGGACAGGCTGATGTAGGTGACCAGCACGCCTCGCACCAAGCTTTTCACGAGCAATTGGCGGCCAAGGGCAATCAGGGCGATCAACCCCGCTTCAGCCTGGACGGGATGGCTTTGCCTGACGAGACCGGCTCCTTGGTGAACAGCAGCACTACCCGCTCGCTCAATCCTGACGCGCTGGTTGATACCTTCGCCTGACTCACAGCCTCACAGACAGCCCGGCAAAAAGCATGATTAAGCTCGAAAAGCAGCGTCTATTCGCCGGGCCTGTCCTGTCTGACCTCCGGCACAATAGCTCAGGCATGCAGTCAGGCTCAGGCCAGACATGCGTTTGTCTGTTTGTCATACGCTAGAAAATTCAACGCTCACATCACATGGCCCGAAAAGCACCCACCAAACTTGCACGCCTGATGAAAACCGGTCTGCTGGTTCTGTTTATTATCGCCGCTAGCGTGGGCGCAACGCTGTACTACTCCCTGCAACAAAGCAGCACGCCTGCCTGGTTGGCCTGGGCAGAAAAAGGCCAGTCGGTTGAAGCCGCAACTGCGCCTGATGCCCCCCCGGAGGTCAAAGTCAACGTCAAGCCCATCTTTGCGCCCCTGGATCCCTTTACCGTCACCCTGAACGAGAATGGTCGCTCGCGCATCCTGTACGTAGGCATCACCTTGCGTGTTCAGGACGATGGCTCGCGTGCCATGCTGGTGGAGTACATGCCGATGGTGCGTGACCGCGTACTCAAGATTCTGGCTGAACAGCGCCCCACCTACATCCAGACTTCCGAAGGGCGTCAAGCCTTGGTTGCACAGCTTAGCGCCGGCCTGAAAGAGCCCTACGCGCTCAATACCGCTGTACCGACCATCAATGATGTCCTGTTCACCGCCTTTGTCATCCAATAAATGTCGTATCAGAGCTTCCTATCCCAAGACGAAGTCGATGCACTGCTGGCCGGTGTTACCGGCGAAGGCGCTGACACCAAGCCCTTAAATGAAAACCTGACTGGCGTACGGGCCTATGACCTGACTTCGCCAGACCGGGTAGTGCGTCACCGCATGCAGACCCTGGAGCTGATCAACGAGCGTTTTGCCCGTCGCTTGCGCTCGACCATGCTCAGCTTCATGCGCCGCAACGCGGACATTACCGTCGGCTCCATTCGTATTCAGAAGTACTCGGACTTCGAGCGCAACCTGCCCGTGCCCAGCAATCTGAACATGGTGTCCTTAAAGCCCTTGCGCGGCGTGTCGCTGTTTACCTTCGACCCGAACCTGGTCTTTTTGATTATCGACAGCCTGTTTGGTGGCCATGGCCGCTACAACACCCGTGTCGAGGGCCGCGACTTCACCACCACCGAGCAGCGCATCATCCAGCGTTTACTGACCCTGACCCTGGAGAGCTACTGTGGTGCCTGGGAGTCCATCTACCCGCTGGAAGCGGAGTACATGCGCTCAGAGATGCACACCAAGTTTGCCAGCATCAGCAGCAGCAACGACATCGTGGTGGTGACCTCGTTCAATATTGAATTTGGTGCCCAAGGCGGCAATCTGAACATCTGCCTGCCCTACTCCATGATCGAGCCGGTGCGCGACCTTCTGACGCGCCCCTTGCAAGACAAAGGCACCAACGACATTGACCAGCGCTGGACTCACCAGCTCTCGCGCCAGGTGCGCAGCGCCGAGGTCGAACTGATTGCCAACTTCGTCAACATAGACATGACCATTGCCGAACTGACTCAGCTCAAGGTCAATGATGTGTTGCCGATTGAAATCCCCACCCTTATTGAAGCCCACGTGGATGGTGTACCGATTCTGGAATGCCAGTATGGCACCTCCGGCGGCCGCTACTCCTTGCGGGTAGAAAACATCTTGGCCACCCACGACAGCGATTTGACTAAAGGTAAGTCCCTATGAGCGACCCTCACAACCCTAACGACCGGTCTGCGCCCGAGGACGACTGGGCAGCCGCGATGGCTGAGCAACAGGCTGGCAGCCAAAGCAGCACCCAAGCCCAAGGATTGGAACAGCCCCTGCAGGATGACTGGGCCTCGGCCCTGGCCGAGCAAAGCGCCGCCGCTCCTGTGCACGACGAGCCCAGCCCAGCCAGCAATCTGTTCCCGCCCATAGAGCACGCCCAGACCAATGCCACCACCGATATCGACATGATCATGGACATTCCAGTCCAGTTGTCGGTGGAACTGGGCCGCACACGTCTGACCATCAAGAACATTCTGCAACTGGGCCAGGGCTCGGTGGTGGAACTGGACGGCCTGGCCGGTGAGCCGCTGGATATTTACGTGAACGGCTACCTGATTGCTCAAGGCGAAGTGGTCGTGGTGGACGATAAATACGGTATTCGCGTCACCGACATCGTGACCCCATCGGACCGTATCCAGCGCCTGAACGGCCGCCGCTAGAGCATGGAACAAGCCCAGCTCGTCAGAATCATGCTTAGCCTGCTGCTGGTTGTAGGCCTGATTCTGGCAGCCGCCTGGGTTGCCCGTCGTGGCGGGCTGCTGAAAAACAAGAACCAGCAACGTATCAAGATTCTGGACAATCAACGCCTGGGGCCACGCAGCAGTGTGGCCTTGGTGCAGATCGATGGCCAGGAAATTCTGATTGGCATCACCCCTCAACAGATCAGCCTGCTGCACACCGCGAACCCTGCTGGCTCCGAACCAAACTTCCAGGCCCATCTGGACCAGCACCGTGCGCCCCGCTGACCGCCTCATGACCGCACACCTTTCTCCCGCCCAGCGCACTGGCCTGATCGTGCTTCTGGCCTTGATTGGCCTGTTCCTGCCGTCCCAGACCTGGGCACAGGCTATTCCGGCCATTACCAGCACAGCCGGCCCGAACGGTTCGCAGACCTGGTCACTCAGCATCCAGACACTGGCTATGCTGACCATGATGTCCTTTCTGCCAGCCGCCTTGCTGATGATGACCGGTTTTACCCGCGTCATCATTGTGCTGGGGCTGCTGCGAAATGCGATGGGTACGGGTACAGCACCACCTAACACCGTGCTGGTGGGCCTGGCCCTGTTTCTGACCTTCTTTGTCATGTCGCCGGTGTTTGATCAGGTCTATCAAGACGCCTACAAACCTTTGTCGGAAAACAAGATCAGCTTTGAGACCGCGCTGGAGCAAGGCGCACAGCCCCTGAAAACATTCATGCTGCATCAGACCCGCGAGGCGGACTTGAAGCTGTTTGGCGATATGGCAGGCGTGGCTGAGCTGCAGACGCCGGAAGACGTGCCCTTGCGCGTGCTGGTGCCCGCTTTTGTGACCAGCGAGCTGAAAACTGCCTTCCAGATCGGCTTTACGATTTTCATTCCCTTTCTGATCATTGACCTGGTCATTGCCAGCGTCCTGATGTCCCTGGGGATGATGATGGTCCCGCCGGTGACCATCTCGCTGCCCTTTAAGCTCATGCTGTTTGTGCTGGCCGATGGCTGGCATCTGCTGCTTGGCTCCCTGGCCCGCAGCTTCTACCAATAAAGGACTGCCATGACTCCCGAGACCGTCATGTCCATGACCTATACCGCCCTGAAACTGGCCCTGTCCATGGCCGGCCCCATGTTGATTGTGGTGCTGGTGGTCGGTTTGGGCATCAGTATTTTTCAAGCGGCTACCCAGATCAACGAGATGACACTGTCCTTCATCCCCAAGCTGCTGGCGATGGGTATTACCGTTGTGCTGCTGGGCCCTTGGCTGATCAACAATATGGTCGACTACATGCAGGGCCTCTTGCGAGGCATTCCTGGACTGGTCAACTAAGACCGGCCACCGCGACAAGGAGCCCTTTGTGAGTACACCACCGTGTGACTGGCCAAGCGCAGGGCCTTGTTCACTCAACAGGCCCTAGGTTTGCTGCCGTGCTCGACCTGAATTCTGCCCAGCTCTATGCCTGGCTTAATGCCTTTTTGTGGCCCTTCATCCGTATTCTGGCCACCCTGGCCACCGTTCCCTTTTTCAGCGAATCTGCGATCCCCAAGCGGGCCAAAGTGGGTCTGGGTTTTGTCCTGACCCTGATTATCGCGCCCTCCCTGCCGCCCCTGCCTGACCTGCCCACCGCCTCTTACGAGGCTTTGCTGATTGCAGCTCAACAAGTCTTCATCGGGATTGCGCTAGGGTTGACCATGCGTATCGTGTTTGCGGCGGTGCAAACGGCAGGCGAGTTTATCGGTCTGCAAATGGGTTTGTCTTTTGCCTCATTTTTTGACCCGGCTACCGGCGCCAATACCGCCGTGCTGTCACGTTTGCTGAACGTGATTGCCGTGCTGACCTTTCTGGCCCTGAACGGTCACCTGCTCTTGCTCGGTGTTCTGGTTCGCACCTTCCATGTGCTGCCTATCGGAGCCGACCTGCACATCAATGGCTGGGGTGCCTTGCTGGATTGGAGCAGTGAGCTCTGGGTCTCAGGCATGTTGCTGGCCCTGCCGCTGATTATTGTGCTGCTGACGATTAACCTGGCCTTCGGAATCTTGAACCGGACCGCCCAGCAACTGACCATTTTTGCCGTTGGTTTCCCAATTACGCTGACGGTCGGTCTGACGTTGCTCGTGGTCGTGATCCCGCAAACCACCCCATTCCTGGCCCAACTGTTCAATTCCGGCTACGAAGCCATGATGCGAGTTGCCTTCGGGCTGGCCGGCCCTTAAAACGCGTGGGCCTGCCGTTGCTTGTGTGACTGCATCAGGCGCCGGGCCTGCCCGATGGTCACCACGCCTTTTTGCCGGGCACGCCCAATCAAGAGCTGCATCAACTGCGCACTGACCAAGGCATCACCCAAGGCATCATGGCGGTCACTGACGGGCAAGCCACAATATCTCAGACAATCGTCCAGACCCAGGCGGCGGCCACGCCACTCAGGCAGTACACAAGCAGCCAGCTCGGCCAGGTCCAGAATCAAAGGCCGGGCTTGCTCCAGACCTGCCTGCGGCCAGGCACGATCCAGAAATGCCAGATCAAAGTCGGCGTCCCAGGCCACCCACACCGTGTTCTCTGAATAACGCGCAAAGTCACGCATGAGCTGTGGCAGTGGCTCGCCTTGCTCCTGTCGCTGTGGGCTGATCTCATGAATCAGCAGGCTTTCCGGGCTGCGCTCACCATGAGTCCGAACCAGACCGGACCAGACATTACCCAAGGCAATGGAACCGCTTTCCAACCGTACCGCACCGATCTGCACAATATGGTGACGCTTGGGATCCAAACCGCTGGTCTCCAGATCCAGCACGGTAAAAGCGGCGTTATCCAACGCCTGCTCGTCTATTGCGCTCCAGGACAAGGAGAGGCTGCGTGCAGCAAACGAGGGTTTGCGCCAAGGTAGCCAGGAGAGCCATTTCATAAGCGATACCGGAAAGCCAGAATACGTTGGGCACGACGCACTTGGGACAAGGCCTCACGCAAGACACGCGCATCCAATGCGCCCAAAGTACTCAAGCGCACCAGATTGTCAGGTTCCTGCCCCTCCTGCAACTGGGTCTGATGATGCTGCAAGCGCAACAATTGCAGATAACGGTAGGCCTCACGCAGGCCTTCTGACTCCTCGGCCGTAAAAACACCACGCTGGGTCAGCACGGCCAGCCTGTCCATGGAGGAGGGCAATTCGCAACCATGTGCCAGAGCCAGCACACGCAGCACATCCACCATCGGTGCCAAAGCCTGTTTCTTGATATCCAACTTGTCATCGCCCTGCCCCATCAAGGCTTCCAGGCGACTACGTTTTTTACCGCTGGGAATACGGGTCTGACAGGTACTTTGGGCCAGCATGCGCTGGAACACAGGATTATCATTCACCATACCCAGAACCCGACGCTGCATGCGCTGCAACACGCTGCTTTGGCCCCAGATGGCACGGCAATCAAAATAAATCGTGGACTCCAGCAACTGCTCGGGGGCAGGCCGTTCGATCATGATCTGAAAGCGATGCAACCACTCGGCCTCAGACAGGCACAGCTCAGGATTGCTGGCCATGATATTGCCAGTACACCAGACCATCCCGCAGCGATCCAGGGCTTCATTGACCCGACGCGCAAAAGGCAAGAGCAAGGCTCGATAGGCCTTAGCCTGTTCGGGGGAGTTGGCGACAAACACAATCCCGTTGTCCTGATCCGTGTGACGGGTTTGCTCACCACGGGCCTGGCTACCAAAAGCCAGCCAGCAAAACTCGATCTCATCCAAGCCGGAGCCGGGCAAGGTCAATTCAATCGTGCGCTGAACCGTGTGGTCATTCAGGCGCGTAATGACAGCCGTCAATTGCTCGGATCGTGCACCGTGAGCCAGCATGGCATCGACCAGCCGCCCAATATCCGACTGCAAGCGCACCAGCACCGACACGTCCTGTGCACAGCGCAAGGCACGCGACAAATGCACCAGATCCACGCGTTGCAAAGAAAACACATCACGCTCGGACACCATGCCCACGACCTTGTGGTCTTGAACCAGGCAAATATGGCCGATTTGGTGCTCCACCATCAGCAAGGCCGCATCAAAGGCCGAAGACTGTGGCACCAGCCAGACCGGATCCGGTGTCATGACTTGCGACATGGCCTGGGTCGGGTCGTACTGGCCGCCCGCCACCAAGCGACGCAAATCTCGCAAGGTAAAGATGCCCAGCAAATGCTGGTCGGGATTAACGACCACTATGCTGCTGACCTGACGCTCATGCATGTCTTTAACGGCCTGCTCTACCGGACAGTCTGGCAAGCAACTGAGCAAACCGCGTTCTGTCATCGCCTGCAGACTCATGTCCAAGGTATAGCTGGCACCCAAATCCGCACTGGCACTTTGCTGGGCACTGCGCCAGACCGAAGCCAGCAAGCTGCTGGTACCTCGCAGGCAGTAATCCCGAAATGGTTCGCTCGTACTGAGCAGATGGGCAACGGCTTCACCGGACACGCACAAGGTAAAGCAGTCTTCCTGCACCTGGTAAGCACTACCCAGGGCCTGTCCCGAGACCAGCTCACGCACGGGCAGAAGATCTCCTTCCACATAGTCGTGCGTCTCGCCATGCTCCTGGCAGCTAATTTGCCCTTGGCGAACAATGTAAAGCTGATCAACCCGCGCGCCTTCTTCCAGCAGCACCTGTCCGGCTGAAAAGAACCGTAGCTCGCTATGTTCGATCAGGTAATCGCCATGCTGGGCCTGCATCTGATCAAAAGGCGGGTAAGCAATCAACCAGGCCAAGATGCCGGGCGCCTTTTGGCGCACCGCCGTCTTGGCCACGGATTCACCGGGAATCGCGAAGGACATGGGGCGTCTCTGCTGGCTATAGACAAAGAATTATTGTGCCATGCAGCATGGCCTTCACAAGCCCTGTTTTTCTAGGGGATTTCAACTATAGGCATAGGCCTGTTTTTTCCCCGCAAAACGCTTAACGCAAACGATCGTAGTCGCGCTCGCTCATGTCGATCACGTCGCCTTCCTGCACCTTGAACTGGGATACGGCCTCGGCCAGGGTCTCGGATTGCGACTGCAAGGAGCCTGCCGCGGCCGCCGCCTCTTCCACTAGTGATGCATTTTGCTGCACCACAGCATCCATCTGAGCCACTGCCGTATTGATCTGTTCGATACCGGCAGTTTGCTCTTGGGAAGCGGAAGAAATCTCGCTCATCAAGGTGGTCACGCTGTTCACCGCACGCACCACTTCTTGAATAATGTCGCCCGCACTGGCCACTTGCTGTGTACCCGTCTGCACTTCGTTTTGCGAGGCTTCAATCAAACCCTTGATTTCCTTGGCCGCTTGCGCACTACGCTGGGCCAGACTGCGTACTTCACCGGCCACCACCGCAAAACCCTTGCCTTGCTCACCAGCGCGAGCTGCTTCCACGGCCGCGTTCAGGGCCAGAATATTCGTTTGGAAGGCAATGCCATCGATCACATTCACGATGTCAGCCACCTGACCAGAACGGGCAGAAATCTGATTCATGGTGTTGACCACCGCGCCAACCGACTCCCCTCCCTGGCGAGCCACCTTGGCAGCGTTATGAGCCAATTGGTCTGCCTGACCTGCATTGTCCGCGTTCTGACGCACTGTGCTGGCCAACTCTTCCAGACTGGCTGCGGTTTCCTGCAAGGCGGCAGCCTGTTGCTCGGTACGGGAGCTCAGGTCCGTATTGCCTGCAAAAATCTGCGAAGAACCCGACGCAATTTCGTCCACACCTTGGCGCACGGTCAGCACAATGCTTTGCAAACTTTGTTGCATGCGACGCATGGAGTCATACAAAACCCCCACCTCATTGGCCGAGCGGTAGGTAATTTTTTTGGTCAGATCACCATTGGCAATATAGTCAAAGTGCATGCCGGCTTCACGCAAGGGCTTCAAAGCGGCACGACCCAGTATCAGACGCATTGCCACAATAATGGCGAGCCCCAGCAACAAGGCCACCGCAATGACGATGTTGGCCACACGGGTTTGCAGCTCGGTCTGCTCCAGCAGCACATCCGTCTGGTCGTTGTAGAACTTGCTCAGCTCCTCAATGCGAAACTGGAAGGTGGCAGCACGCAAAACACCAAAACCCTCACTGACAAAGTAGAACGTACTGTAGTCACGGGTTTCCAGGGCCTGGACCATGGGTTCAATCCCGTCGTCCAGATAGGCCTGGTAGGACGCAACCAGCCCCATAGCCAAGCGGCGCAACTCAGGCTCGGTAGGCATATTGGCGCGAATATCGGCAAAGGCCTTACGCACTTCATCCAGCTTCTGATTGGCCATGATCACCAGATTGTCTGCGCTTTGCAGCATATTGGCGTCATTATCAATGCCCGCTTCCTGATAAAAGCGCGCCGCACTCATCAGGCTGACGCGGGCTTCCATCATATTGTTGTTCAGTTGCAGAATCTGCATGGCACGCTGATCCTGGCGATTGATCGTGCGCAAGGCATCACCGCTTTGCTGCAGAAAATAGGCGGCCAGCCCCCCTACCGCGACAATCAGAACCAGGAAAAAAGCCATGCAAATCATCAGCATGGTGCTGATTTTCAGCCCCGAAGCCGACTTCAGGCTGGGGCGAAACGATTTGGAGGAACGACGTTTAGAAGCGCGGGACGCGGACGGAAGACTGCTTTCAATACCCAGCATTTGCTAAATCCAAAGAAAACTCTAGTGGCTGACCGGCAAGATGGTGATCATGTCCGTGCCAGGGTGTTCAATCGTGACCGAGCCGGTGGCGGCGCTGCGCGCCTGCTCGCGGTACACGGAAGGAATGTGACTGCGCTTGACCACTTGCTGGAAACGCCCCTGGGCATCAAACTGAAGCCACAGTTCCTGTCGAAAATAGACCGCATCCGTTGCCAGGGTTGTGCCCTGGAACCAAACGGCCATTTCACTGCCATCGAGCTGTCGGTAAACCTGATGAGGGCGGCCTTGCAAGGACAGCTCGGCATCGGCACGCGTACTCTGGCCCAGAATCAGATCATTCAAGCCCGAAGCCTTGAAAGAGGAACCCTGGGTAGCGCACGCTGCCAGGGTGAACAAACACAAACCTATCAGCGCCTTACGTCCCCGCCCGACCCAGAGGCTTAGTCGGGAGAAAGACATTAAAACTCCTCCCAATCATCATCGGAAGATGCGCTGTTTTGTTTGCCGCTCAAATCGGGGCGCAGCAGGCGCTGGCTATCGTCCTGAGCGGTTGCCGAAGCTTTGGCGGGCGCTGCCGCCTTGACCGGCGCGGACAAGCCTTTAGTTGCCGTACCGGCCGGTTTGCCGGCTGGCGTACTGCCTTTCAAGGAGGGGCTGCGGCGCTGTTCGGAGTCAGAGCTGGAGACACTGGCACTGCGGCGATTGGCAACACGACGAGCGCTGACATCAATGACCTCCGTACCCGGAGAGCGAAAGAACCCGATGGCCTGGTTAACCTTGGTCACCTGCTCGCTCAGGCCAGACGATGCCAGGGCTGCCTGCTCCACCAGACGGGCGTTGTACTGTGTCGTTTCGTCCATTTGCGACACGGCACGGTTCACCTGATCAATCCCGGAAGATTGCTCAATCGTGGCGGCGGTGATCTCGCCCATAATGTCGGTCACACGACGCACGGAATCCACAATTTCCTGCATGGTGGCGCCAGCACGTTCCACTTGCGAGGAACCTTCCGTTACTTTACGCACCGAGTCTTCGATCAAAGCGGTAATTTCACGCGCGGCCTGGGCACTGCGCTGCGCCAAGGCTCGCACCTCTGCCGCCACCACCGCAAAACCCTTGCCCTGCTCACCTGCTCGCGCGGCTTCCACCGCAGCGTTCAAAGCCAGAATATTGGTCTGGAAGGCAATACTGTCGATCACGCCCACAATGTCGGAAATCTTGTTGGAGCTGGCCGAAATGCCTTGCATGGTTGCAACCACTTCATTGACAGCACTGCCACCACGATGGGCGACATCCGAGGCCGTCGCAGCCAGTTGGTTGGCTTGTTGAGCGTTATCCGCATTCTGACGGACGGTACCAGCCAACTGTTCCATGCTGGCTGCGGTCTGCTGCAAGGAGGCGGCCTGCTCTTCAGTACGGCTGCTGATATTGGTATTGCCCTGGGCAATTTCCTGAGCACCGGCGTGGATCTCTTCCAGGCCCAGACGCACTGTGGTGGTCGTCTTGACCAAGGACTCCTGCATGCGGCCCAGCGACTCGAACAAATCACCAATTTCATTGGCGGTCAGCACACGGATACGCTGGGTCAGATCACCTTTGGCAATCGCATCAAAGTAGCTGGCAAAATCGCCCAAAGGACGCACCACACGGCGAAAGAAGTAACTGATAGCAGCCAGGCCCAACAGCACGGCCAGCACCAGCACAATGGTCAGAACGATATTGAACGTGCTTTGCTGCTCTTGCAAGGTACGCAATACCTTGTCGCCCGAGCCCAAGGCCAACAGACCATGAAAGTAATACAGGGCCCAGCCTGCCATGGCTACTGTCAATGCCATCAAAGCAGCAATACAAAAGGTCATACCGACCTTTAGACTCAAATTCTTAAAAAGCATAGAAGATTCCCGCATGTGGTGCTTGACTGCCGGTTAAGGAAAAACCACCCAAAAAAGAACGCAGACTTAGCGATTCATATTGAACAAACTCATGCTCTGAATCGTCTGAAACGCCATGGCTGACATTTCCAACGCCGCCTTGCGCAACTCCAGATCCGTGGAAGCCTGAAAAACATTCAGATCTTCCAGACGTGAAAGCTCATTGGTGTAGTTCAAGGCGCGGGCCGCGCCGTTGGCGCTCAAAGCATCAATTTCGTTCATACGCGTACCGACCGAGGAGATCACGGTTTGTACGTTATCGAAGTTCTCACCCAGGCGCTGCATGGCTGAGTTCATCGTATTGCGGAACTCGGCCTGAGCAACCGGATCACCGCTGACAGGTTTACGCAAAGCCTCAACCACCGACTGCAAGGTGTTGAACATGTTCATGTCAGCCGAGCTGGTGCTATCTACCGAACTGACCTCAAAGCTGTCGCCCACAGCAGGCTTGCCTTCAATCTGGACACTGACGCCACCGGGCAGGTTGATGCGCTGGCGCTCGTTCTCATCCAGTACACCCTGGCTGACCACCGCACCATTCACTTCAATGTCGTACTCGGTCTCCGACGTAAAGCGGATGGTGTAGTTGGCCTCTGCCCCCGTTAAGGAAGAGTTGCCATTGGGCGCACTGACCACAGCCGAACCAGTATTGGCATTGGCCTGCGTGAAGTAGGCCGTGGAACCTGGATTGGCGCGCTCGAAAATGGTACGACCGTGGTCGGCTGAGTCCATCTGACGGGTTTGCTCAACCTGAATATCGCGACCATTGGTATCGCCGGTATAGGTAAAGGTACTGCCCGAGCGCTCGAACGCTTGCGTCGTGCCTTTTGAGCCGGAGAACAAGTACTGTCCTGAACCATCCTTGGTGTTGGCAAAGCCAAACAAGGTATCCAGAGCACTTTCCATCACCGTGGCCAAGGTGCTGCGATCAGCATCGGACATGGTGCCGGTAGACGCTTCCACCAGACGGGTCTGAATACCTTGCAACTGCAGGTTGACGGCGTTGAGCAGGTTTTCCTCTTCCCCCAACGAACGCATGGCCACCTCGCGGTTTTCACCGTAACGCTTGTCCATGGCCTGGGATTGCGCCAGATTGATCGTCTGCGCCGAAGCCAGTGGATCATCCGACGGGGTGATCATCCGCTTTTGCGAGCCCATCTGCTGAAAAACCCGCATCAGATCGGACTGCTGCTTGTTGATCGAGGTCAGGCCCGTCTGAAAGAAAAGAGAAGAACTAATACGCATAGCAAGTTTCCAATTTCAAGACCAAAGAGCCGTACTCAACTACGCAGGCCTAAAAGGGTGTCAAACATCTTCGAACTGGTATCAATCAGGCGGGCAGCCGCCTGATATTGCTCCTGAAAACGTTGGAGCATGATGTATTCCTCGTCCTTGTTCACGCCGGACAAGGATTGCTGAGCGGCGTAGTTTTGCTCGATCAACTTTAATTGCGCCTTGGCCGCCGTGCCGTTTTGCTGTGTTTGCACCGCAATACGGTTCACGATCTGACCAAAAGAATCGTTCAGGCTCAACGACCCGTCAGCCAGCACCTTGGTATTGCGCAGATCGGCCAGTTGTTGAGCGATCGCGCCGTTGGCCGAACCGGTGTCTTTATCAGCGGCCGCAATATCTTGCGGACGCTTGATCTCTACCTGCAAGCTGCTGCCTGCATTGACGGTGGGCTGCACCAACCAGGAATCCCCATCCTGAGACTGGTTCTTTAAGCTGGACACATCAATTTCCAGACCATCTACCCGTGTAATCCCGCCGTTCGTATCCGGACCATTCAGGGCGGTCACATCGTTGCTGCTCAAGTTGCGCAACTGAAAACCACCCTCCACGCGCTCGATGCGGTAGTTATCACCCGTTAGCTTGTCGACGGGCTGGGTGTAACCCTTGCTGGGATCAGCCGGATCAACCAGGTCTTTGTAAAAAGACACACCAGGCACACCGCTGCTGACCGGGTTATTCCCATTGGCAATGACTTTGGGGCCACTGACGCTGAACACATCTTTGCCCGCCTCCCCTTTCAAATCTACGCCTTGGCGGTGAATGTCATTTACGGTGTGGGCCAGCCCCACGGCCAAACGCCCCAGGGCATTGATGGCAGGTTCCAGGCTTTCCTGACGGAACTGCAGCAAGCCACCCAAGGTGCCACCTTTAATGGCACCTTCGCGGAACTCGGACACCACCATCTTGCCGTCCACGTTCAAGGCAGACGTAAAGCCGACCACCATACGCTCGGGATTTTCAGCCGAACGCACGGCGTGCAAGGGGTAAACACGATCACCGCCCAGCAGCATCTGACCGCCTGCCGTGGTCACGCTCAACCGTCCGTCCTGCTCAACCGTACTCACGTCCACCAGTTGGCCCAGCTCGGCCACCAGTTGTTCACGCTGATCAAGCAAGTCATTGGGTTCGTGACCGGGCGTGGTGCCTTTGGCCGCCACGATCTGTTTATTGACGTTATCAATACGTTCCAGATAGCTGTTGATCTGGGTAACCGTGGTGCCCACCTGCGTATTGATGTTCTCGTTAACGCGGTTCATGTAGGCCGTCGCGTCACGAACCTGCGTGGCCAGGCTTTCGGCACGGCCCAGCAACTCCTGACGAGCAGAAGAATCTGCTGGCTGCGAGGCGACGGCTTCCAGGCCATTGAAGAAGTTTTGCAAAGCCGGGCTGATACCAACCGTGCGGTCCGAGAACAGATTGTCCAGTTGGGAGATTTCGGTTCCATAGCTGACCAGAGCCGCGCCAGCCGTTTGCGAGCGCATCAACTGCTGATACAGGAAATTGTCATGGGAGCGCTGCACAGTGACCACCTGCACGCCACGGCCATAGTAGCCACTGCCGCTTCCCACCGACCCCGCCGTCTCGACCAGAACCGATTGGCGGTTATAACCAGGGGTATCGATATTATTAATATTGTGGCCCGTCACCTGCATGCGCTTTTGAGCGGCAAACAAGCCGGAAATACCAAGGTTGGCGAGATTCATATCAAATCCTTTCTGTCCTGCCCGGCCCGTAGTGTCCAAGGCGAAAAATGAACATGCTGCTTTTTAACGACCACCTTGGTGCAATATTTAGACCTGTATCAATAATTAAGACTTGCCACCATCAAAGTAGGCCATGATGGAGATCAGTTTTTTGGCGTAGGAAGGGTCGGTGGCGTAGCCCGCATCCTGAATACGCTGAGCGGCTTCTTGAGGCGAAGCGGCTTGTTTTACACTTTCATAACGTTTGTTATTACCAATCAGGCGGGCATAATCCGCAAAAGACTCGGCATAGGAGTCATAGGCACGGAAAGTCTGCGTCATTTTGCGCGCCACGCCGTTCTGATATTCCGTGGTCATGACCTCGACCGTTTTACCCTTCCAGGAAGGGGTCGCCTTGATACCAAACAGATTGTGGCTGGTGGTGCCATCGGGGTGCATGATTTCACGCTTGCCCCACCCCGACTCCAGGGCGGCCTGGCTCAGGATCAACTTGGCCGGAACACCGCTGTCTTCGGCGGCCACTTTGGCGGCCGTATTCATGCGGTCTACAAACTGGCGAATATGGTTGGGTGCGCCCTGAATCGAGGAATACACGCGCTGCACTGTGCTGTTATTGCTGAGCTTGTCGATCAGTTCGGCAATGGAAGCTGCGTCAATGGAGCGGTCATTGGGCATGCGCGAGCGAAGATCCGCACGACGTGACTGAGCGGCTTCTGGATCATAGGACGCAGCACCAAAGGGCTCACTGAACTGCCCGCTCATCTGCGCTTGCAAGGCTTTGGCCAAGCCAATGCCTGGGTCAGCCAATTGCATGGCCAGTTGCTCGTCCCCCAGGCTTTGCGCCATACGCACGGACTGCGTGTCAAACATGCCGCCCGGGAGGTTGGCGGCCCGCGCCTGCTTCAAAATATTCTGAATAAACAGGGACTCGAATTGGCGGGCCACTTGCAGTTGGGTCGCCTGATTCTGGCCGTCTTGTCCGGCCCGCTGACGCAACTGGGCCAGTTGTTGCGGGTCAAAAATCGAAACCTGCGTTCCTGTACCAGGACGCGGGAAATACTGCACCGTCATTAGATGATCTCCAGATCGGCCCGCAAAGCGCCTGCGCTTTTCAGGTTCTGCAAAATGGACAACAAGTCTTGAGGGGTAGCACCCAAAGCATTCAAGGCGCGGACGACATCGGCCAAATTGGCGCTGGTCTTGACGCGTTGCAAAGAGCCGCTGTCACTGCGCATTTCAATCTGGGTGCTATCGGCCACAACGGTCTGACCGCCGCCAAATGGCGTATCCGGCTGGCTAACTTGCGGTTGTCGGCTAATGACCACAGACAGATTGCCGTAGGCAATGGCGGCTTCATCAATCGTGACGGTACGGTTCATGACCACTGAGCCGGTACGAGCATTGATCACCACGCGCGCCCGTGCCGGTGGCAGGTTCACTTGCAGGTTTTCCACATGCGAAATAAAGGCAGTTTGAGCTTGCGGATCCAAAGGACCACGCACCTGAATCAGACGGCCATCCAGGGCGGTCGCCGTGGACGGGCCAAACTGCTTGTTCAAGGCCGCCACCACGTTCTGGGCTGTACCAAAATCCGACGAATTCATTTCCAGATTGATCACGCCATCTCGTGCGTAGGTCGTGGGCACGCTTTGCTCGACCGTTGCGCCACCGGGAATCGTGCCGCCATTGAGCTGATTGACCTGCACGCTGGAACCACCGGCTTCAGCCCCCGCTCCGCCGACCAGCAAATTGCCTTGGGCAATGGCGTAGACCTGTCCGTTCGCGCCTTTGAGAGGCGTCATCAACAAGGTGCCACCACGCAAACTCTTGGCGTTACCCATGGAAGACACCACCACATCCACAGACTGCCCAGGGCGGGCAAAAGCAGGTAAACGAGCCGTCACCATGACGGCTGCGACGTTCTTGAGCTGCATATTGCTGCCCTGGGGAATCGTTACTCCCAACTGGGACAGCATATTGGTCAAGCTTTGCTGGGTGAAGGGGGCCTGACGCACCTGGTCGCCACTGCCATCCAGACCTACGACCAGGCCATAACCGATCAGCGGATTATCACGCACGCCCTGAATAGAGGCCAGATCCTTGATACGCTCGGCCTGGCTGGCCGGTGCCAACAACAGGCCCGCCGCCAGCATGGCTGCTTGCAGCACATGGCGATAAGAAAAAAAACGAGTACGACTCATGGAAAACGCCATATCAAGCAAAAGGCTCAGAACGGGGAAATATTCAGGAAAAAACGCTGTAGCCAGCCCATGGTCTGGACTTCATCCATGACCCCTTTGCTACGAAACTCGATACGGGCATCAGCCACCTGAGTGGAGGGCACGGTACTGCTGCCGGAAATGGAGCGCGGGTCCACCACGCCGGAAAAACGAATGTATTCGCTGCCACGGTTAATGGCGATCTGCTTTTCACCCGCAACCTGCAGGTTGCCATTGGGCAAAACGCCCACTACCGTGGTCGTCAAGGTGCCAGTAAAGGTATTATCGGCACGACTGGAACCCTTGCCCTGCGCCTTGTTCGAGCCGCTGACCTCAAAGTTCTGTTTGCTGCCTATTTCATTGGGCAGGAAAGCCGGGACACCCGTAAAGTCCAGACCACCGCTCCCCGTCCGATCCGTGTTGGTCGAGACATTCTTGGCAGCGTTGGTACGCTCCTGAATCATGATGGTGACAATGTCGCCCACATTGCGGGGCCGTCTGTCTTCAAACAGCGGGTAGTTGCCATACGCCGAGGGTTGGTAGATAGAGCCATTGGCCACCACGGCCGCCGGAACGGCCGGTGGCGGGGCCGCGGTCAAGGGGCCAGTGACCACATCTTCAGGGGGCACCAGCGCGCAACCGGACAGGACAACAAGCGCACCCAGTGCAAGACGGCTCAACAGAGCTTGGAACATTGTCACGATCTCTTCAGGTTTACAGCTGCGTCAGTCGAGCCAACATCTGGTCAGCGGTGGACACGGCCTTGCTATTGATTTCGTAGGCGCGCTGGGCACTGATCATATTGACCAGTTCCTCGGCCACGTTGACGTTGGAGGTTTCGTTGTACTTGTGCATGACCAGACCTGCGCCATCCATACCGGGCTGCAGGAAGTTGGCAGCACCCGAGGCATCGGTTTCGATGTACAGGTTCTCGCCCATGCTTTGCAAGCCAGCCGGATTCACGAAGGTGCTCAGTTGCAACTGGCCCACTTCCACACTGGCACCTGCGGCACCAGGCTGAGTGACCGATACCGTGCCATCACGGGCAATCGTCAGTTCCAGTGCGTTATCGGGAATATTGATAGGAGGCTGAATAGGATAGCCACCTGCGGTAACCAGTTGACCATTCTGGTCGCGCTGCAAACTGCCATCGCGCGTGTAGGCGAAGGTGCCGTCCGGCATTTCCACTTGCAGAAAACCGCTACCCTGAATGGCAATATCCATATTGTGACCCGTATGCTTCATGTCACCTTGGCTATGGATACGCTCGGTCGCCACCGTGCGCACACCGGTACCGATCTGCAAGCCCGTAGGTAACTGATTGGCCGCACCTACTTGAGCACCGGGCTGACGAAGGGTTTGATACATCAAGTCTTCAAACACCGCACGGGTCCGTTTGAAACCGGTGGTATTTACGTTGGCCAAGTTATTGGAGATAACGTCCATATTGGTCTGCTGGGCTTCCAGACCGGTCTTGGCAATCCACAGAGAGCGAATCATATGTGTGTAATCCTTAAAGCCAATGCCTGCGCTATCGGCGCGGCTTAGCCATTAAATGAAAGTAGAGAATTGGCCCGATCTTCGCGGGCGCTGGCGTCCTGGATGACCTTCATCTGGGTCTCAAAACGACGCGCATTGGCAATCATCGCGACCATCGCCTCCGCCGGGTTCACATTGCTTTTTTCGATGAAGCCCGACACCATGCGCACCGACGGATCAGCCGGGGCCGGCGCGCCATTGTTCATGCGAAACAAGCCATCCTGGCCACGCAGCAAATCGGCTGACGGGGGATTGACCATCTTTAACTGGCCCATCACCTGGATATCGCGCGGGTTGTCACCGGCACCCAAGGCGGTCAATTGACCGTCGCTGGAGAAGGTAATCGAACCGCGATCCGGAATTTCAATGGCCTGCCCATCGGCGCTTAGCACGGGCAAGCCACCTTGTGTCACCAACTGGTTCTGGGCGTTGACCACCAGATCGCCCGCCCGCGTGTAGGCTTCCTGGCCATCCAGCGCACGAACGGCAAACCAGCCCTCGCCCGCAATGGCCACATCCAGCGCATTGCCGGTCTCGGCCATGGCACCAGGCTGAAAGCGGCTGCCCGGCGTCACCGTGGCCGTGCCGACGCGGGTTTGCGAACCCACGTCGCTGGTAACGGGAACAGAACGGTAGTACGCCAGTTGCTGGCGGAAACCGGACGTGTTCACGTTGGCCAGATTGTTGGTAATGACGTCTTGTTGTTCCAGCGTGCGCTGGGCGCCATTCATGGCGGTATAAATCAGGCGATCCATGACAAGACTTAACGCAGGTTGACCAGGGTTTGCAGAACCTGATCCTGTGTCTTGATGGTCTGGGCATTGGCCTGGTAAGTACGCTGGGCAATAATCATATTGACCAGTTCCTGTCCCATATCCACGTTGGAATCTTCCACCGCCTGACCTTTGATCGACGCCAGACCGTTCTCGCCAGGACGACCCAAGATAGGCTGACCCGATGCGCCGGTCTCGGCCCAGGCATTACCGCCCACTGGGCTCAGGCCTTGCAGGTTGCTGAAGTCAGCCAACACCAGCGAGCCCAGACGCTGCGTGACACCGTTGGTATAGGACGCGACCATGGTGCCGTCCTTGTCGATGTTCATGCCAGCGTACTCACCCGTGGCATAGCCGTCCTGGTAAGGCTTGCCCTTGGCAAACTCGCCACCGAACTGGGTGGTGCCGGTGTAACGCATATCAAACACCAGATCATCCGCGGGCGAGGCATTGCCACCGGGATTGGCCAGGGTGACGTTGACGGTAGCCGGATTGGGGCTGGTCATCACGCCTGAACCGTTAAAGGTCAGGGTCGCGCTGGCAGGCGACAACGGTGTGCTGCCTTTCATGTAGTACACGTCCCACACACTCTCACCGGCCGCATTGGCGGGGCGCTTGACAAAGTATTGGGAAATTTCGTGGCTGTTACCCAGCGAATCGTAGACGGAATAGCTAAATGAGTTGCTGTACGTCGTGTCGTCTGTGGGATCGAATGCGTTAATGGGATTACCACTGGCATCTTCTGTAGGAATCGCCGCAGCATCCGCAGGCAAGTTGGGCTTGAAATCCAGAGCCGTCGTGGCCTTGGGAGGTACGTTGGCCGACGGCACTTGCAGGCGTTGCAACTGCGTGCTGCCTGCGCCGTAACCGGTCAGGTAATGACCTTGGGCATTGACCAGGTAGCCGGCCTTATCTGGATAGAACTGGCCATTGCGCGAGAACAGTACCGCGCCGTTGCTTTGCTCCAGACGGAACAAGCCATTTGCCCCGTCAATGGCCATATCGAACATATTGCCCGAGTTACTGATGTTGCCGACCGAAAAACGTTGGCTGACACGCGATACCTGCACACCCAGACCGATACGGGAGTTGGCATACACATCCGCAAACTGAACCGTCGAGGCCTTGTAGCCCACGGTACCCGAGTTGGCAATGTTATTACCGATAGAATCCAGGTTTTGGGAGGCGGCGTTCAAGCCACTCAATCCTTGTCCGAAGCTCATGAACTTTCCTTTTAATGTCGTGTTGGCCCAGCCCGCTCAAGGGCTGGTGGCACTTACATGATTTTGCGTATATCCAGCAGGGAGAACGAACCGGTCAGGCCAAGATCCAGCATCAAACCGCTGGAGGTATAAGCCACGCTATCGACCTTGCCATGCGTCAATGGACTGGCGGTGACGGCCGTGCCGTCATTGCTGGCCAAGACACTGACGGTGTACGAGGCGTCGGCCAGCGGTAAACCATCGTTATCCAGGCCGTCCCACTCCATGGAGTACACACCCGCCTCTTTAGGGCCCAGATCGTATTCACGCACCACTTTGCCGCTGCTGTCCTTGATCTGCACCACGGTCGAAGTCGTCCCGCTGACCAGATCAATTCCGTAGGGCATAGCCACTTTCTCGCCGTTCTGGCTGGTACCCAGAGACACTTTCGCGCCCGGCACCAGCACTTGCTTGCCGATCAGATTAGCGGCCTGCATGGACTGGCTGACGTCCATTTGTCCGGCCACCGCCAGCAGGGTGTTGTTCAGTTGCTGAATCCCCGCCACCGTGGACATCTGCGCCATCTGAGTCGTGACCTGGGCGTTATCCATAGGGTTGAGTGGGTCCTGATTACGCAACTGCGTAATCAGCATGGTCAGAAAACGGTCTTCCGTCTCGGCCATGGCGCTTTTGTTACGGGCATCCACCCCGGCCATCGCTCCTGCGGTGGGGTCCAGGGAGGTACGATCGTTATTGACTGTGCTCATGCTCTCTTTTTCCGTAAACCGGCTTACTGACCAATGGTCAAGGTACGCAACATCAGATTCTTGGACGTGTTCACCACTTCCACATTGGCCTGATAGGAGCGCGAGGCGGCCAGCATATTGACGGTCTCGGCCACCACATCCACGTTGGGCAGGGTCACGTAACCTTGCTCGTCCGCGTACGGGTTGCCAGGGTCATATTGCAGACGGCCAGGTGCGGTACTCTCTTGCACGCCCACCACCTGCACACCACCCACGGGACTATTGCCCTGGGGTGTCATTTGAAACACCACCTGGCGAGCTTTGTAAGGCTGGCCATCGGGCCCAACCACACTGTCGGCGTTCGCCAGATTGCTGGCCGACACGTTCATGCGTTGGGACTGAGCCGTCAGCGCGGAGCCGGCTATCTGGAAAATACTGAAACTGGACATGAAGACTCGCTATTACTGTTGCAAGGCCGCCATCAAGCCTTTCAATCGCTGGGACGCCAGGTTGATCGTGCTTTGATAGTGCAAGGTGTTATCGGCAAATTGCATGCGCTCCACGTCCATCTCGACCGTATTGCCGTCTAAAGAAGGTTGTACAGGAACGCGATAGAGCAACTCGTCCGTACTGGGCGGACGGCTTGCCTGGGCGGGGATATGGCGGGCGGACGTCAGGGCCAAGCTGGTATTGGGCAAGGCCATCTGCCCTTGCCCCCCTAAAGCCGCCTTCATGGCGGCCGTAAAGTCCATATCTCTGGCCTTGTAGTTGGGCGTGTCGGCATTGGCAATATTGGAGGCCAACACCTCCTGGCGCTCCTGGCGCAAAGCCAGTGCCGTTTGGTAAAACTTCAGGTGCTCACCGATGCGATCAATCATGGAGTCAAGCCAATATTCTGTGTTCAAGTTTGAGATCCAGTGAACGCGCGCACGCCTTTTCACCGTCATAACAGCATGGTAGCCAGAGGTACTGCTTCACAAACCCGGGAACAAAACGCAATTTATCGGCCAATTCAGCTCTTGACCTGGCTGCCGAGTCCGTAAAATTCAGTCATGACCTTATATAGACTCCTGACCTGCCTGTGTCTGTTTACCTTGGGTGCGACAGCAAGCGTGCGCGCTCAAGAGGACGTTCAGGCTCTCAGTGTGCAAGCTATGCAGGATCAGGCGCAGGACTACCTGCTCCAGCAAGCGCAGATGTATCCTGGCATCGCCACCATCACACTGGATGCATCGCGCCTGCACGCCATGCCCGCCTGCACTCAGAACCAGTTTTTTCTGCCCAGCGGCCAGCGCCTGCGATCGCGTATGAGCATCGGTGTGCGCTGCCTGAGCCCACAAAGCTGGAGCACCTCTATTGGTGCCACCCTTTCTATTCAAGGACACTATTACGTCCCCAACCGCCGCATCAATCCGGGCGAGACGATCCATCAGGACGACCTGCTTGAACGCGAAGGAGATTTGCTGGCCCTGGCCAACGGCGTGGTCATCAACCCCGAGCAGATCATCGGTTATGTCGCCAGCCAGCGTATTCCTTTAGGCAGTGCGATACGCGCCTCGGCGCTGCGCGATCCACAGTCGATTATGCGCGGCCAGACAGTGCGAACCGTTGCACGTGGCGCGGGCTTTGTCGCCACCGGCGAGGGCCAGGCCTTGCAAAGTGGCGCACCGGGCACCCAGATTCAGATCAAGGCCAGTTCAGGGCAAGTGATTTCAGCCACGGTACTGGATGCGTCCACGGTTCAGGTCGTTCTCTAAACTAAATCCGATGAGCATGCTAAAGTTTGCCTCCAGAGCGCCGTTACAAGATCAACGCAAAGAACAGGCCGCACGGAGAAACACGTGAAGATCAGCCCCTCCTCCCTCAAGACACCGCTTGCTGAAACCACTACCGCAGAACGCAGTACGGGTTCGAATCGTGCGCACCAAGCGTACAACAGCGGCAGCACCAACGAAGTGGACTTCAGCGCCGCCGCCCGCCAGCTCAATTCGCTGCAAGACAGCAGCGCCGATGTAGACATGCAAAAAGTCCAGGCCTTGCGCGAGGCCATTGCAGCAGGCGAGCTCAAGATTGATACCAGTCGGATTGCCGACTCCCTGATTGCCTCCGTGCGCGATCTTCTCAAGTAACCTCCCGAAACGGCCATGTCTTTGCAAACCTGTCTTGCCGATCAACACCAGAGCCTGTTGGATTTTGAGCAGCTATTGGTAGAAGAACACACCCTGCTGCTGCGCAGCTTCGTGCCCGAAGAGCTGGCCCAGATTACCCTGCGCAAGTACCAGTTACTTGAACGCATCGAACAACTGGACCAGAGCCGTGCTCAACTCCTGCAAGAGCGCGAACTGGAGAACAACCTTCAAGGTCTGCGCTACGCCGCGGAAGAAGACGAACTGGAAGACGAGCTGGAACAACTGATCGAGCTCAGCGAGAAAGTGCGCAACGCCAGCGACAATAACCGCATTCTGGTTGACACCTTTTTGATCGATACCCAACAGAACCTGGACGCGCTGGAAGCCTTTACAGGCCGCAACACGTTTTACGACGCATCCGGGAAAACACAGAACACGCAGTCTTCCTTGAGCTTGAAGGCTTAATCCCCAGCAGACTCAAGCAGGGTCATGCCAGAGACTGAAAGCGCCAACTAAATAGTTGGCGCTTTTTTTGTCCTGCCTGAATACGGAGAACGCTGCAAGCCACGCTAAGGTACAAGGGCTGAACGCCTGAATGTCCGAATGCCTGAACTCCATTACATTAAATATGATGTATTCTTTGAATACATCAAAAACGATGTATGTTTAAAATACATCAAATTTATTGTATTTCAAATTCAAAGGAGCCAGGCGATGCCAACAAGACTAGACGCCATTGCACTGCACAGCCCGGAGCAAATGCCCAAGCTCATCCGCTCGCTGCGCAAGCGTAAAGGCTGGAGTCAGATAGAGCTGGCAGACAAGCTGAACACGACGCAGCAAGCCATTTCGCGCATGGAAAATGACGCGTCGGGCTTATCGCTTAAAAACCTGTTTTCGGTTCTGGCCGTCCTGGAAGCCAAGATCTCCATTATTGACGCTCACGAACCTGACAAACCTGAATCTATGGAGTGGTGATGCCTGTTCTGGACCTGTGGATGAATAGTCTCTTCGTTGGAAAGTGGCATAAGCCTACCCGCGGCCCATCACAACTTCGCTACGCACCAGACTGGATCGCCCATCCTCAAGGCCGGCCGCTGTCTCTATCCCTACCCTTTACATTCAACAATGAAGCACTTCGTGGCGAGGTCGTAGACAACTACTTTGACAATCTACTGCCCGACAATCCCGGGATTCGCCAACGCATTGCCTCCCGCTTCAAGACCCGTTCGCTGGAAACGTTTGCCTTGCTCGAAGCAATAGGTCGGGATGCTGCTGGTGCCGTGCAACTTCTGCCTGAGAACTCTCCAGCGCCGGATATTCACACCCTCACGGCCCGCCCTCTCACTGAAAGCGACGTTGCCGAGCATTTACGCGGCACAATTACCGCCCGCCAGGATCTGGCCCCCGAAGACTTTCGTTTTTCACTGGCAGGTGCCCAGGAAAAAACGGCGCTGTTATGGCATCACGGGCAATGGCACATTCCGCAGGGATCGACACCCAGCTCACACATCTTCAAACTACCCTTAGGATTGGCGGGCAATGTCCGCTTTGATCTGAGCCACTCGGTGGAAAACGAATGGCTCTGCATGGAGCTGCTCAAAGAACTGGGCTTGAATGTCGCCCAAACCCAAATTGGCCAGTTTGAAGATCAAAAGGTTCTCATCGTGGAGCGCTTTGACCGTGCCTGGAGCCGTCATGGTCACTTGATACGCCTGCCCCATGAAGACCTGTTACAGGCAAGTGGTTTGCCTTCCCATGCCAAATACGAGTCCGACGGTGGCCCTGGCATCCATGCCATCATGCAGGTCTTATCCGGCTCGTCCAATGCTCTGGCTGACCGACAGGCTTTCTTCAAAACCTTGTTGGTGTTCTACTTGCTGGCCGCCCCAGATGGCCATGCCAAGAACTTCAGCCTGGCCATAGAACCTGGCGGCTACTTCCGTCTGGCACCACTTTACGATGTGCTCTCGGCCTGGCCTTGGGTAGGCACAAAACAAAATCAATGCCCTATTCAGCGCGTCAAAATGGCGATGGCACTACGCACCAGCAACACTCGCTACAAGATGCAGGAAATGCTTCTCCGGCATTGGCTTGCCGTAGGAAAAACCTATATAGGACAGCAAGCCACTGAATCCTTGATCGAAGACCTTCACCAGCTTGTGGAGCCAGCCATTCAAAATGTCGCGGCACGATTGCCAGCGCATTTCCCTGAACACATCAAAGACGCCCTCTTCCAGGGACTAAGCAGCAATTTGCAGCGCTTGAAATAAAAAAGCCTGCCGTGTGGCAGGCTTTTTCAATCTCGCTGGATTTAGCTCATCGCTTCTTTCAGCACCAGCATCTTTACCAGCGCATCGACTGACTGCCCGGACTTCAGGTTCGGCTTGCCCAGCAAACGCGCACTGAGTTGCCGCACTCCCCGATTATCCGGCGCCTGCAACAAATCCCAGGAAGCCAGCGTTAATTGAGCAGCAGCCAGCAAATGGAGCTCTTCTTCAAACTCGGAATTGCTGGCAGGCAACAAGCCACGCACCGCATTAAACAAACGTGCCATTTCCTGTACCTCGCTACGCAGCATCATGTAGCAGGCCAGACTAGCCGGGGCAATGACCTCAGAACCGACGCAATGATGCATCAAGGCAAAGCGGGTTTTCAACACTTTGCCATCGTGACGAGCGACGGTACGCAAGACGATCAAATCCAGATGAACAGGCTCGGCATTGCGGTGCCGCAATTGCACCGGCTCCACGGCATACCACAAGGCAATTTCACCCAGCTTGGCACGTCCCAGCGTTTCCAGATGCAGGCGCGCTGCCAAATCAGGAATGGCGTGAAAAGCCAACTGTTTGCTCAAGGCATTAGGCGTGGTCTTGCCGTCTTTGTGCCACAAGGAAGTCGCGCCTGGAATCAGAGCCAGCCAATCGGCTTGCATATCGGCCCATTGACGCCACATCGTGGGCGAACCACCTTCGAAAATATGCAGCAAATTCACAGGCTGGGCCTGAGCGTTCAGAACCTGCATGGCCTGATTCAGTGCCTGAGTGGGGCTGGGCCGCTCCATACTGCGCACACCACGCACATCCGACCACTGCGACGGAGTTTGTCGCTGATAGTACGGAATACTGAGGGCCTGCCCTTTGGGGCTGAACAGAAAGCTAAAAGAGCATTGTTCCTGAGCACCCGCCGGTTGATGGTCTGCGTGGATCACAAGCAGACGGGACATATTGCCTTCGCTGACTTCCTGACACGCGGCACGCATCAAGCCTTGCGCCCGTTGCGCCGCCGCCCCATCCTGAACGGAGGCATTGGGCGCATGCAAATCACGCCAAAAATCATAGGCTTCGGCGCAGGCCAAGCGTTCGTCCAGATCCGCCGCAGCGCGACGGGCCTGCTCCAGGGAAATAGGGCCACCGGCAGAGGCTGCCGACAACAGGCGCGGCAAAACCCGCGCCCGGCGCTCTTGTTCGGCTTGCAGTTCCTGTGCGGAGTGCCCGCCGCTTTCCAGCAAGGCCGCCAGATCGCCAGAACTGGGCGCGTACAGGGGGCGCTGACCCTCGCGTACCTGCAAGGCCGAGTCGACCAGTTCGGCAGCGCTCATAAAGCGTAGATCCTCGGGCACTTTCTGACCATTGGACACGTAATGAATGGGCAATTTGAAGCGGATGGCAGTATCCAGAGGGCCGCCCAGCTTGATGGCCTCGTCCACCTTGGAGATGATGCAGCCACTGAGTGCAGTGCCACCATCGTGCGTATAGCTACGTGCCACCTCATCCAGGGTATCGCCTTGGCTGGCCGCATTGAGCACCAGCAAACGCTGCACCCGGCGTCCGGCACCGGCCAGCAAAGCGGCCTGCTCGCGCACATAGCGGTCACGCTGGCTGATGCCCATATTGTCGATCAGGATCACCTGATCGGGTCGCACGCCGAGCATCACACTACGCAGTTGCGCCACATCCTGGACAATATGCACGGCGACCCGCATCAAATCGCCATAAATTTTCAATTGCTCATGCGCACCGATCCGATACGTATCGGTAGTTAGCAAAACCACTTTATCGGGACCGAAACGACGCACGGCTCGAGCCGCCAATTTGGCCAGCGTGGTGGTCTTGCCCACTCCCGTGGGCCCCACCAAGGCCAAGGCCAAGCCAGGCTGCCACAAGGAGTCCTCAGAACGCAGCACCGGCAAATGGGTTTCCAACTCTGTACGTACCCATTGCAAGGCCGCACGCGCGCCCAGCTCCTCGGGCAAACGCTTGAGCATGGCACGCAACAAGGCGGTACTGAAACCTTGCGACAACAGACTCTGAAACAGATTCACCGCCACAGGCGTGCGACGCATCTGGTGGCTCCAGACCAAATCATCCATGCGTCCTTCCAATGCGCCACGCAATGCCCCAATCGCGCCCATGACATTGTCAGCCGCTGGGGGCGGAGCCACTTCCTGCTGACGAATGCCGGCGGCCTGATGAGGCACGCTGCCTGGCATGGGCGCACGCTCGGTGGCGGCGCCGGGCACGGAGCTGGAATCCGTCGCCAGAATCTCCACCCCGCCATTGACACGACGGTTGGACACAATCAGGGCATCGGGGCCCAAGGCAATGCGTACCTGACGCATGGCTTCACGGCTGGTACTACCAAAAAAGCGACTTATATTCATTCAGACTGACCAATAATGGTGGTGACCCGAAGGATGCGTTCTTCAGGAATTTCAGCGTTAGACAAGACACCCAGCTGGGGAATGTGGTGTCGCAGGAAACGGGACAAGGTGGCCCGCAAAATGGGGGGCACAACCAGCACAGGCGGATCACCATGCTCTTCCTGGAACTGTGTCGCCCGCATGGCATCGGTCAATACCGACTCGGCCAGTCCGGGTTCGAGCGCACCGCTGCTGGTCAGCGCCTGCGTCATGACCCGCTCCAGACGAGCATCCAGACCGATCACACGCAACTCGCCTTCGCCAGGGAACCACTGCTGCACAATGGCGCGGCCCAGCGCCACGCGCAAGACAGCCAGCAGCTCACCGGCCTCCTGGCCAGGCTGAACCGCGCCAGGAGCCAGAATACGCGGCGCATGCTCGGCCAAGGTTTCCACAATGCTGCGCATATCACGAATAGGGACGTCCTCAGCCAGCAGGCCGCGCAAGACCTTGAGCAACAGGCTAAGAGACAGGGTTTGCGGCACAAAATCCTCGACCAGCTTGGGCGCTTCGCGGCCCACATGATCGAGCAGTTGCTGCACTTCCTGACGACCCAGCAAATCGGCCCCGTGGCGATGCAGCAAATGGTTGATGTGCGTGGCAATGACCGTGCTGGCATCGACCACGGTATAGCCCGCGATCTGAGCTTGCTCACGCATACTGACATCCACCCATACTGCCGGCAAACCGAAAGCCGGATCCGTAGTCGGTGTACCGGGCAGCTTCATGGTGACGCCACCGGGATCAATGGCCAGCCACTGGCCTGGCGTTGCGGTACCACGGCCAATTTCCACCCCAGCCAGCAAAATGCGATAGTCGTTAGGCTTGAGTTCCAGATTGTCCCGAATGTGAACCACAGGCGGTAAAAAGCCCACTTCCTGCGCAAACTTTTTACGCAAGCTGCGGATACGATGCAGCAGCTCGCCATTTTGCGCATGGTCTACCAAAGAGATCAGGCGATAGCCCACTTCCAGGCCCAAGGGGTCCACCATGGACACATCATTCCAGCTAGCTTCGCTGGCAGCAGAGTCAGCCGCTGCCAAGACTTCGTCGTTGGGTTCAGTGGCTTGCTGCACCTGTTCGTTCTGATGCTTTTGCATCAGCCAGGCGCCCGCTCCCAAAATCGCAGCCAGCAGCAAGAACACCAGATTGGGCATGCCGGGAATCAAACCCATCAAGCCTAAAATTGCGGCCGTGATATATAGCACCACAGGGTTGCGGAAAAGCTGGTTGACCATCTGCTGGCCCACGTCTTCGTCCGTCGCCACGCGCGAGACCACCACACCGGCAGCCGTCGAGATGATCAAAGCAGGAATCTGGGCAACCAGACCATCACCAATGGTCAACAAGGTGTAGACGCGGCCGGCCTCCGAAAAGCTCAAACCATGCTGCACGACACCAATAACCAGACCACCAATCACGTTGATGACCATAATCAGCAGGCCCGCTACGGCGTCACCGCGCACGAACTTACTGGCACCATCCATGGAACCGTAGAACTCGGCCTCTTGCGACACCTCAGCGCGGCGGCGCCGTGCATCGTCCTCGCCGATCAAACCGGCATTCAGGTCCGCATCAATGGCCATCTGCTTGCCTGGCAAGGCATCCAGGGTAAAGCGTGCGCCCACCTCCGCAATACGCCCGGCGCCCTTGGTAATCACCACAAAGTTGATGATGACCAAAATCACGAACACGATCAGGCCAACAGCAAAACTGCCACCGACCAGAAAGTGGCCAAAGGCCTCAATGACCTGGCCAGCCGCATCCGGGCCCTTGTGACCGTTCATCAGCACCACACGCGTGGAGGCCACATTCAAGGCCAGGCGCAGCAAGGTGGCAAACAACAGCACGGCCGGGAAAGCGGCAAAGTCCAATGGCTTTTTGGTGAACATGGCCACCAGCAAGATCATGACGGCCAGAGCGATGTTAAAGGTAAACAACAGGTCCAGGAAAAACGGGGGCAAGGGCAAAATCATCATGGCCATCACCATGAGGATCAGCACCGGACCCGCTAAAAGCCGGGCGTGTTGGCCACCATTTTGTTTGAGTAAGGCAAAAAAATTGTTCATTGCTTTTCATGTTTGCGCGAACGCAGTGGGCCTTCATCCATGCCTGTCGGCACGTTCAATCGGGTGGGCATGATCGGGCGCTCGCCCTGCCCCTTGTTCCAGTTACGAAGCTGATAAACCCAGGCCAGCACTTCGGCCACCGCCGAGTACAAATCCACGGGAATCTCGCGCTCCAGTTCAACGTTAAAGTACAGGGCCCGCGCCAGCGCAGGCGCCTGCAACGTGGCCACGTTATGCTCCGCCGCCAGTCCTCGGATCTTGGCGGCAATCAAGCCCGTGCCTTTGGCCACCACACGGGGAGCACCGCCCTTGCCGTCCTGATACTTCAAGGCCACCGCGTAATGCGTGGGGTTGGTCACCACCACATCAGCGCCCGGTACCTGAGACATCATGCGCGAACGGGCCATGGACCGTTGCTGCTGCCGAATGCGACCTTTGACGTGCGGGTCACCTTCGCTTTCCTTATGCTCTTCTTTCACATCCTGATGCGACATGCGCAGCTTCTTGTAAAAGCTCCACAACTGCCAGGGCGCATCAATCAATACAATCACCAGCAAACTGGCAGCGATCAGGGCACAACACTTGATGATCAGCTCCATCCCCGTGGCAATGGCCGCCGTGGGATGCACATACATCAAGGCCGTCATCTGTTCGCGCTCGGTCCAGATGACATACATTGCCACCGAACCCACCAGACCAGCTTTGGCCAGGGTTTTGATCAGCTCCACGACAGTCTGCATGGAAAACATGCGCTTGATGCCCTTGGCCGGATTCATGCGCTCGAACTTGGGCTGCAGGGCCTTGCCGCTAAAACTCATGCCTCCCAGTGCCATCGAGGCCATCACCGCGACCACCACCAGCAGCAAAAACAAGGGCGCCAACCCCTTTAGCGCCTCACCAGCCAGACTGGCCGCCTGCATCACCATGGCACTGGGATCGTGCGCGACACGTGGATCAAACCAGACGCTGCGCCGCACAATACCGCCAAAGGTCTCGTACAGATAGCCGGCCCCAATCCAGATTCCGCCTATCCCGGCCAGCAGCATCAGGAAGGTAGTCAGCTCTCTGGAACGCGCTACCTGCCCTTCCTCCCGCGCCTTTTCCAGGCGCCGGGGTGAGGCCGGTTCTGTTTTTTCGAGATCGCTGTCTTCTGCCATGGACTGCCAAGACGCAGGAGTTGAAAGAATGAATCACGCGCGCAGCACACGTTTTGCGCTCGCACGGCATGCTGCGGGGTCATTCTAAAAGAGGGCTGTGGCTCTGATAGCGCGGAGAAAGCCTAATAAAAGCAGGCTGTTCCTCACAAGCAAAAAGGCGCTGCAATGCGCAGCGCCTTAAGAAAGCAAACCCAATGATCAGGTAGGGCCAGAAATCAAAAGCCCAGATTGGCCAGCAAATCGTCCACTTGATCCTGGCTGGTGACCACTTCCGAGGCTACGGGCGAGACCACCGGACCATTGATAAGGCTATGAGTTTCTTCACGTTTTTCTGTAGGAACGTTATCGACCAGCACCTGAACCAGTTCGGTTTCAATCGTACCGACCACACCGAGCATGCGCGTGATCACCTGACCGGTCAGATCCTGAAAATCCTGAGCCATGATGATTTCCAGCAGATTGTCCTGCGTCTGCTGGGCCTTGACAGGCACATCGCGCAAAAAGCCACGAGTGCGCTTGACCAGTTCGCGAGCCTGATCCTGGTCCAGGGGCTGTTCAAACCATTGGTCCCATTCGGCATCCAGCGCCTGGGCGTCTGCCTGCAGGGACTCTTGCAAAGGACGCACTTGCTCGGCTGCATTGAGCACCCGGTTGGCGGCCTGCTCAGTCATGCGAGCCACATAGTGCAGACGATCGCGGGCATCCGGAATCGCGTGCGCGGCATCTTTAATGGCCTGATCCAGACCCAATTCGCGCATGCTTTCCCGCAACAGACGGGTCAGGTTGGCGATGCGGTAAACCAGATCAACCGGTACGCTCTGGGGGTCGGGATGATTCGATGTTTGCTGTGGATCCATGACGTACTCCGTATTAACCGGCCATTTTCTCGAAGATCTTGTTCAGCTTCTCTTCCAGCGTTGCGGCGGTAAAGGGCTTGACGACGTAGCCATTGGCGCCCGCCTGAGCGGCGGCAATAATGTTCTCTTTTTTGGCCTCGGCCGTCACCATCAGCACCGGCAAAGAAGACAGGCTGGCATCGGCACGAATCTGCTTGAGCATCTCCAGCCCGTCCAGATTCGGCATGTTCCAGTCAGAGACTACAAACTCAAAATTGCCATTACGCAATTTTTCCAAGCCCATCTGACCATCTTCTGCTTCGTCTACATTCTCGTACCCCAGATCCTTGAGCAGGTTCTTGATAATCCGGCGCATGGTGGGAAAGTCATCGACGACGAGAATTTTTATATTTTTTTGTACCATTTACATTCTCCAAATGAGTAGCATGCCAGTGCGTTCAGGACCGTTTATACACGGTGCCCAAAAGCCCCCACACTGGCCAGAATTCGTTCGCTAATCTGCCCCAAGGGCAACGCTATGTCGGTCGCGCCAATTTGCAAGGCTTCACGCGGCATGCCAAAGACCACGCTGGTGGCCTCGTCCTGGGCAAACGTCATAGCACCGGCCTGTTTCATGGCCAGCAAACCTTGCGCGCCATCCTTGCCCATACCAGTCAGAATGACCCCCACGGCATTGCGTCCGGCCAGTTCGGCGGCAGAGTGAAACAACACATCGACCGAGGGCCGGTGGCGGTTGACGGGTTCACTGTCCACCAGTTTGACCACATAGTTGGCACCCGAGCGGGCCAGCTTCATGTGCGCCACGCCACCAGGAGCCAGATACACGTGACCGGGCAACACGCGCTGGCCATCTTCCGCCTCGTGCACCTGCATGGAGCACAGACCATCCAGCCGGTTCACGAACGAGCGCGTGAAACCGGCTGGCATATGTTGAGTGATCATGATGGCCGGGCAGTTGGCGGGCAAGGGCTCCAGCACCTGACGAATCGCCTCGGTGCCACCGGTGGAGGCGCCAATCATGATGAGTTTTTCAGTCGTTGAAAAGTTATGCGTCAAGCGACGCACCGGGGCCGAGCCTGGCACTGCCGGGACAGCACGGCGCGGACGGGCAATGGAGGCGGCACGGATCTTGTCGGCAATCAGGTCCGAATAATCGAGCAGACCATCGCGCAGACCCAGCTTGGGTTTGGTCACAAAGTCCACTGCACCCAGCTCCAACGCGCGCAAGGTCACGTCCGAATTGCGCTCGGTCAGCGAGGACACCATCACCACGGGCATGGGACGCAAGCGCATCAGACGCTCCAGAAAGTCCAGACCGTCCATGCGGGGCATCTCGACATCCAGCGTCAAGACATCCGGATTGTGCTCTTTGATCAGCTCTCGCGCCACCAGCGGATCGGGGGCAACGGCCACCACTTCCATATCCGCATGGCTATTGATAATTTCCACCATCAGGCTGCGCACCAAGGCGGAGTCATCTACACACAAAACTCGAATTTTCTTCATGCTACTCATAATCCCGATTTCAAGCGCCAACAGAGCTCAGGGCGTGCAAGCCCCCCTTGGACCCTAGTTCCGGACATACACCGTCTGACCCAGCAGGCGAAAGGCTTTGGTCAGGTAGGAGAAGTTCTCGGAATGCCCCACAAACAACAGGCCACCCGGTTTGGTCACAGCGGCGAATCGCTCCAGAATGCGCGTCTGATCGTCCCGGTCAAAATAAATCATGGTGTTTCGACAGAAAATCACATCAAAACGACTGGACGAAGGCCAGGCCGACCCCACCAGATTGAACTCCTCGAACTCCACCATATTGCGCAGCACCGGTTTGACACGCGCCAGGCCTTTGCGAGCCCCCACACCGCGCTGAAAATAACGCGGCAGCCACAAATCGGGTACGGGCTGGATACGCTCCAGGGTGTACACGCCCTGACGGGCCTTATCCAAGGCGGCCGAATCAATGTCGCTGGCCAGGATAGACACATTCACATCCGGCGAAGGGCAATGTTCGCGCACCGTCATGGCAATGGAATAGGCTTCCTCGCCGGTGGACGCTGCGCTGCACCAGATATCCAGAGGTTTGCCGCGTGTACTGACAAACTTGCCCAGAATATCGAAGTGATGCTGTTCACGGAAAAATGCCGTGTGATTGATGGTGAACGCGTTAACGAAGTCCTGCCACTCCTGGCTATGGGTGTCCTGCTCCAGAATATCCAGGTACTGTCGCACCTCCCGCATACCCGCGTTCTGGCTGCGCATACCCAGTGTGCGGGCCACCATATCTTCTTTGTGGGTACCTAAGATGATGCCCGCATACGACTTGAGCAAGCGCGCGGCTCGCTCACAGTCGGCCCTCGAGGCCTGCGGGATCGAGGGCAATGTATAAACAAAAGGTTCCACAGATGTGCTCATATAACTACAGGCTGGCCAAGGTCCCGCTAAAAGGCCCCGTCGACAGACGCTCGCCGGAACGCAATCGCTCCGGCTCGGGCGCCTCATACGGATCATCGATAATGTCTTGTGCGCTCACTTTGAACGCCGACACCGCGTCGGACAGACGGGTTGCCTGATCCTGCAAGGAGCCCGCTGCTGCGGTTGCCTGCTCGACCAAGGCCGCATTTTGCTGCACAACCACATCCATTTGTGCAACTGCCCGGTTAACCTGCTCAATTCCTTCTGACTGTTCGTTCGAGGCTGACGAAATTTCCGCCATGATAGTGGTCACACTCTGTACCGAACTGACCACCTCCATAACCACTTTGCCCGCCTCATCGACCTGACGGGTTCCTTCTTTAACTTTGGCCAACGACTGCTCGATCAAACCCTTGATCTCACGGGCCGCTTGCGCGCTGCGCTGAGCCAGGCTGCGAACTTCGCCGGCCACCACGGCAAAGCCCTTGCCCTGCTCCCCTGCCCGGGCCGCCTCTACCGCCGCGTTCAAGGCCAGAATATTGGTCTGGAAGGCAATACCATCAATGACATTTACAATCTGGGCAATTTGTCCCGAACTGGCCGACAAGTCTTCCATGGTCTGCACCACAGTCGAGACCGCCTGTCCGCCACGCAGCGCCACATCCGACGCACTCTTGGCGACCTGATCCGCTTGCTGGGCATTGTCCGAGTTCTGACGTACGGTGCTGGCCAACTGCTCCATGCTGGCCGCAGTTTGCTGCAAGGAGGCCGCCTGTTCTTCCGTGCGGCTGCTCAAATCCGTATTGCCCACATAGATTTCACGCGAGCCAAACGTAATTTCTTCCACCCCCTGACGCACGGTATGCACCATGGACTGCAAACTGTTTTGCATGCGTCGTACGGCGTCATACAGCACACCGATTTCATTGGTGGACTTCACTTCCACACGCTGGGTCAAATCGCCGCTGGCAATGCGATCAAAATGTGCACCCGCCTGACGCAAGGGACGCAGCACCATGCGGTTCAGGAACACATACACCGCCAAGGAGATAAACAGGCAAAACACCATCGCCAGCCCCACCAGACGGACCACCATGTTGTACTGCTCGTTTTCTTTCTGGTACTGCTCATCGATAGAGCGCTGCTGAGCTTGCTGCAAGGAATTCAAGGCGCTATAGAGATCTTCTTCCAAAAACTTGGTCGTGGTGGCCACATAGCCACGAAAACCAGCGATATCGCCCTGCTCCAGATAGGCAATCAAGGGCAGCACCCCACCTTGCATCAAGGACATGAAGGCGGCATCCACGCGCTGATAATAGTCGTTGGTGCCTTCCAGTTGCGTGGCAATGCCCTGATACTCAAAAAATGCTTCCTGCGCCAGCTCGAACTGCTTGCGTGTTGCCTCCAGGGCATCCTGGGTCGCCGAGCTGATTGCCGAGGTTTTGGGAGCAACGTCGCTCCACTCGGCCATCAGGTCCTGATTTTGCAGATCGTTGCTGACCACATAGCTGATAGCCGCTCGTCCAATCAGGGTTTGGGTCTCTTTGTAGCTCTCAATGGCCTGATACATGGCCGAGCCTACTCGCTGGTTGACCACGATGCTTTGCAGCGCACCGTTATTGGCGCGCAGGGACAAAATCCCCAACGCAGCACCTGCCACCAGCATGACTAAAAAAAACACCAGTACCAGAATCAGACTGGTCCGCACCTTCAGATTGGCCAAACGTAATCCATCCAGCATTGCAAGCACCTTGTCTAGAGTAGATCCGAACATCAGAGGCGCTTGTGACGCCTCCCCCGACCCGAACATTCCTTAAAGGACCCGGTAAACAGGTCCCCGCTTTGCCAGTCTTTGCAGACTCGGGCGATCAGGCCACTGCGCTATCGACCAGCGCCATCTCTTCGCTGGTCATCAATTTTTCAATATCCACCAAAATCAGCATACGTTCACCCAGCGTACCGATCCCGGTCAGGTATTCGGTCGAGAACGCCGTGCCAAAGCTGGGGGCGGCGCTGATCTGGGACGACTGCAAAACCAGCACGTCCGACACACCATCGACCACCACACCGACCACACGGTCGCGCAGATTCAGAATCACCACCACGGTCTGGTGGTCGTACTCCACCCGCTCCATGTTAAAGCGCACCCGCAAGTCCGCGATCGGCACAATCACGCCGCGCAGATTGGTGACACCCTTGATGAAGTTGGGTACGTTGGCAATGCGGGTTACGGTCTGGGAGTCGTAGCCCCGGATCTCCTGAACTTTCAGAATATCGATGCCGTATTCCTGGTCGCCCAGAGTAAATACCAGATACTCCTTGCCGCCAGCCTCGGCAGCTTCGGAGTGGGAAGTAAAGTCGTTGGACATAAAGATCTCCGAATAATCAGGCCCACGTCGAGGCGGGGTCACGCGCCAGACGTTGCAAGGCAAAAACATCAACAATCAGGGCTACGCTGCCATCGCCCAAAATGGTGGCAGCAGAAATACCCGGAATTTTTCGGTAGTTGGCTTCCAGGTTCTTGACCACGACTTGATGCTGACCAATCAGGTGATCGACCAGCAAGGCAAAGCGCATGTCTTCGGCCTGCAAGATAACGGCAATTGCGCGGGTCACATCTTTCTCGGCCTCTTCAACCGAGAAAATATCCCGCAGGGAAATCAGGGGCAGATACTCGCCGCGCACAAACATCACGTGATCGGTATCGGATACACGGCGCAACTGCTCTTCGGTGGGCTGCATGGATTCGGTCACGTGGGCCAACGGCAAGATAAAGACCTCATTGCCTACCTGCACCGACATGCCATCCAAAATGGCCAGGGTCAGGGGCAGGACAATACGGGTGGTGGTGCCCTGACCCGCACGTGAGTACAGTTGCACGTGACCACCCATGCTTTGAATATTGCGTCGCACCACGTCCATACCCACGCCACGCCCGGAAATTTCCGTCACTTTCTCGGCCGTAGAAAAGCCCGGTGCAAAAATCAGTTGCCAGACCTCATCGTCCGGCATGGTATCGGTCACTGGCAAGCCCGAGGACATGGCTTTTTTCAGAATGCGTTCGCGGTTCAGACCAGCGCCATCGTCCACCACCTCGATAATGATGTGGCCACCCTGATGCTGGGCCGACAAGGTCAGCACGCCCTCTTCTTCCTTGCCCACAGCCAGACGATCCTCAGGCATTTCAATGCCGTGGTCGATACTGTTGCGCACCAGGTGGGTTAGCGGGTCAATAATGCGTTCGATCAGGCTCTTGTCCAGCTCGGTGGCCTGCCCTTTGGTAACCAAACGAATTTTCTTGTTCATGCGCGCGGCGCTTTCACGCACCACACGCGGGAAGCGGCTGAACACATAGTCCATGGGCATCATGCGGATGGACATCACGGACTCTTGCAAATCACGTGCATTGCGTTCCAGTTGCTCAATACCGTTGAGCAAACGATCATGGACGACTGGATCCAGCGTCGAGGCCGTTTGCACCAACATGGCTTGGGTAATGACCAGCTCGCCCACCAGGTTGATGATTTGATCCACTTTCTCCACACCGACACGGATAGTGCCGGACTCTTTGGGAGCGGCAGCCTTGGCCGGTTTTTCTGCTGCTTTGGCCGTGGCAGCAGGCACAACCGCCTGGGTTTTCTCAGGTTCGGCAGCCGCAGCAACTGGCGGAACTGGCGCAGCAGTCGCTTGTGCTGTCACGGGAGGCTCGGCAGCCTCGGTACTCACAGCAGCCACGGTCGCCTCTGAAGCCTGAGCAGGTGCAGCGGCTTGTCCCGGCACAGCGGCCGGTTTTACCGACACCTGATCGGCATTCAAAATAAAGCAGCACACAGCCAGAATATCGTCAGCCGAACCCGTGGTTTCCACCCAGATATCCAGGCGGTCACCCTCGCGTGTCTGATGGACGATGGTGCCCATCAACTCCATTTCCTGTTGCAAAGCCTGGGCATCTTTATCCGACACCGGTCCCATGGACACCCGCAGCGGCAGGCCGGTTGTATCGGCAGCCGGTTCGGGTTCCGGTTCAGGCTCGGCCTGCAAAATCGCTTCGGTGCCTTTCGTATCGGTTGCCAAAATGCCCTTTTGTTCCAGGGCCAATTGCCTCAGTTGCGCGCAGATGCGGGTGTAGGCTTCCTCGTCAGGCTCCTGTTCCTCGCGGTAGGCATTGACTTGTCCGGTTAGCACGTCCTTGGTTTCCAGAAAGAGGTCAATCATGTCCTTGCGCAATTGCATTTCGCCATTACGGACCAGATCGAGCAGATTTTCGAGTAAGTGGGTGGTTTCAGCCAGCTGACCGAAGCAACCAAACGTGCCAGCACCACCCTTGATTGAGTGCGCGGCCCGGAAGATGGCATTGAGCTGATCGCGATCAGGCTCGTCCAGATCCAGCTCCAGCAGCAAGCGCTCCATGTCCGCCAGCAACTCATCGGCTTCATCGAAAAAGGTTTCGTAAAACTGACTCAGATCTACGCCGGAGCTCATGAACACTTCCTTCCTGGTTATGGCTTAGAACAACAAAACAAAAAGCACAGCCCAATCGCGTAGGCCATCGGGCCTATTAACAGGCCTTAAGGCACCATTGGCAAGGCAGAAGGCATTTCAGGCAGACCGGGAATATGAATACTGATGGGTCCCTCGGTCTCCTGCATGGCTTCGCGCAAATCAAACTCTTCCGAACCGCTTGCGGCCTGCTCATCCATGCGTCGTTCCGCCCGGCTATTGAGCACGAGCAGGCTGATACGTCGATTTACGGCTGCAGCCGGGTTATCTTTAACCAGACTTACACTATCGGCCAAACCCACCACCTGCTTGACTTTGGCCTCGGCCAGGCCGCCGGCCACCAGTTCCTGTCGAGCGGCATTGGCACGGTCGGCGGACAACTCCCAGTTACTGTACAAACGCTCGCCGCTGGCGTACTGCAGCGAATCGGTGTGACCGGAAATCAGAATCCGGTTAGGCATCTCGTTCAAGGGGGAACTTAGCGAGCGCAAAATGGCCCGCATGTAAAGTTGCACCTGGGCACTGCCCGTAGAGAACATGGGGCGGCTTTGACGGTCAATAATCTGAATACGCAAACCGTCCTGGGTCATGTCCAGCAACAACTGCGGACGGAACTCTTTCAGGACGGGATCAATACGAATCAACTCCTCCAGCGCTGATTTCAAATCCTCCAGACGCTCGACGTCCTGACGGTCGTCGGCGGCCTGGTTGTTGCTGACACCAGGATGAGGATTGGGAACCAGACTGGGCTGACCACCCGGGATGACACTGCGTGAATAGTCTGACTGATGGCCACCAGAGACGGCATCCATCAAGGGCATGCGAAAGTAATCGGCGATTTCCTTCAAGTCCTGCTTGGGAACCAGAGAAAGAATCCACATCACCAGAAAAAAAGCCATCATTGCCGTCATGAAATCGGCATAGGCAATTTTCCAGCTACCACCATGGTGCTCGGCATGGGCCATCTTCTTGCGACGGATGACCACGCGATCCTTATGATTGCTCATGAGCGCATCCGCTTACGCTTTGCGACCAGCACCCGAGCGGGCCTGACGCACATGCTCCTCCAGTTCCTGGAACGAGGGGCGATCGGAGGAAAACAGCACTTTACGGCCAAACTCCACCGCCAGTTGGGGAGGGTAGCCATTCAGGTTGGCCAGCAAGGTCACCTTGATGCATTCCAGAACCTTGACCGAGTCCGACGTACGGCGCTCGATCGTTGCGGCCAGTGGCGCGACAAAACCGTAGGCCATCAAAATACCCAGAAAGGTCCCCACCATGGCCTTGGAAATCAGATCAGCCAGCACGGCGGGCGGCTGGTCAACCGAAGCCAGGGCTTTCACCACCCCCAGCACCGCCGCCACAATCCCGAAAGCGGGCAAGGCATCAGCCACTTCACGCAAGGCGCGCGCTGGCACATTCAGCTCATGCTCGTGGGTTTCAATGTCCTGATCCATCAGCGTTTCAATTTCAAACGAGCTCATATTGCCGCTGATCATCAAACGCAAGTAGTCGGACACAAAGTTCATCAGAACCGGATCCTTCACCACATTGGGGTAATCGGAAAAGATAGGACTTTGCTGAGGATTTTCGATATCGGCCTCGATAGACATCATGCCATCGCGCCGTGCCTTGTTCAGCAGCACCGACAGCATGCCCATCAGTTGCATGTATAACTGCTTGTTGTAGGGGCTACTGCGAAAGGCGGTCGGCAAGGCTCTGGCCAGCAGCTTGATGGACTTACCGCTGTTGGACGCAAAGTAGGCCCCAAGGGCCGCGCCACCAATCAGCAATAACTCAAAAGGCTGGTAGAGCGCACCCAGATGCCCACCCAGCCCCACAAAGCTCCCGAAAACGGAAACGAAAACAATGATATATCCAAGGATGATAAGCACGGATACGCCTTCTTCAAATACACGCTGCTAATGATGGCGGCAAGCAACCGGGCTAAAACGACGCGTTAATGGCCTTTTTCCAGCCTAGATCGACGCTTCCAGTTGCCTTGACACGTTCAGATTCTTATCAGATCCACATCAAAAACCAGCATCCATCCGGCTTTGCTGCACACTGACGATACAAAAGCTCTTGTTAAACGGGCACGTCTACCTGGACGTTGACATGCCCCGGGGCTCTGGATTGCGACTGCCTGACAGGCTCCGATTTTCGGCTTTTGCTAGCAGGAGACGTAGAGGCGCTGCGCGCCTTGCTGGCACGCGTCTTGCCTGCCCGTGGGGGCGGACGGCAAATGGCACAAATAAAGCCCGCGTCAGGGTCGTGCGCATGGGCCACAAAGCCCCCTTTGCAGCGTTCGCATTGGGACAGTTGCAGCAAGCCACTATCAAAAAAGCGCAACAGCATCCACGCACGGGTAAAACTGAGCACAGGCTCTTCATCTGGCTCGAGCTCCGAGCGCCCGGCCGAGGATTGCTCCAGGTACAAACGATAGGCCTCAACCAGCGCACGACTTTTGTCGCAAGGCGTATGCACAGCCATGAACTGGTAAATACTGAAGAAAAGACTGGAGTGGATATTGGGCAGCCAGGTCATGAACCAGTCGACAGAAAAAGGGAGCATGCCTTTAGGCGGCGAGCAGCCTTTGACTTCGCGGTATAAACGGGCCAGCCGGTCATAGCTCAATGATGTTTCTGCTTGCAAAACCTGCAAGCGCGCCCCCAGCTCAATCATGTCGGAAGCCAGCCCAATTTCCTGGGCTTCTTTGGCGACGCTTTTTATAGCCATAGTTCTTGATGTAATAAGTTCGCAGCGGGTTTAACCGGCTTGCTCTGCCGTCGCGCGTTGGGACAGAAGAATGGTGGAGTGGGCCTGCTGCAATACCCCTCCGAGCACATCCTGCGTCAAGGTGGTAAGCAGGTCGTAATCGTTGAAACGGAAACCGCAAATCAACGAACTGGAGCTGGCCAGTTTGACCAATTGAGCAGGTGACAGACGCAGCAAAGTCTCTGCCACATCGGAGTCAAAGCCCAAACGGAACATACCTGCCGAAAAATTCTCCCGCAGCAAACGTTGTGCGAGTAACAAGTACGACAAATTGACTTCCTGAATATCATTCAGCAGCGAATTTTCCGATACGGGCATGTCAGCCATCCTTGTAAAACTGTTAATCAGCTAGTTCTGTAACGAAACATATTTAAAACATATAAAGTTACATAAATATGTATCATGCCTTGCAATATATTGCATAGATACATTTTTTACATTATCAACGCTATCGACACAAACTGTCCATGAATACTCTAAAAACATGGAAAACGTCGGATATATGCAATAAACGTATCAAGACACAGCAGAATATTATCAGATGCTCACTTAATGTTGTATATATAAACTAGATGTAACATGACAAAAATCAAAACGCTTGTATCAAAAATGTGTTTTGTTGCATGTATTAATCATTAATTCATGACTATTTCGTCGATCCCGCTTAGGCTCTGCCTGAAAATCGACGAAATATCGGATATTCTTCCGATAAGCGTTTGTGCCGCCAACCCCACATCCGTTTTGTAACAGCCCATGATTCCTGCTGCTTTTACGCAACGTCTGCTTACCCTGTGCCTGACTCTGCTTCTGGCGGCTTGCGCACATACCCCTTCTTCACGCCCTCCAACTACCCATACCTTTGAGCTTGATGAGCAACGGCGTTCCGCCGTGGTCCTATCCGCCTTGAGCCTGCTGGATACCCCGTATCGCTACGGCGGGCACAAACCATCTACCGGCTTTGATTGCAGTGGGCTGGTGCATTATGTATTCAGTCAGGAATCCAGCTCCCCTGTTCCGCGTCGTACCAGCGATCAGGCCGGCGCGGCGCGGCGCGTCAGCCGCTCGCAGCTACGCCCTGGCGATCTGGTGTTTTTTAATACACTGGGCACGCCCAACTCGCATGTCGGTATCTATATAGGCAAGCAACAGTTCATCAATGCGCCCTCCAGTGGTGGGCGCGTACGAATTGATTCTTTGGATAATCCCTATTTCGCCAAACGCTTTGAAACGGCTCGCACATTCTTTGATTGATTCATCGACAAGCCTGCAGTATCGGGATTGAATGGAACATGAGCCTGTATGACAAGACCCTGTTCCATTGAGCACAAATAACAAAAGGGCCCATGATGAGTGGGCCCCTTTTTTATTGCGATGCGGCTAGCACGTCGGCACGGTGGCGTATTGCTCGGCCAACGCCAGAAAAGCATCCAGCTCGGGCGAACGCCCCGTTTCCTCTTGCATAATCGCCGCCACCGCCGGGGCAAGTGATTGCGCCAGGCGCGCATCCAGGAACAAAAGCCGAGAACGACGGGCCAGCATGTCTTCCACGGTACGGGCATATTCAAAGCGGCAGGCAAAGCGCACCATGGCGACGCTCAGGCCTGGAGCCAGCTCTTGATCGGCTCCGGGCAAGGTCTGCACCCAATCAGCCTCACTGCCATAAGCATCCAGGCCAGCGGTACGCCCCAAAGAGCGCCGATCGCCTACATAAGAAGCCCCCACCAAGCGTTGTTCCTGAGTCCGGCAGGCAGGCAAAGGCCCCAGCAAACCGGACTGCTGGCAACGTTCCAGCACATCCTCAGCCATCGCTCGGTACGTTGTCCACTTGCCACCCGTTACCGTCAATAAACCATTGGTGCTCACCGTAATGCTGTGTTCCCGGCTGATCGATTGCGTTTTCCCCGCAGCCGACTCGGCAGCCGGACGCACCAAGGGCCGCAAGCCTACCCAGATACTGCGCACGTCCCGCGCAGTCGGGGCTTTTTGCAGATAATTCGCAGATTCTTTCAGAATGAAATCCACTTCCTGGGCCATAGGACGCGGCTCCAAAGGAACATCATCCCGGGGGGTATCCGTGGTTCCCAGAATCAGCTTGCCCAGCCAAGGCACGGCAAACAGCACTCGGCCATCCTTGGTACGCGGCACCAGCAAAGCGTGTTCACCGGGCAGAAATGTCTGATCGACCACCAAGTGCACCCCCTGGCTGGGCGAGACCATAGGCCGCAATTGACGCCCGGCTTCCCGCGCATCCAGTTCTCGAACCTGATCCACCCACACCCCCGTGGCATTGACCACGCAGTGACTCTGGATCGTATAGGTTTGACCACTTTCTCCGTCCTGGCAGCGCACCCCGGACACCTTACCGTCGCGGTGCATCACTTCTACAACCGGGCAGTAATTGACCAGCAAGGCACCATTCAAGGCTGCCGTACGGGCCAGGGCCAAAGCCAGACGCGCATCGTCAAACTGACCATCCCAATATTTGACACCGCCTTTCAAGCCACTTTGACGGGCGCCCGGCAACAGTTGCCGAATTTTAGAAGCGCTCAGAAACTGGGTATGGCCCAACCCTTCCCGCCCTGCCAAACCGTCGTACGCCATCAAGCCAACCCCATAGAACGGGGTTTCCCAGCATTTGTAGCTGGGCATGACAAAAGGCAGGCGCTGCGCCAGATGCGGCGCATTACTGAGCAAATGCATGCGTTCGCGCAAGGCCTCGCGTACCAGGCTGACGTTGCCCTGAGCCAGATAACGCACCCCACCGTGTACCAGCTTGGTGGCCCGCGAGGATGTGCCCTTGGCAAAATCCTGGGCTTCCAACACCACCACACTCAAGCCGCGCAGGGCCGCGTCCAGGGCCACACCCAGGCCGGTTGCCCCGCCCCCCACCACGACCATATCCGCCTGAGTGGTGCGCGCCAAGGCGCCCATCATCTGGGCTCTATCGGTTAATAAGGGGGAACTTAATGTAGTCATAAGATGAGCTTTGGACCTGAAATTAGCAGACACCCGAAAAATCACTGGCTGGCTCGGGATTTACCCTGATTTTAGCCCCTGAACTCTTACCGTCCAGTGAAACTTGTTTGCTCGCGTATCAAGGTGCCTTCAGCTACCGGACACAGGCTACACAGAGCCAGTACACTGTGGTCTGCTCCGCTTTTACTGCCTCATTCGCATGACATTCATACTTGCTCTTGATCAGGGAACTTCCAGCTCGCGCAGCCTTGTTGTCGCGGCAGACGGCCGCATTCTGGCCAAGGCGCAGCAGGAAACCCAGCAATACTATCCACGCACAGACTGGGTGGAACACGATCCCCAGGAAATTCTGGACACACAGTTTCGGACCGCCCGACAAGCGATTGAGCAGGCCGGTCTGCGCCCCCAGGACATTCACGCCATAGGCATTACCAATCAGCGTGAAACCACCGTGCTGTGGGACCGGAAAACGGGACAGGCCCTGCACAAGGCCATCGTCTGGCAAGACAGGCGCGCCGAGGACTTCTGCGCCCAGTTGCGCGAGCAGGGGTACGAAGCCACCATTACCAACAAAACCGGCCTGCCCATCGATGCCTATTTTTCAGCCTCCAAGCTGCGCTGGCTGCTGGACTCCATTCCCGGCGCCCGTGAGCGGGCACAGCGCGGTGAACTGGCTTTCGGCACAATTGATAGCTGGCTGATCTGGCATTTAAGCGGCGGCAAGATCCACGCCACTGATGTCACCAATGCCTCGCGCACCCTGCTCTACAACATTCATAGCCAGCAATGGGACGAGGAGCTGCTGACCCTGTTCAACATCCCGGCCAGCGTATTGCCCCAGGTACAAAGCTCTGCCTCTGAGTTTGGCTGTTGCAGCCCCGAGATTCTGGGCAGCCCCATCCCTATTTGCGGTGTGGCGGGCGACCAACAAAGCGCCCTGTTCGGGCAGGCCTGTACCAAGCCCGGCATGGCCAAAAATACGTACGGCACGGGCTGCTTCCTGTTAATGCACTGTGGCTCGCACGTTCCCCAATCCCATAACGGGCTGATCGCGACCAGTGCAGCCCATCACGGCGACACTCCTGCCTACGCACTGGAAGGCAGTGTTTTCATTGGCGGAGCAGTCGTCCAATGGCTACGCGACGGGCTGGGCGCTCTGGAACACAGCGCCCAAGTTGAAGAGCTGGCCCGCAGCGTGCCCGATGCCCAGGGCGTACGGCTGGTTCCCGCCTTCACTGGCCTGGGCGCCCCCTATTGGGATGCCCAAGCCCGAGGCACCATTACCGGTCTGACACGTGCCTCTACCATGGCCCACATTGCCCGCGCGGCCCTGGACAGCATTGCCTACCAAAGCGCCGCCGTGCTGCAAGCCATGAATCGAGATGTACAAGCCAACGGCGGCCCGACCTTGCACGAGCTGCGTGTGGATGGCGGAGCCTGCGCCAATAATCTTCTGATGCAATTTCAGGCAGACTTGTTGGGCCTGCCTGTCGTGCGTCCCGTTACTATTGAGACGACCGCCCTGGGCGCAGCCTATCTGGCGGGCCTGGGCAGCGGTCTGTATTCAGGTCTGCCGGAAATCGCGGCGCTGTGGCAATGCGATCGGGTGTTCGAGCCTGCCATGTCGCGCGACGAAGCTCAAACCCTGATGCTCAGTTGGGAACAAGCCGTGCGTCAGGCGCGTACTTATTGAATTTGCTGTTTTTTTGACGGAAACACCATGCTGCAAAAAATCATTCTAGGCATCGCCATTTTCCTGATCGTCATGTTGGGCTTGACCTTTGGCGAGGCCATCATCCGCTACCTCTCCTCCTACCTGGGGTTTCTGTTTGATGACTTCGTCCACTTGATGCGTGAAGTCCAGCATTACCTGACGGTCCACTGGGGTAAGGCCTTGATTGCCTTGCTCATTACCATCCCGCTGGTCATCTGGATTTCCAAGAACAAAAAAGATGAGATGTCCAAACCCAACAGCCACCGCAAGATTGCGATTGTGTTGGCGATTTTCCTGGGCTGGCTAGGCGTACACCGCTTTTACCTGGGCCAGATCGGCATGGGACTGCTGTTCCTGGTACTGTTTGCCATCTGGGCCCCGCTGGCTTACTTCCTGGCCCTGATCGACGCCTTGCGCTACGCCTTCATGGGCGACGACGAGTTCAAGCTGGTTCGTTAATTTTCATCATTCCCCCCCTTACTCGGTAACGACACCCCAAAAGTTGGAGACAGATCCAACCTTTGGGGATGAGCCGGGACACACAGCAGTCCATTGCGGGCTGCTGTGCGCCAGACGAATCCGGGCGGCATGCAGGCTGCAAGGTGGAGCGCAAGCCAAAGGCGTAGCGTGGGGGTATTTTTCTGGCTGACCGCTTGGTGCGTTCCCCAAACTTGATAGCGGCAAATGAACACACTCCATTCAGAAGGTTTTGTGGCTCTATCAGGGAAAACCACAGCGCGCGCGGCACCCAAGCCTAGCTCCTTGATTTTCAACATTTATATTAGCCACCATACTTTTTAGGTATTCAAGTAAACCTTTTTAGTCTTGGAAATCTCCAAGCTGCTTCGTGTTCAATCAAATCCGGGAGGACACTCCCTATGGCACTCGCATCCACGGCTTCATAAGCGGGCACATCTGCAACTTGCATCGGAGGTCCGCCAGATGACGAGAGTCACGACAAACATAACTAGATTGAGACACAAGACAATGCGATGCACTAAAACTACCTATTTGCTGCGCAGCGTGCTGGGCCTGGCCTTGGCCGCCTGCACGCTAAGCAGCCACGCCGCCACAAAGACACAACGCCCCAATATTTTGCTGATCGTGGCCGATGATCTGGGCTATTCAGACATAGGTGCGTTTGGCGGGGAAATCTCCACCCCCAACCTGGACGCCCTGGTCAAAGACGGCGTAGCCCTGACCGACTTTTACGCCTCCCCCTTCTGTTCCCCAACCCGCGCCATGCTGATGTCCGGCGCGGACAACCACCAGGTCGGCTTTGGTGGCATGGCCGAACTGATGACACCTCAGCAGCGCGCCCTACCGGGCTACGAAGGCTTTCTGAGCGACCGGGCCCTGCCCTTTCCACTGGTCCTGCAAGACAATGGCTACCGCACCTATATGGCGGGCAAATGGCATTTAGGCGTGACCGAAGAGGTCGCCCCACCCAATCGCGGCTTTGACCAGTCCTATGCCTTGATGCACGGCGGCGCCAGCCACTTTGACCAAAGCGGCATCATCACGTTCGACGCCAACAAAGCGCCGGTTGCCCTGTACCGTGAGAACGGCAAGCAAGTGCAGTTGCCCAAGGACTTTTACTCCAGCGAGTTTTTTGCCTCGCGCCTGCTGTCCTACATGAACGCAGACACGCGCCAGGACCAGCCTTTCTTCGCTTACCTGGCCTTTACCGCGCCGCATTGGCCTTTGCATGCGCCCGAAGAATACATACGTAAATATGAAGGCCGCTACGATGCAGGCTATGACGTGCTGCGTGAAGAACGCCTGGAACGCATGAAGAAACTGGGGCTAGTCCCCCAGGACATGCAAGGCTATGTGGGCAATCCAGCCTGGCCACGCTGGAAAGCGCTGAGTCCTGAGCAGCAGCGCGTAGAAAGCAAACGAATGGCCGTCTACGCCGCCATGGTGGAATCCATGGACGCGCAAATTGGCCGCGTCATCGACCACCTGAAACAAACCGGCCAATACGACAACACCGTCGTGATCTTCCTGTCCGACAACGGTGCCGACGGCAATACCGTGCTGGATGAAGGTGAAACCCGCGCCTGGGCGCACAAGCATCGCGACAACAGCTACGAGAACACAGGCCGTCCCGGCTCCTTTGTCGAATACGGCCCAGGCTGGGCACAAGTTGGCTCCACGCCATTCAACCTTTACAAAGCCTTTATGTATGAAGGCGGTATCTCGGTGCCCAGCATCATGCGCGTACCCGGTGCTACACGTCAGGGCGAGTTTGTGCGCGCCCCAGCTCACGTCACCGACATCGCCCCCACAATTCTGGCCTTGGCCCAGATCGAGCAACCCAAGGGCGAATACCGTGGCCGCCAAGTTATCCCCATGCAGGGTAGCTCCATGGTGGATGTGCTGACAGGTCGCAGCGATCAAGTGCATGAAACCTTCCGCCAAGGCTGGGAGCTGAATGGCCGGCGCGCCATGCGCCTGGGTGACTGGAAAATCGTCTACGCCAATGCACCGTGGGGCAAAGACCGCTGGGAGCTGTTCAATCTGGCCGAAGACCGCGCCGAGCTGAACGATCTGTCCGAAACACATCCTGAAAAGCTGAAAGAGCTGATTGCCGAGTACGAGCACTATGCCAAGCGTAACGGTGTGGAGGATTTTGAAGGTCTGGCGTCCCGCCCTGGCTACAGCAACAGCCTGAACTACTACAAGGATCTGGATGAAGTCCTTTAAGCTCCCCCGAGCCAAGGCACTGCTGACGGTATGCGGACTGCTGGCAACAGCTCCGCTGCCCGCAGCGGCACAAGGCTCCGTCCTGCCCCCTCCCCCGATGCCAGCGCACGATTGCCAGGCGTATAGCGGCATACCGGCAGGCTTCGGCCCAGCCAAACAAGGCGTCGCCAATCAGGCCGGTTTGGTCGCCATTGCTGGCGGGCGCTTTCTGATGGGTTCCGACGAGGGCTACCCTGAAGAAAGGCCGGTACACCCCGTGCAAGTCCAGGCCTTTCAGATAGATCAGCACGAAGTCACCAATGCCCAATTCGCGCAATTTGTGGCGGCCACAGGCTATGTCACCCAGGCAGAACGGGTGCCGGAATTCCCATCGAATGCTCAGGTTCCCGAGCAGTATCGTCAGCCCGGATCCGCCGTCTTTACGCCACCGGCAGCGACGCATGACCACGATCACGATCACCACGACGGGCACAATCAGCATGCCCCTACCAGCAATTACAACTGGTGGGTATGGGTACCGGGTGCCAACTGGCGCCACCCCGGTGGCCCCGATACCAATCTGAATGGCCGGGACAATCATCCGGTCGTCCATATTGCTTACGAGGATGCGCTGGCCTACGCCCGCTGGTTAGGACGCGATTTGCCTACGGAGGAGCAATGGGAATTTGCGGCGCGCGGCGGACTGGAAAGTGCACGCTACCCTTGGGGCAATACGCCTGAAGTGCGTGGCCGTTTGATGGCCAACACCTGGCAAGGTAACTTCCCCGCCAAAAACCTGCTGCGTGATGGCTACGAAGGCACTGCCCCTGTGGGCTGTTTTCCGGCCAACAACTATGGCCTGTGGGATTCAGTCGGTAATGTCTGGGAATGGACACGCAGTGCATGGCAGCCCCAACATCGGCCCCTGACACCCAAACCCCTTGTCGCAGCGGCAAAGGATGCCAAGGCAAACCCGGCAACGGGCGTCATCAAGGGCGGCTCGTTTCTGTGTGCGGCCAATTTCTGCGTACGCTATCGTCCAGCCTCACGACAGCCACAGGAAACCACCCTGTCTACCCAGCATGTGGGCTTTCGTACCGTGCTGAATAGGGAACAAAAGTGAAAACTGGAAAAACAGGATTGGTTCTTGCCAAGCCTGGCTCCAAACAATCATCCCCTCGTTGTTGACGAGGGGATGATTCCACACAAGGTCTTGTCACGAGCAGGCTAACAAAAACGCTTCGCTTAAGTCATCACGCCTGTTTCGGACAGGGCCACGTCTTTCTCCTTGCCGGCCCGGTGGTCCAGAGTCTCGCTGACACTTTCCCAAGCGTTCTGCAAACTATCAAACACACGACTGGCGTGAATCTGCTTGAACAGTCCCATGCGTACCAGCTTACGAGTCACTTTCTCGTTGGCTTCGCAAAGAGCCACCATGACATTGCGCTGCTCCAGCTCCGCCAGGGCGGTTTCCAGAGCCTGCATGGCCGTCGCATCCACAAAAGGCACGTAATTCAGACGCAGGACCACGGCCCGAACCGGCTCGGGCACCGTCAGCAAGGAACGATTCACCGCCTCCACGCTGGCAAAAAAGTAGGGCCCTTCCAAGGTGAGCACCGAAATATCCTGGCGCAGCTCCTGGTTAAGGGGCAAATCCAATGCCCGCTGCAAACGACGGCCTTCCAGCGCCCGCACCTGCACCCCATCTGAGGTGCGTTTGAGCACATACAACATGGCCAGAACCACCCCGATGTTGACGGCCACGACCAGATCCGCAAATACCGTCAGCGCAAACGTCACCCATAAAATGAATAAGTCAGCCGGGGGCATGCGACGCTGCAAACGAAGCACCAGCTTGGCCTGACTCATGTTCCAGGCCACCATGAACAGAATGGCAGCCAGCACCGTCAGCGGAATATAGGCGGCCATCGGCGCTAACAGTAACAAAACCAGCACCAGGAAAACCGCATGCACGATACCGGCGATGGGGCTGTCGCCACCATTACGAATATTGGTAGCGGTACGGGCAATCGCCCCGGTCGCCGCGATTCCGCCGAACAAGGGCGAGAGCACGTTGGCAATCCCCTGCCCGACCAGCTCCTGATTGGAGTCGTGGCGGGTCCCAGTCATGGAATCGGCCACGACCGCGGACAGCAAGGACTCGATCGCGCCCAGCATGGCAATGGCAAAGGCAGGCCCGATCAACTCCACCACACGGGTCAAGGTAATGTCTGGCCATTGGAACGACGGCAAGCCACTGGGCAAGGCCCCGAAGCTGGAACCGATCGTGGCCACCGACTCAAAACGGAATATCGCCTGGATAAGCGTGATGAGCACCAAGGCCACCAAAGGGCCGGGTAAACGCACCAGACTGGGAACCTTGGGGACCAGAATCAAAATAGCCAAGGACAAGGCACCTAAAAGCGTGGTTGCCCCATCCAGTGAAGGCAGGTTCTGTAGCAAGAACCAGAGCTTCTCGTGAAAGTGCTGCCCCTCGACAACGGGAAGGCCAAAAAAGTCCCGCCACTGGCCCACCCAGATAATCACCCCAATACCTGCGGTAAAACCCACAATGACCGGATCGGGGATAAAGCGGATGACCGCCCCCAGGCGCAACAGGCCCAGCAGCAGCAAAATCACCCCAGCCATCAGCGTGGCAATTTGCAGCCCAGCCACGCCATGCTGGGCCACCACCCCGGACAAGATGACAATGAAAGCGCCCGTCGGCCCGGCAATCTGGACCCGACTGCCACCAAATAAAGAAACCGCCAAACCGGCAATAATGGCGGTATACAAACCCTGCTCGGGCTTGACTCCAGATGCAATAGCAAAAGCCATGGCCAGCGGCAAGGCCACCACCCCCACCACCAAACCAGCCAGCAGGTTATTTAGCCAATGTTTTCGCCCCAGGAGCCCGGCTCGACCCGCTTCCAGCAGTGCAATCATCGCGCGTCCTTGTCATGCCCAGCCTGCTCGACACAGATGAGAAACAAGCGGGGCCCAAACTCAAATGAAGCCTTAATGATACTACTGTGTGTCAAATCAACTTCACGTTAGTGATGGGCTTATTTGACGCAACATAAGAATGAAGCATAAAAAAACCCCACCTAAAAGAGGTGGGGCTCAATTGCACGAAACACGGAACTCAAGGATGGCGGGCGCGAAGCAGACGCAAGCTGTTCAGCACCACCAGCAAGCTGGCACCCACGTCGGCAAACACCGCCATCCACATGGTGGCCTGTCCGGTCAGGGCCATCACCAAAAATACCGCCTTGATGCCCAAGGCCAGGCTGATGTTCTGCCACAGCACCGCATGCAAGGCGCGCGACTGACGCATCAGCAAGGCAATCTTGCCCAGATCATCGTCCATCAAGGCCACGTCAGCAGTTTCAATTGCAATGTCTGAACCCAGCGCCCCCATGGCGATACCTACATCCGCACGGGCCAGGGCAGGCGCATCATTGATGCCATCGCCCACCATCGCCACCAGGCCCTTGCCCAGCTTTTCCTCGATACGGTCCAGCTTATCCTGTGGCAGCAACCCGCCTCGGAAATCCTTGATTCCGGCTTGCCGAGCTACATGGCGCACAGCTTGTTCGTGGTCGCCCGAGAGCACCTCCACTTGCACGCCCTGCGCCTGCAGATCACGGATCGCTGGGGTGGTGGTGGGACGCAGGGTATCCATCATGGCGAACCAGGCCAGCAGCCCTTGCTCATCACCCAGATACACCATGGTGGCACCGCTCTCTACGGCTTGCTGTTCGCCCTGACTGGACTGGGCCTGGTTCTGGCCCAGCACCCAGCTACGCTTGCCCAGACGCAATTGGCCTGTCGCCCCTTGTGCCTGCACACCATTGCCGGCCAAGGCCTCGAACTGGTCCAGGCTTAGCAGGCCCGATGCCACGCGACCACGTGCAATCGCTTGCGAAGCGGGGTGATCCGAACGCTCGGCCAAGGCAAGCGCCATATCCAGCACTTCGCTATCCGACAGGCTTGGACGCAAACTGCCGTATTCGCTCAAGGAAGGTTCGCCCAAAGTCAGGGTGCCAGTCTTGTCCACCGCCAGGTAGCGCAATTGACGAGCCCGTTCCAGATACACGCCGCCTTTAATCAAGATACCGGCACGTGCGGCACTGGCCAAGGCACTGACCACCGCCACCGGGGTGGAAATCACCAGTGCGCAAGGGCAGGCAATCACCAGCAGAACCAGAGCACGGTACACGGACTCAGACCAGCTCACGTCCCAGATCAGGGGCAAGGCCACGGCCATCAAGGCTGCCGCCACCACCACCAAGGGGGTGTAGATGCGAGAGAACTGGTCCACAAAACGCTGAATCGGGGCCTTGTTGGCTTGGGCTTCCTGTACCGAGCGCGTAATGCGGGCCAGCAAGGTGTCATCATGCGCAGCCTGGACTTGATAGACCAGCTCGCCCATACCATTGATGGTGCCTGCAAAGACTTCATCACCAGGGGCTTTATCTACGGGGGCGCTTTCTCCCGTAATAGGTGCTTGATTTACCGTGCTTTGACCTTGTAGAACTTCACCATCCAGACCAAACCGTTCACCAGGGGCCACTCGCACCTGCCAGCCAGCCTGTACCTGATTGGCCGGTACGCGTTGCCAGTCCTTGCCATCGGCACTGACCAGCACCTCATCGGGCACCAGCTTAAGCAGACTGTCCACCGCGTTACGGGCGCGGTCCAGGGAACGGGCCTCAATCCATTCAGCCAGGCTGAACAAGGACATCACCATGGCGGCTTCGGGCCATTGGGCCAACAGCACCGCGCCGGTAACGGCAATACTCATCAAGGCATTGATATTGAGCTGACCATTACGCAGCGCAATCCAGCCTTTTTTGTAGACCTGAACGCCGCCGGACAAGATCGCCGCCAGAGCCAGAATAATGACCAGCCACTCGGGTGCCGCCAGCCAATGACTGATCTCGGCGGCCAAAGCCAGCACCACAGCCCCGGCAATGCGGATCAGACCTTGTTTAGGCGAGACCTGCTTTACAGGCTTCTCGTCAGCCATGCGGGGCTCAAAACCCAGGCCACGCAGGGCACTGAGCACCTTGTCGCGAGCGCCCTCCACGTGATCCACGGTCAAAACCCGCTGCATCAAATCAAAACCCAGACTCTGGACCTGATCCAGCTTTTTCAGGCCGGAGCGAATCATGTTCTCTTCCGCCGGGCAGTCCATGTCGGCAATATGCACCACCAGACGGGTAGAAGTACTGGCCGCCAACGCGACCGATGGCCCCAAAACAGGCGCCGAGCAGCACGCCCCTTCGTGAGCGTGTGACGCCTGCGCAGCATGGTCGTGACGGTGATCATGCCCATGGTTGTGATCGCTCATCGCATGGCCATGATCATGGCTATGCTCATGGCCGGTCTGGCAGGCCGATGATGTGCGCTGCCCCACCTCGGGCTTGGACGTATTGTTCGCTGATGTCATAGCAGTTCCTCGCTTCTTGCATGAGACCAGTAGAAAGCCTAAAGTAACTACAAGGTCAAGCCTATTGGAGGCAAAGCAATGAAAATTGGCGAGCTGGCTGAAAAAAGCCACTGCAACACCGAAACCATCCGCTATTACGAGAAGGTCGGGCTGCTGCCCGAACCTGAGCGCAGCGAGGGCAACTACCGCCTATATCGCACTATCCATCTGGAACGGCTGCGTTTTATCCGCAACTGCCGCAGCCTGGACATGACGCACGAAGAAATTCGCGGTCTGTTGGCGTTCATGGACGGTCCGGCGCAAGACTGCGCCCCGGTAAACGAATTGCTCGATGAGCACATCGAGCACGTTGCCGTACGAATTGCGGAACTGGAACACCTGCAAAAGCAATTGATTGAGCTTCGCCACCGCTGCGGACAAGCTGGTGGCCTGGAGCATTGCGGCATTTTGCAGGGTTTGGTGAATATGGAGCCGGATCAGGTTCCGGCTCCCAGCACTCATTTGGGTTAAGGCTGTGTGACGTGGCATTTAGCCACGCACCCGCCCTGCCACCCACATTCCGATCAGCATTGCGACTAAAAACAACACCGCCAAGGGCGCGCCCGACGCCGCCAGCACAACGGCCGGTCCCGGACAAAAGCCCGCTATCCCCCAACCAGCACCAAAAATCAGGGAACCCAATACCAAAGGACGGTCTATTTGACGTTGCTTGGGCAGGTTCATGGGCTGACCCGTCACAAACGCACAAGGACGACGACGCGCCAGAGTGAAGGGCACAATCGCCACCGCAATCGCCGCAGCCATCACCAAGGCCAAAGACGGGTCCCAGGCCCCGGCCAGATCCAGAAACGCCAGCACCTTGCCAGGATTGGCCAAGCCGGAAATCAATAAGCCCAAACCAAAAATCAGGCCGGAAATTAAAGCGATGAAATATTGCATGGCAAGCTCCTTACACCAGATGACGCAGCACAAACACAGTCAAAAAACCGCTGGCCATGAAAGCAAGCGTTGCGACCAAAGAGCGAGGCGACAGGCGCGACAGGCCGCACACACCGTGCCCGCTGGTGCAACCTGAACCCAGACGAGTTCCAAAACCCACCAGCAAACCGGCCACGACCACCCACATCCAGGGCTGCGGCTGTACGGCAGGCACACTTTCCCCGAGCAAGCGATACAGCCAGGGTGCCGCCGCCAAACCTAACAGAGCCATCCAACGCCAGCCCTTGTCCCCCGCCTCCCCGCTCCAGGTGCCGGACAACAAGCCGGATATGCCAAACACCCGACCATTGAACAGCACCAGAATAGAGGCTGCCAAACCCACCAAAGCGCCCCCAAACAAGGCGCTCCACGGTGTAAACGAAGCCCAATCAATTGTGATCATCAGTGCCTCCCGGGGCGCAAAAGATTCCATATAAAGTCTGCATTACCGCCAGCACCGCTGGATTCTCCAAACGGTAATAAACGTATTTACCCTCTTTGCGGCTGGCAATTAACTCTTCGCGCCGCAAAACTGTTAATTGCTGCGATAAAGTAGGCTGAGCAATGCCACTGCGCTGTGCCAACTCTCCCACATTGCATTCTCCCTGCACCAGGGTGCAAAGAATCATCAGGCGGTCGGGATTGGCCAGGCTGGCCAGCAGGCTGCTGGCTTGGCCTGCTACCTGCCGCAAGGCGTCCAATTTTGTTTGATCCATATCGTTCTACAAAAACACAATATATATTATTATATAATATCTTTTAATATTTTATAAGCAACAAGAGGTCTGACATGCTACAAGCCCAGGTCGCCAGCTTCTTTCACACAGACACCTCCACGTTCACCTACGTGGTCTATGCCGCAGGCCAACGCGAATGCGCCATCATCGACTCGGTGCTGGACTATGACGCCGCCTCTGGCCGCAGCAGCACTGTCTCGGCTCAAAAGGTCGTGGATTTTGTGCGCCAGCAGCAGTTGGACGTGCAATGGATCCTGGAAACTCACGCCCATGCCGACCATCTGTCTGCTGCGGTCTGGTTGCAAGAACAAGTGGGCGGCAAAATCGCCATTGGTGAGCACATCAAGCAAGTGCAGTCCACGTTCAGCCGCATCTTTAATATAGAGGCCGAAATTCAGGCCAATGGCACGCCCTTTGATACGCTGTTCAAGGATCAGGAACAGTTCCAGATTGGTGCGATTCAGGTGCAAGCCCTGCACGTACCCGGCCACACGCCAGCCGATATGGCCTATCACGTTCAAGGGCTGGGCGTCTTTGTAGGCGACACCTTGTTTTTGCCCGATGTCGGCACCGCCCGTTGCGACTTTCCGGGGGGCAGCGCCAGCCAGTTGTATGAATCCATCCAGCGCTTGCTGGCCTTGCCCGCAGAGACGGTCTTGTTCATGTGTCACGACTATCCGCCTGAAGGGCGGGAACCTCAATGTCAATGCACGGTTCAAGAACAAAAAGAGGGCAACATCCATGTACACGATGGCATCAGCGTGGAGCAATTTTGCGAGCGCCGCACAGCACGCGATAAAACCCTGGGCATGCCGCGCCTGATCCTGCCATCCATCCAAGTCAATATCCGGGCAGGCCACTTCCCCAAGCCAGAAAGTAATGGCCAGGTCTATCTGAAGCTGCCCGTCAATCAACTCTGAATACGGCTGTACTTTGCGCCCAGGCAGACACAGGCCCGGGCGCAAAAAAACTTTTAAGTCCCAGCCTGCGTATACTGCCTTTTTCTGCAACCTGAACTTCAGAAGGAAATACCAGGCATGACTTACATGGCCCTCAAACACTTGCACATGACAGCCGCCGGGCTGAGCATCTTGTTTTTTATTATTCGGGCCTTCTGGTCAGTGTCCGGCTCATCCTGTTTGCAGAATCGCTTTGTGCGCATTGCCCCACATGTGATCGATACCGTCTTGCTGGTCTGTGGTCTAGCACTGGCCGGCATGTTGGGCGCCGCGGCCAACCAACCCTGGCTGATAACCAAAATTGTGCTGTTGGTGGTTTATATCGTGGTAGGCAGCTATGCCATCAAACGCGGTAAAACCCCCTTTAGCCGAGGTGTGGCCGCACTGATCGCGATTGCCATCTTTGCCTATATCGTGGGCGTGGCGCTGAACCGCAGCCCGGCTTCCTGGTTCGTTTAAGCACACAAGCAGCACATAAAAAAACCCCTGGCAGTGGAGGATTATCCCCACTGCCAGGGGCTTTTTACTGCCCCGCCTTACCAGACACCTATCCAGCGCTGAACCAACAAGCTGCTGACGGCAACTGCAATCCAGACTCCCAGGCCCAGCAAGGCAGGTCGCGCGCCGGCTCGTGCCATCACCTTTAAATCCGAGCACAAGCCAATCGCAGCCAGGGCCAGCACCATCAGGAATTCAGCCAGGAAACGCAGCGGTTCCAACCACTCCACCGGCACCCACCCGAGCGAGCGCATTGCCGAGGCCACCATGAACCAGACAATGAACCAAGGAAACACCCGCATCAGGTCAAAATCCCGACCCGCCTGACGCGAACGCCACATTTCCAGGCCAGCCAGAATCAGGCAGATAGGAATAATCAGGGTGGCACGCGTCAATTTCACGATCGTGGCGTGGTCACCAGCCTGACGGCTGTAGCTATACCCTGCCGCCACCACCGAGGACGTATCGTTGATGGCCGTGCCCGCCCATACCCCAAAACCGGCGTCGGACATATTCATCATGTGACCGGCCAAGGGGAAAATCAGCACCGCCACAATATTGAAGATAAAAATGGTCGAGATCGCCAGAGCCGTTTCATGCTCTTCGGGTTTAAGAATCGGTGTCACCGCCGCAATCGCCGAACCGCCACAAATCGCCGTCCCCACCCCGATCAAGGTACGCAGCTTGGACGGAATTCCCAAGGCACGGCCCAGCAGCAATGCTGTCACAAACGCCACCGTCAGCGTCACCAAGGTGACGGCCAGTGAATCCATGCCGGTACGCATCACTTGCGGCAGGCTCAGGCCAAAACCCAGGCCAATAATCGACCATTGCAACAGCACTTTGGACGAAAAACGCAAACCAGGTTGAAACACCGGAGCCACGCCCATGCTGTTACGCACTACCATTCCCAGCACAATGGCAAAGACAGGACCGCCAATCAAAGGCCACAATTTTCCCAGGCCCATGGCGGTAACCCCCACAGCCACCGCCAGTAAAAAACCCCACCAACGCGACGGCTTCAGAGAGAAACCCGATTTGCCCTGCGCTTTCAGGGCTGTGCTTCCTGCGGGTAAATCGGTCACACTGCTCATCTCGTCATTCCAGGTATGTAATAAGTAAAAGTAATTTTAGGTTGACCCCGAGTATTAAAAAATTCATTATTACTTATCGTAAGTATCAATTTTATTTATCATGAATGCGATCAGCATCAGACAACTGGAAGTGTTTGTCGGCATTGCCACTTTGGGCACGGTGCGCGCTTGCGCGGCCAACATTCACTTGTCCCAACCCGCCGCCAGCATGGCCTTGGCCGAACTGGAAAAGCAGCTGGATTGCCCCTTGTTTGAACGCACACCAGGGCGCATGCAGTTGACCAGTCGTGGCAAGCAATTGCTGCCGCACGCGCGCGAAATCCTGGAGCGTCTGCGAGAGATGCAAAGCCAGCAGGACGAGCGCGAGCTGCGTGGCGAAATTCGCATTGGGGCCAGCAATACGGTCGGTAACTACCTGATCGGGGATCTGGTGGGGCCATTTGTACGCCAGCATCCGCGCGTGTCCCTGCATGTGTCGGTGGACAACACGGCCAACATCATCAACCAGTTGCTCGAGCACAGCTGCGACATCGCTTGCGTGGAGGGTCCGGTCAACCATCCGCAATTGGAAGCCTGGATCTGGCGCGACGATGCGCTGGTGGTCTGCGCCGCCCCCGACCACCCACTGGCCACCAAAACCACTTTGAAAAAACAGGACTTTGCGGGCATGAGCTGGATCATGCGCGAACGTGGCTCGGCCTCCCGTGCGCTGACCGAACAAGCCCTGAATGTGCTGCCTGGCGGGCATGTGCTGATGGAGCTGGGCCAGGTGGAAGCCATTAAACAGGCCGTCATCGCCGGGCTAGGTCTGGCCTGCCTGCCACAAGCGGCCACCCAGGATGCTGTTGCCAATCAGCGACTACGTATTCTGGATACGCCCTTTCTGGACTTAAAGCGTCGTCTATCTCTGGTGCTACACAAGGAACGCTACCGCAGCCAGGTTTTAAGCGCCTTTGCGCAACATCTGCACAGCCCGGAACCGGGCTCGTCAGGCACGGAAAATTGACGCAAGTTTGCATTCTTGAAAGGGTGAAGACCGGCGGCAATGGTATCCTTGCTGCAGTGCAGCATAAACAGAAGGGATCATAAGTCCCGCTCTCCTGCCCACCTCTTGAACCGAGTGATGCCATGAATACTGTTCCTACGCCACAAGCGCAAGACGTCCCCGCTTTTGCCCGTCCCTCTTATTTGCCACCCTACGAAACCGTCGCCCTGGTGTTGCAAGGTGGTGGCGCCTTGGGGGCTTACCAAGCCGGTGTGTATGAAGGTTTGCTGGAAGCAGGAATCGAGCCCGACTGTTTGTCCGGCATCTCTATTGGGGCCCTGAACACCGCGATTATTGCGGGCAATCCCCCCGAGCGGCAGGTAGAGCGCTTGCGAGAGTTCTGGAACACCATTTGTGAGCCCTACTATGGCTGGTCAAGTCCGGCCTGCCTGGAGCGCGCCCTGTTTGGCATTAACGATGTGATGCGCGAGGCCATCAGCGCCTTCAATGCCAGCAATGCCCTGGTTTTGGGACAGCGCGGCTTTTTCCGCCCCCGTTTCCCCCCACCGATGCAAGCCACACCGGGCGTGCCCGAAGGGGCCAGTTATTACGACACCAGCGCACTGAAAGACACGCTGGAGCGCTTGTGTGACTTTGATCGCATCAACGACAAACGTCAGCGCATTTCGGTCGGCGCGGTCAATGTGGGCACGGGTAACTTTGTGTACTTTGATAACCATCGCACCACGCTGCGGGCCGAGCACTTCATGGCCTCGGGCGCTCTGCCCCCAGCTTTCGCCCCTGTGGAAATTGATGGGCAGTATTACTGGGACGGTGGCCTGGTCTCCAATACGCCGCTGTCTTACGTGCTGGATCAGTCCCCCCGCCGCGACACCCTGGTTTTTCAAGTGGATTTGTGGAGTGCGCGTGGCCCGGTGCCCAATAATATGGGCGAAGTCAGCGACCGCCTGAACGAAATCCGCTACTCCAGCCGTACGCGTATGGTGACCGAGGACATGCGTCATTCGCAGTACATGCGTCATATCCTGTCAGAGCTGTTGCCGTTGATCCCCGAAGAGCAACGCAAAGAACTGCTGCCTTGCCGTCTGGCCGAAGAGCTGGCCAGCAACAAACGCTACAACGTGGTGCACCTGATTTATCGCAACCAGCCCTACGAACAGCACTACAAGGACTACCAGTTTGGCCGCATGACCATGCGCGAACACTGGCGCAGTGGCCTGGATGATATTCGCCAGACGCTGATCCACCGTGACAAACTGAATATGCCCGCAAATCTGGCCGGCTTTACCACCTACGACGTACATCGCGACGAAATCGAAAAACGGCTGGCAAACAACGGCAAGTAAGCCAGCCTGTGCAGGGACTTAGCGGCGGCTCAAGACCATCGCGCCGCTAAGCACAAAGGCCGTACCCAGCAATTGCATGAGCGTAATGGGCTCATTCAGGAACCAGTTCGCCAGAAACAAGACCGAGACCGGGCCAATCAAACCCATTTGAGCACTCATGGGCGCGCCAATACGTTCCACCGCCCACATCGTCATAAAAGTTGGCAAGACCGTATTAAAGACGGCGTGGATCATGGACAGACCATAAACGGGAGCGGGCTGCACCAAACCCTGCCAGCCAAGCACGGCAAAAAAGTGGATCAGGGTATAGACCACCGAGAAAGACATGGCATAAGCCACCAGCCGTGTAGAGCCAATCGCTTTGAGCAATTCGCCTGAGCCAATCAAGTAAATGGCATAGGAAATGGCCGAGCCCAGCACACAGAGCGCGCCCAGCAACACATCATCGCCTGTCAGGCTCAAATCCTGTATAAAGACCAGCCCTACCCCCAGATAAGCCAGCGCCAGAGCCAGCCACTGCTTAGGCAAAATCCGTCGTTTCAGAAAAACGGCGGAGAACAGCAGCACAAAGGTAGGCGACAAAAACAGAATCAGCCGCTCCAATCCTGCCGAAATATATTCAAGGCCAATGAAATCCAGCAAACTGGCCAGGTAATAACCCAGAAAGCCCAGCACCACCAGCTCCAGTTTCTGGCGGCCAGTCAGTGCGGCCAGCTTGCCCTGACGTACCTTCTTTACCTGCCATAGAGCGATAGCCAGAAAGAAAGGCAAGGACAACAACATGCGAAAGCCAATCACGGTCAGGGCGTTGACATCGTATTGGTAGGTCAGCTTGGCAACCACCGCCTTGGCGGAGAAAAGAATAGAACCGCCCCCCGACAGCGCCAGCCCAATTAAAAAGGAGCTGCGTTGCGCACTGGGGCTTTGACTAACTTGCATGGGGATTCATCACTTTGCAGGGCGACATGGTTAGCGCAAGAGCTATTGGCCCCGGCGAAAAAAGAGTCAGTAAGGACAATAAGATGTCGATTCTACCCTTTGCCTTGCACTGCGGCCATGTTGTCCCTGCCCGCATTCTCCACAATGACGAAGCAGCCCCTACAGCGCACCAAAAACAGAAGGGTGTGCCTGAAGCGATATCGAACAACGGGGTTCAATCAAGGCCAAGACCTCGCCTAGCCATCCTGAAAACAGCATCAATGTGCAAACAATTTTATCGCTCCCGCCCACAAAGGCTTGCACATTTCTAAAAATACATGCTATATTCTTTTTCTCTGGTCCCCGATAGCTCAGTCGGTAGAGCGACGGACTGTTAATCCGCAGGTCCCAGGTTCGAGCCCTGGTCGGGGAGCCAAGAAAACCATCAAAATCAGCCCATCGCATTTGCTTTGGGCTGATTTTTTTTGTCCCTGCAAAACGCGTCCATCCCATCACGAAGAAGCGGCGTTATTAACATTTGGACAAACAAAATCCACCCACTTATAAAGGACAGCGGGACTGCATGTTGATGCAGCCCCGCTGTGGCTCTTTTCCCCTGACCTAGCCCCTGCCCGGGACGATGCCGCCGCTGCTAACGCACTACGTCGACCCGGGACTGGCAGAATCAGTCAGAAAGATCAGAAACGGTGCGTAATACCGACCGTAGCAACCGTGCTCTTCAGATCGTTGTAGTAACCGATATTGCGAGCATAGGAACCAATGGCGTACAGGTTGGTGCGCTTGGACAGATTGTGCAGGTAGCCAGCACTGAACACGTGTTGAGTCTTGGCATCATCCGTGCTGCGTGGCGTCGAACGAGGGTCAGCCATGGTCCAGGAAGCCAGAACCGAACCGGCCTTCCCGGTAGGAACGGTCACACCCAAGGCATAGGAATTGACCTTCAGGTCTTTGCGCAGACCAGGGCCAAACTGTTCTGTTTGTAGCGAGCCACCGATGTAGCCGTTGCGGCTTTGACCAAAGGCAGCATGCACCGTAGCAAAACTGAATTGGTAGCTGGCGGCCAGACTCCAGGCGCTGACATTGCCGCTTTCAGCCGCAACCAGGTTGCCACCTTGCTCACGCGCCGAACCATAACGGGCCTGGTCGAAACTCAAGGCGGCTTTCAACGGACCATCGCTATAGCGCATGGCGACGCTAAAGGCTTTGACATTCGCGTCATCGCTGTTGATGGCATTGCCCGTCAAACCGCTGCGATCCCACTTTTGGGTGCCATTGGTGTTGAAGGAGTAGCCCGCACCAAACTGAAAGCCGGAAAATTCGGGGCTTTGGTAGGCGACCATATTGTCATAACGAACCGTATTGGCGGCGTTGAATGCAGCGCCAACACCGTACTGGTAGCCGTTACCACCAAAGGGGCTGGCCACACCGGCAACGTACAAGGAAGTAACCGTGGTTTGACGGCCCAGGTCCACACGCCCCCAGGAATCCCCACTCAAACCGATCGTCGCTTGACGGCCAAACAAACGGCCTTGGCGCATATTGCCAGTGCTCAAATCAAAGCCGCTTTCCAGCACAAAGTTGGCTTTCAGACCGCCGCCCAGATCTTCGCTGCCCTTCAGGCCCCAACGATTACCCATCCAACCCTGGTCATACAGACCAAAACGGCTTTGTTTGACGGCGCCACCGTTCAAGTCACTTCCTTTCCACTGCTCGTAGCCCAGGCCGGTGTCCACCACGCCGTACAAGGTCACGTTCGATGCTGCGTAGGCGGGAGCCGCCAATACGTGCATCAACAAGGCTGCCAAGATAGTTTTTTTCATGTTCTCTGTTCTCTGTAAACGTCTGAATGCCGGATTTCTTGTCTTGTCCGGCTCTTGATCCAGTGCTGAGACCTACCGCCTGAACGCTGATTTACCAGCGTCAAATTCCCGCACCCCTCCTGTTTCTTGAAGCAAAACGGCTCAACAGATCAACCCTGAAACGGGAACGAAAGGGGCTTGATAGTTGAAGCACATATACTGCAAGCATTTATATTTCAGACATAAACAATATTAATGTCAACAAATTGAATGCAGCGTGTTTTCTAGGTTTCATACGCATTTTCCCTAGTTTTTCACCTACAGAGAATTCAGCAAAAAACAGGCAAAGCAGGCGCAAAGCCAGTAAACAGCCGGCTTGCAACCATTTGCTACAAAACAGAGCGATGGACCTTATTGACCAGACGGTATGTTTTCAAGGGAAAAATCAGGAATTACGCCTATTGCCAAATCTGCATCCAGTTTTGCGTATATGAAAATACATTTCTTATAAAATAACTCTTTACAAGCTCGATAGCTTTACCCTATAATTATTTTCTTTGCTGGTCCCCGATAGCTCAGTCGGTAGAGCGACGGACTGTTAATCCGCAGGTCCCAGGTTCGAGCCCTGGTCGGGGAGCCAAAAATACCAAAGCCCAGCGACGCAAGTCGCTGGGCTTTTCTACGTCTGCTGCCATGAAAAAGCCTCTTGATTACGCAAGAGGCTTTTCCGGCCAGATCACGATCCTGGATCGCCTACGTTGCTCCTGCGGGCGTGATGCCGATCTCTATGGAACAAAGTTCTGCACATCCAGCCGGTCCTTGGCCAGCAAATCAACACGCTCGCCATTCATCACCGCCGTCGCCCCCGTCACCTCCACTCGCAAATTCTGATCGCAAGCGATTTCGTTATGCCAATACGCAGTGGCATAACGATCGGCACTGGAACTGCCAACATCTTCAGCCACCAGCTTATTGTTTTTCTTGCTCGGCGCCTGAACAGGCTCCATTAAGGAATCAAACATAGCGTTCGCAGCGCCCATCCCCTGATTCGCAAATACCGTATCGGAATGCCACATTTGAACCGCCTGCGCCTGACTAACCTTCAAACCCTCAGCAGCATGGCCCCTGCGGCCAGCTTCACGCTTTTACAAGAATCCACATTGCCCTCTATTTTGCAATAGGGATCCCAGCGCTTTTCTACACAAAAAGAGAATGATCGCTGCATTTGCACCATACGCTTGCACCAACATCCTGTGTGCAACACTCAAGAATTTCACTCCACAGACAGCGTAACTGGCGATAATGCACCATCCAACATTCTGTTCCGGCTTTTCTCGCCAGAACCTGCCGATTATTTCGCTGTTCGCACTTTTATATGCTTGATACTCTTTTCCCCTTTTTAGGGGGGCTTGGTCTGTTCCTGATTGGCATGATGCTGCTGTCCGAAGGGCTGGTGGCTTTTGCAGGCGGCTCTCTCAAGCAGATTCTGCTGGCGTTTACCGGCAGACCTATCAAGGCCTTTGCCTCAGGCGCGCTGATTACCGCCCTGGCACAATCCTCTACCGCCACCACCGTCACCCTGATCGGCTTTGTTAGTGCAGGACTGATCTCGTTTACACAAGCCATTGGCGTGGTCATCGGTGCCAGTCTGGGAAATACCGCGACCGGCTGGATCGTCTCCGGCCTGGGACTAAAAGTGGATCTGGGCTTTTACACCCTGCCACTCCTTGGTTTGGGTGCCCTGCTCAAACTGCTGGCCCCCGGTCGCTACAAAGAACTTGGCCGTGCGCTGGCGGGTTTTGGCATCCTGTTTCTGGGACTGAGCATGTTGCAAGACGGCATGCAAGGGCTGGCCGCCAGTTTCAGCCTGGCTCATCTGCCTACGCAGGGCTATGGTGCTCATTTTCTGATCATGTTGACCGGCCTGGCCCTGACTGCCGTGCTGCAATCGTCGACAGCCGCTATTGCCATGACCTTGACCGCTCTGGATGCCGGGGCCGTCAGCTTTGACCAGGCCGCCGCCGTTGTCGTAGGCGCCTCCATCGGCACCACCCTGACCGGAATATTGGTCGCCATCGGTGGCACTATCTACGCCAAGCGCACGGCCATCGCCTACATCCTGTTCAACGTCATTGCCGGTCTATTGGGGCTGCTGATCCTTCCTGTGTTTCTCAAGGCCATGCACGCCACCGGTTCCTATATCAACATCCCGCCCGGCGCAGTCGGATTGGCCGCATTTCACAGCTTGTTCATCAGCATCGGCGCCGCCTTGTGCCTGCCCTTTACGCAACAATTTGCCCGTTGGGTGCAAAGACTGGTGCCAGATCGCTCGGCCCGTCCCCAGCACCACCTGGACGACAGCTTGCTACAAGTACCGGCTCTTGCCCTGGAAACCACCCAGCGCACTTTGGAGGAGCTGGCGCAGCGTCTACTGAACCTGTATCAGCACACCCTGAACATGAGCCGCCCCAACACTGCTACCGCCGACTTACAACAAATCGAAACCGTGCTGGATCAAGCCTACGAATTTGTACTGCGTATCCCCAGCGCAGCGGATGATCCTGCCGTAGCCACCCGCATCAGTGCGCTCTTGCACACCATTGACCACATGCATCGCCTGCGCAGCCGCTTGCAAAACCCTCCCAACGGCGATCTGCACGATAGTCGCTATCAGCAAGCCCAAACCCTGGCCACCGAACTCAATACCCTGGCCCAGGCAAGCCTGCACGGGCAAGCCCCTGCCGATTGGCTCGAGCAAATACAAGTCAAGGCCCATGCCCTGACTGAACGCTTGAGCACCATTCGCGGCCAGCTTCTGGCTGCTCCGCAAGGCCATGACGACGCCTCCCGTACCCTGCATATCACCGATACCCACCGCTGGTTCGAACGCAGCAGCCAGCATGTCTGGCGCAGCAGCTATTACTTGAATCTGGCCCGCCAAACGGAACTGTGAGCCAGACAGCTCCGGTTCCACCAAGGTGACGCCGCTACCCGCAGGCAGACATGCTCCCACCTGACGATTCATACCTAAAGCAGCTGTTGCAGCCCTCCTGCGTGGCAAGACTCATATAACAAGAATATGAAAGAGCCTTTGTTCCAAGACTGACCAGAACCCTGCAAACGGATACCAAGATTCACTCCCGTCGTCAGGATTCCCCTTACAATCGGCTCAAATTCACGCTAATGGAAAAACTCCATGTCCACCCGGCCAAATTTACAATTCCGTACTTTTTTGCTTTTACTGGCCGCGGTCTCCGCTGCCTTTGTATGGATACTTCTTCCCTTTTACGGCGCCATATTCTGGGGTGCCGTTCTGGCTATTTTGTTTATTCCTTTGCAACGCAAGCTGCTGGCTAAAACAAAAGGCCGGCGTTCGCTGTCTGCCCTGATCAGTTTGCTGGTTATTGTGTTGATCGTCATTATTCCGGTCATCCTGATCTCCATGTCATTGGTTCAACAAATCGCCTCTCTGTACGAGTTGATGAATAGCGGCCAATTGAACCCTGGTGCCTATTTGCAAAAGATCCTCAATGCCCTGCCTCCAAGTGTGCATGACTTTGCCGCCCGTTTCGGCCTGCATGACACCGCATCCCTGCAAGAGAAGTTTTCCCAGTTTGCCGTACAAGGTGGCCAGTTCCTGACCAAACAAGCCCTGAACGTAGGCCAGAACACCTTCCAGTTCCTGGTCAGCCTGGGCATCATGCTGTACATGCTGTTTTTCCTGCTGCGCGATGGCGTGGAGCTGGGTCGTCACTACCGCCAACTGATTCCCTTGAGCGAGAACCAGAAAACCCATCTGTTTCGCAAATTCACCACCGTGGTGCGTGCCACCGTCAAAGGCAATATTGCTGTGGCTGCCACTCAAGGGGCGCTGGGCGGGATCATGTTCTGGTTCCTGGACATTCAGGGCGCCTTGTTCTGGGGTGTCCTGATGGCCGTCCTGTCCTTGTTGCCCGCTGTAGGTGCCTCGCTGATCTGGGCTCCCGTCGCCATCTATTTCTTTGTCGCGGGTCACTACGTCCCCGGCATTATCCTGACGGCCTTCGGTATTTTGGTCATTGGCCTGGTCGATAACCTGCTGCGCCCCTTGTTGGTGGGTAAAGACACCAAAATCCCGGACTACGTGATTCTGATCTCCACCCTGGGCGGTTTGTCGATTTTCGGCCTGAACGGCTTTGTGATCGGCCCTCTGATCGCCGCCATGTTTATTGCCTGCTGGGATCTGTTCCCCTCGGCGGTCAGCGCCCGCGTTGAAGCTGAAGAACAGGAAAATCACAGTAACTAAGCCCCAAGCACCCAGCCCAAGACATCCGCTGCTCTGGCCGGTTTATCAGATGAGATAGCGTGTTGTCTGGATGTATAAAAAAGGGGCTGGTTCTACCTTCTCAGGCGGAACCAGCCCCTTTCCCTTTGCAGCAAATTTACACCACGACCACTGGCAAAAACAAAATCCAGATATTGACCGCCACGGCCAGGAACCACACCAGCGAACGCAAGCTGGCCTTGTCCATGATGTACATCAACAGATACAACACACGCAGCGCGATCCAGACCATCATCAGGTTTTGCACGCGCAAGGCATCTGCCCCCGACCACAAGGCCAACAACACCGCCGCATAAAAGAACGGCAGTGCCTCAAACGCATTGGCCTGCGCCGCATTGGCCCGAGAGCGCCAGCCCGACAAACTGGCCAGCCACGGACGAGGTTCGTGATTCGTAAAACCCGCCGCACCGGCTTTAGCACAAATCGCTGCCAACCAAGGCAAGAAAGCCGCTACTACCAAACTGATCTTGATCCCCAGCATCACCGTCCCCTTAACAGGCTGAAAACGCCCAACATAGCACGCCACGCCCCAAATGCGCGCGCAGAATTTACAAACTCAAAAAAAACAGGATATACTTACTGTCTTAGGTTAGCCGATGTAGCTCAGTCGGTAGAGCAGCTCATTCGTAATGAGAAGGTCGAGGGTTCGATTCCTTTCATCGGCACCAGCTAATCTAAAACCATTGAAATAAAATAATCAATATCAATCAAATCAATGGTTTAGCTTTCTCAGCGTAGAAGCATTTGATCGCCTAGCTTCAACTATTCCACATAGACGGCCCCCAAAAAGCCCCACGGCAGGCCCCACGAAAATAGGCGCATGACAAAACAGGCGGGCGACCATCGCGGTCCAGCCCAGAAGCCGTCGGCATCTTTCAACTTGCCAACACACCATCGCCAGACTGAGCACAAAAAAAATAAACCCCAGACTCCAAAACCGGAGCTTATCCATCTCCAAAGGCCGCATCAATGGCTTTTTTACAGCCCCACGGCCCAACAACTTGGCTGAGATACTCCGGAATAACCCAAGCGCCCCCCGCTCGAATCAGTGCGCAGCGCCCCGTGTCGCCGCGTTCACTTGCAACAAACTCGGCTCCATCCCAGACCGATGCTTCATAACTCCAGCAATCGCCCAACCCACGGCCTTTCATGCTGGACGAAACGGTTCCATTATCGTAGTCAGTGGCACTGGTACTGACTAATACCGGAGCAGACTGCATAGTGTTATCGATCACAAAATAGGCTGCCCCAGCGTTGTAAGCCGCTAGCCAGCAAGGCGCGCCAACCAGGGAGAACTGCTGATTCAGTCGTGCAATTTCCCATGGCTCGGACAGTATGTCTGCGCTGCAGGATGGCTCTTGGTCAGCGGCTAGCACCTTCAAAAGCACAGGCCTGATCAAGGCGTCCTCTTGCGCTGTCATCGGGCGCAGGCTTTTATCCACTACCGGGGCACGGTTGATAACTGGCGCAGCAATAGGCGCCTTTACCGAAGACTCACTGCCTTTTCCTTTACGCAAAATAGCGCCTGGGGTATTTACCCGCCCTTGAACATCGTCCATTTTCAACAAGACCGCACTTGAACCGGCTCCCGAGAACGCATAGGTGCTGCCATTCTCACGAAAGGAGATTGCCTGATCTTTTTGCAAGGCTGTCAAAAACAGGGCTAACTGTGCCTCGTTCATTTGCCATGCTTCGTCACTCGCAAAACTCAGTGGACCTGCTTTACGGCCCGCAATAACAAGTTCTGGTGCTGAGCCTTTTTGCCACTGGGCATCACTATAGTGGGCAAGCATGACTCTATTGGCCACCGGCTCTCCACTGCCCGCTTTACGAGTCAATAAAACCGTTGAACCGGACTCTTCACCATCAGCAGCGTAACCGGCAGCACGGCAAGTTAGCGTGTTATCGCAGCTCAGGTCCCAGTCCTTATGAGAAAACGAGACTGACGCAGCATGAGCCGCTGCACCTCCCATACAGAGTACGAGCGATATAGCGACTGTTCGTACTGAAAAAAACGCACTACGATCTTGTTTCTGCCTGCTCATTTCCTCTCCTCCCTAAGGCCTTGTCTGGATACACAGCACATGTTACGTCGCCACGGTGCTAAATGCGTTTTCCCAAGCCTATTTCCGAAAACCACATTAAACGTCCGACCGCGTGTGTGTGTGTGACATTATTCTGTTCTATCGCCCTCTTGGCAAAGCTTGGCGCTATCTGGCTGAGCTGCGGACGCCTGGTTCACCCTGTTGCCGTTTGTGCTCTGGCAAACCCTTTGCATCGAATGCCAACAAAAAAACATGAAATGTCTATCAAGCGATAGATAATCAAACCTCATTCACGTCGAGTACATTCTGATGCGCAAATACCTGAATCCCATTGCAATTGGCTTGCTCAGTCTCCTTGCCGTTGCCAGCCACGCGGCTTCTACCGACTTTTCCGTCACCACTGAAGATCTTAAAAAACTGCGCTCGACTTCCGCCATGCCAGGCCAAGCGAGTCCTTCGCCAAGCACGCCCAGAGTTCCAGCCCAGGACTCGGAGTTCAGCAGAAACTTCCAAAAGGCACTGAACAATGAGGAAAAAGCACGCCAGGCGGCTCGCGAGCAGCAACTGGAGCGCAACCGCCTGCCTCAGCTTGAACAGAACAGGAACCCGGCCAATCGCTTCGGCCCGCCCGACAACAAGAAAGAAGACATGGGGATTTATTTTGATGCTGAGGGCACCGCTGCGACCTCTTGCCGAAAGGACGAGCTAGGAAAGACTCGTTGCAAAGTGCGTGAACTGCGTTAGAAACCTAGCCTCAGGCGTACCGTCCGCGCGCTATTTTCAGGAACGAAACGTCATGGCTTATCGGCACGCATCAGGCCAGCCAGCGATATAAGGCCGGACCCTGCGGCTCTCACCACGGCTGCGCCGCACCATGCCAAAGTATCGAACATACCGTGTGCTGGCCCAGGCAGACAGGGTCTTAAGCTCATCCGCTCACCGTGCAAAAGGAATAGACACACGCCCAACTCGAAGACAGAACACCTAAAATTGATTCGGCTACTCAAACAGTACTGTTCGCATAAAAACGCATAGCTGCTAGTACATATTCGATGTATTTGCCTGCTGATTTTTTCACGACAATACGCCAAACAGCGAGTAACACAGCAACATCTTGGTGGAGAAAAAAATGCGAACTCAAGTAGCTATTATCGGAGCGGGCCCGTCCGGTTTGCTGCTGGGACAGATTCTGTCCCGAAACGGTATCGACAACATCATTCTTGAACGTCAAACGGGAGACTACGTTCTGGGCCGCATTCGGGCCGGCGTGCTGGAAAGCGTCACCGTCGATGCCCTGGAGCAGGCCGGTGTCACCGATAATCTGAAAAAGAACGGTCTAGTACACAATGGCTGTGAACTGGTGTTTGGCGACACCTCGTTTCGAGTCGATTTTGAAAAACTGGTCAATCGCCATGTCGTGGTCTATGGCCAGACCGAAGTCACCCGCGACTTGATGCAGGCACGTGAAAAGATCGGCGCAACAACCGTCTATGAAGCCCAAGAGGTGGCCTTGCATGAAGTAGAAAGCAGCCACCCTTATGTCACCTATAAGCACGAAGGGCAGACACACCGTCTGGACTGTGACTTCATCGTCGGTTGTGATGGCTTTCATGGCGTATCGCGTCCCGCCATTCCGGCCGATATCCTGAAAACCTACGAGTGTGTGTATCCCTTTGGCTGGTTGGGCCTGATGGCAGACACCCCACCGGTCTCGGACGAACTGATCTATGTAAAGCATGAGCGCGGCTTTGTACTGTGCAGCCAACGCTCCAAAACACGCAGCCGCTACTATCTTCAGGTGCCCTTGAGCGACAAGGTAGAAGACTGGTCCGATGAGCGTTTCTGGGACGAACTACGCACTCGTCTGGGGCCTGAACGTTCTGCCAACCTGGTCACCGGCCCCAGCATTGAAAAAAGCATTGCCCCTTTACGCAGCTTCGTGACCGAACCCATGCGCCATCACAACCTGTTCCTGGCAGGTGATGCGGCCCATATTGTTCCTCCCACCGGCGCCAAAGGCCTGAATCTGGCCGCCAGTGATGTCTTGTACCTCTCGGAGGCGCTGCTGGACTTCTACCAGAACCAGTGTCGCGACAAAATAGAGAGCTACTCGGATCGTTGTCTGAAACGCATCTGGGGCGCGGAGCGGTTCTCCTGGTACATGACGCGGATGATGCACACCTTCCCGGACATGAATCACTGGGATCACAAACTTCAGGCAGCAGAATTTAACCAACTGATGAACTCCGAGCACGGCGCCCGCCTGCTTGCCGAGAACTACGTTGGTCTTCCCTACTAACAAAAAACATCAAAATCAATCGTAACCAGGAGACGGATATGGCTTACCACAGGCCAGCAATACAAGGCTTCACTTGCCACGCTCTCAGAACGGCTCGCTTGCTGACATTGGCGGGCCTGGGAAGCTTGTGTTTTTCGACAGGCGCTGCCGCCGAACAAGCAAAGACACTGGGGCAGAAAACCTACGAAAAAACCTGTATTTACTGTCACGAAGCAGGAATCGGCCCGGAGCTGAAAGGCCGGCAGCTTCCGCCCGAGTTCTTTGCCATTATTGTGCGCAGCGGCCTAAGAGCCATGCCTGCCTTTCCGCAGACCCATATCAGCGATGCCACCCTCAAGGAGCTAGGTCAGTATCTGTCCACCTCCCCGGCCCGGGTGCCCGCCAGCGCGACCAGCAAATAAGGAGCCTGGCATGAACAGTCAACGTCGTCAGGTTCTCAAAGGCATGGTACTGACAGGATCGGCCCTGGGCAGCCTGGGTTCGTCCGCCACTGCCTGGGCAAACCGTGTACAGCAAGCGCCCCCCCTGCATGTCATTCTTACGCCGGGCCAATGCGCGTCGGCATTTCTCAGCGGCGTACAGGCGTACCAGCCCGCGTCAGCCCCCCAGGTGCTGTACACCAGCACCGACTTGTCCTTTCTGCGCCAATGGCAAACCCTGCTAGAGCAGACAGGGCCTAAAAAAATCCTGGGGCTGGTCGATGATGCCAGCGCCACCATTGTGATCGATCTGCTGCGCAGCGCTCAGGGCCGTCTGCATTGGCAGGCCCACCACGCACAGCTCAGCACCCGGGACAGCCAAGGTCTGGGCGCTGCCTTGGCCGGGGCCGCACCCATACAATCTGCCATTCAAAACACACACTACGTAAACGGCCATCACGTGTCGTTCATGCTCGAAATTTAAGGAGGGGGTCGTGCAAAACAACAAACAAATGGTGCTACCCAAAGGGGTAGATCAGTCCCAGTTTCAACAGGCGCTGACCCAGTTCCAGACCTTGTTGGGCAAGGAAAATGTCCTGCTGGAGTCGGCACAGATTCAGCCCTACACCAAAATCATGATGTCGGTCTCCGAAGAGGCGCATACGCCCTCGGCGGTGCTGTCGGCCACCACCGTGGAGCAGGTACAGCAGATCGTCAAGATCTGCAACGAATACAAGATCCCTATCTGGACCATTTCCACTGGGCGCAACTTCGGTTATGGCTCGGCCGCGCCCGGACAACGGGGCCAGGTGGTGCTGGATCTGAAAAAAATGAACAAGATCCTCCATGTGGACCCTGATCTGTGCACCGCTTTGGTCGAACCCGGGGTGACGTATCAGCAGCTCTACGACTATCTGGAGGACAACAATATTCCTCTCATGCTGTCCTTTTCTGCGCCCTCGGCCATTGCCGGCCCGTTGGGCAATACGATGGATCGTGGCGTGGGCTATACCCCGTACGGCGAACACTTCATGATGCAATGCGGCATGGAGCTGGTGCTGGCCGACGGTCAGGTATTGCGTACCGGCATGGGCAGTGTTCCGGGCGACAAGGCCTGGCAGGTTTTCAAATGGGGATACGGTCCCACTCTGGACGGGATGTTTACCCAGGCCAATTACGGCATCTGCACCAAAATGGGGTTTTGGCTCATGCCCAAACCTCCGGTCTACAAACCCTTTGAAATCAAGTTCGAGCAAGAGGCCGATATTGCCGATATCGTGGAGATGATTCGCCCCTTGCGCATTGCCCAGGTCATCCCCAACTCGGTGGTTATTGCCAATATTCTGTGGGAAGCCGCTACCTGCAATACGCGGCGCAGCGACTACCTGAGTGAACCGGGCGCCACCCCGGACAGCGTTCTGAAGCAAATCCAGAAAGACAAGAACCTGGGAGCCTGGAACGTCTACGCCGCCCTGTACGGTACACAAGAGCAAGTGGATGTGAACTGGAAAATTGTCCAGGAAGCAGTCAAGAAAATGGGTAAAGGCACGTTGGTGACCCAGGAAGAGGCGGGCGATACACAACCCTTCAAATACCGCGCCGAACTGATGTCGGGCGTGCCCAATTTGCAGGAATTTGGCTTGTACAACTGGCGCGGAGGCGGTGGCTCCATGTGGTTCGCCCCCGTCAGCCAGGCCCGTGGCAGCGAATGCGACAAACAAAAAACACTGGCCAAGACCATTTTGAACAAGCACGGGCTCGATTACGTCGGTGAGTTCATTGTGGGCTGGCGAGACATGCACCATGTCATCGATGTGCTTTACGATCGCAGCAATCCACAAGAGACGGCACGGGCCGATGCCTGCTTTAATGAACTGCTCGATGAGTTCGAGAAAGAAGGGTATGCCGTGTATCGGGTCAATACACGCTTTCAGGAGCGGGTCGCCCAATCATACGGAACGGTGAAACGCCAGGTCGAACACGCGATCAAGCGCGCCCTGGATCCGAACAATATCCTGGCACCGGGCAAATCCGGCATTGACCTGAACAACCCGTTTTAAC